>SULG01000018.1 GCA_005524015.1 Candidatus Jettenia ecosi
GGGATTCTCAAGCTCCTTTCAGAATGCAGACAAGGTAATTTTTGCGGATATTTATGCAGCCCGTGATAGTGAATATGAGAGGACGGCGATGAACTCGATGAAATTATGTGAGGAGACCCGTGCTATGGGTGCCGACGTACGTTATATTCCACACTTATGTGATATCACCAAAGAGCTTTCTTTCCAGGTAAAACCGGGCGATGTAGTAATAACAATGGGCGCAGGCGATGTATGGAAAGTCGCTTATGATTTAGTATCAAATTTAGGATAAAAGGCTGTTGGTAAGCAGCCAGCATTTCTATGCTTAAATTTCTAAACTCAGATTTATTTTATTATATTTGTATTTTCTCACACATGCATATTTAGTTTCATCTGTGGGATGCCATGATATGCTAGATTTTGCCTTTAAGCAATTAAGGATCTTTTATCAATTATCTTGTTGTGATTAAGGCGTAAACCCCAGTAGCTATGCTGAGAGTGTTCTCAGGAGCGTGGGATATTTTTCCTAATCTTAAGGAGGAGAAGGAAATGTTGAAGAAGTTAGGTCTTAGTGTTGCTTTTGCTGGTGCATTGGTTTATAGTGGTGTATTAAATACTGTGTTTGTAAATTCTGTTACAGCGGAGGAAAAAAAGGAAGAAGAAAAGAAGAAGGAAGGCGGGCACTTAATACAGCTCGTAACAGAAGAAAAGAAGGAAGAAGAAAAGAAAAAGAAAGAAGGCCATCTTATCCAGTTGATAACCGATGAGAAAAAGGAAGAGAAGAAGGAAGAAAAGAAAGAAGGCGGACACTTAGTACAATAAGTGAAGACTACGTAATTTGTGAGTAGTATTTTCGAAGATAGATAAAAAGGGCAACTCGCTGAGTTGCCCTTTTTTGTTGTTCTTTTCCCAATTAGCTGCTAAAAGCAAAGGCACTTTTCATGACCAGAGAGAAATACCGAACATCATGAAATCCATGAGCCTTTCGTTTAATCACTTTGATTTTATTGTTCATTCCGCTCTTGTTGACTACGGGACTTTTACTGTCCTGGAATTTAGATTTAAAAGAACTGAGGAAGGGTACGGAGGTTTTTCCGCGGCTATTTACGGGGAAATATGTTTATAATGTTCAATATTGATATTGTATTTTTTAATTAATTTATAAATCTCAGCCCTATTACGGTTTGCCATTTTTGAAGCTTTTGAGATATTCCCTTTGCTTATTTTCAAGAGATTTTCCACATACTCATGTTCAAATCTCTCCTTGGCGTCTTTAAACGAGTTGAAGGTACTCTTTGGTATTGTTTCTACGTTGTTAAACATATCTTCCGGAGTTATGACATTTTTATTACTCATGATAGTGGCATGTTCAACTTTGTTTTTTAGTTCACGTATATTGCCAGGCCAATCATAGAGGGCCATCCTTTGGAGTGTAGCCGGTGTAAATTCAAGAATATCTTTCTTCAGCGCTTTGCAAAATTCTGTCATAAAATAATTCGCCAATAAAGGGATATCATCCTTCCTTTCTCTTAAAGGGGGAAGATAAATAGGCACAACATGTATGCGATAGAATAAATCTTCACGAAATATTCCTTCCTGTACGGCTTTGTGCAGGTCTGTATTTGAGGCGGCAACAACCCTTACATTGACCTTGATATTTTTTGAGCCGCCAACAGGTTTAATTTCCCTTTCCTGCAACACCCTTAAAAGCTTGACTTGCAATGTTGCTGAAGTATTGCTAATTTCATCTAAAAAAACAGTTCCTCCTTCCGCCCGTGTGAAAAGACCATCCTTTGATTCATGGGCGTCTGTATATGCGCCGCGTATGTGTCCAAAGAGTTCATTTTCCAATAAGCCTTCTGGTATGGCGCCACAGTTCGTTGCGACAAAAGGCCCCTTTGACCGGTTACTGTTGTGGTGGATAGCCCTTGCAATCATCTCCTTACCTGTGCCACTCTCTCCATAAATGGCAACAGTACAATCAGTTTGAGATAATTTTATGACGCGTTCGAAGATTTCTTGCATTTTTTTATTCTGGGTGATAATGTTCTTAAAATTGTGTTGTTCATTGAGTTTACTTCTGAGTTGTTCGATTTCCCGGGTAAGCCTTTGTTTTTCAAGGGCATTCTTAATAAGGATGGATAGTTCTTCATTATTAAAAGGTTTCGTTATGTAGCTGTATGCTCCTTTTCTCATGGCTTCAACTGCGCTTTCAATGCTTCCATGTGCCGTCAGGATAATAATAGGAAGTATTGGATTGCCACCCATGATCTCTTCCATCAGTTGGATGCCGTTTTCTTCAGCTAATCGCAAATCAAGGATAACGAGGTTAAAAGCAGTAGCAGATAATGCTTTTTTGGCTTCTTTGCTATCCTTTGCCGTTGTAACATGATAACCCAACGCTTTTAAACGCATCTGGATAACTTCCAGAATATTTGTGTCGTCATCAATAACTAATATTTTCTCATTTAGCATAATGTTATTTTGTAGAAACTATTCTGCCTCCTGTTCTTTTTCAGTTATGGTACCGTTTTCCTGTTTTACTTCTAACGGATTTACTGGTATTGTATCTTTAATACTCGTATCGACTTGATTCTTTTTCTCTTCCATTTGCACATCTACTTCCCTGAGTTTTTCAATATCTTTTTTGAGGAGTTCAATTTTAGAATCAGCGCTGTAGAGTTCATCAGAAAGTTTTCCAATCTCCTGATCTTTCACGGAAAGGCGCTCTAACAGATCTGTTTTTTTGAGCTTTTCAATCTCATCTCTGAGTGTTTTAATCAAATGATCTGATGTTTTCAGTGTGTCGGCAAGTTTCCCGATTTCCTGATCTTTCGAAGAAAGACGGTCTAAGAGGTCTACCTTTTTAAGCTTTTCAATATCATCCTGGAGTGTTTTAATTGTCATTGAGGCAGTACGGAGCTCATCGGTAAGTTTTCCAATCTCCTGATCTTTCCAGGAAAGACGATTGAGAAGATCGTTAATAGTTTTTTCTTTAACCTGAAGATCTGTTTTGATTATTTTGATTTCTTCATTTTTTTTGCTTAATTCTCTTTTTGCTGACAGGCTGGCGCATCCGGTGTTCATAAGAACTGGAAAAAACAAGAGTAAGAAAAAATAATATTTTTTCGTTCTTACTATATTCATAGGGTTTATTCTCCAATGAGTTTTCTATTAAATTATCTTAACTGTTTAAGCGTAGTTGTATTTTAGTGGCAGTGTGAAATGAAACGTAGCGCCGTTTTGCTCTCCATTGTTTTCTACCCAAATTTCACCTCCGTGATCAAATACGATCTGTTTTGCAATAAAGAGTCCTAACCCGGTTCCCTTAGTACAACCTTTTCCTTTATTATCCACCTGTTGAAATTTATCGAAGACTTTTTTGTGATATTCTACCGGTATTCCAATCCCGGTGTCTGATATGCTGACTTGAATAAAAGAATGCACATTATTCATCTGGTGTTTTTCTCCATGATCAGAGGAAAAACTACGGGCATTTACCTCTTTTACATTTATTGTGACAATGCCCCCTGATGGAGTAAATTTAATGGCATTGCTAAAGATATTATCTATTACCTGAGCAATTTTATCATAATCTAATGAAATTTCAGGAATAGAAGTTCCATTTTTATGCTGAAAGGAAATGCTTTTACGTTCCGCAAGAAAGCGTAGTTCGCCAATGCTTTTACGAATGATATCATGGATATTTGAGTATTGAAAATTATATCTCATCAACCCTGCTTCTACCCGGGAAATATCCAGGATGTCATTAATCATCAATGTAAGCCGGTGTGTGCTCTCCTTTATAATATTAAGAAGTTTAATTTGTGGTTCAGAGACTTGGCCGGCAATTTTATCGAGCATGAGCTCATTAGCCTCCCGGATAGCAGTTAAAGGAGTTTTCAGGTTATGTGAGATACTGGAAATAAACTCCGATTTCAGGAGATCAAGCTCTTTCAGTCTGTTACACATCTGGTTGAATGCAATCCCCAAAGTACCAATCTCATCTGTGGATGAAACTGTGATCCGATAGTCTAAATCTCCCTGAGAAATGCGTTCTGTTGCTTCCTGCAATGTTTTTATGGGTAAACATATACTGCGGGTAAAGAAATAGGAGAATATCGTTCCGAATAAGATTGCAGATAAGATTAAAGAAAGGGCTACTTTGGTAGATTTGTGCACGATTAGTTGTAATAATTCAATCTTTTTAATTAATGCAGTCTGTTGAGACAGGATTATAGTATTGATAGATTTAGTAATCTGTTCAAGGGTATTTTTCTTTTCTTCCTCATAGCGGGTATCAGGTGGAATAATATTGTCTTTCCCTACGAGAATAAACTCTTTAGAAACAATTGCAATGTATTTATTATAAAATTCTTTTATCTTATGTATTAATACTTTTTCTTCTCCGGTTGTATATTCTTCCAGAGATTGAAGCCGGTCAAAGAAATCTATTTTTTTCTTATCAAAGAGATTTAAAAAGGCCTGATCATTTGTAATCAGGTATTTTTTCTCATTCCTGACCTGTTCGAGAAGGCTATCTACCAGCTTTTCTCCATTCTCTATGGAAGGGATATCGGATTTCATAACAGAGTCAGTAACTTTTTTCAGAAAATTCAGGCGAAAGATTAAATAAAAACTTGTTGATAACATAAACATCGTAATTATTATGTAACCGAAGATAATTCGTCTCCACAGGCTATTTTTTATCATAATTTTTTGCTTACTATACTTTACATCAAAAAGTTATACATATTTTGATTCAAAAATTTGACTTGGATTTTGTATGATAATTCTGTTATTCAAAGGATGTAAAAAAGACCTATACAATGAAATGCAAGAATAAATAATGCAGCATTTTATCTCATTGAGAGATTTTTATCAAGGATTAATACAAGAGAGAAAATATATAATTGCGCTGTTACTAAGGTTTCTGATATAGTATTTTTTTCATGGATTCTTATTATTGTTCTGTTTATTTCCTCAGCGGATTGGGAGATAATCCTGAAATAGTTCTTTTCATGTGAGGAGAAACGGTGGAGGTATCTGAGAAATTTTTACAAACAGCCCTTGATGGCATTCATGACTGTATTAATATTATAAATAAAGATTTTCAAATCATATTCGTAAATGAAGCTGCAAGTAAGATGGGCGGGAAGAAACGGCAGTCAATGTTGGGAAACAAATGTTATGCACAGCTATGGGAAAAAAGCGCTCCTTGTGAAAGCTGCGCAACCGGAAAGGTCTTTGAAACTGGTAAGTCTCAACAGGTAATTAAATGGGAAACAGGATTTGATGGTAAGAAGTATTGTATGGAGCATTTTGTATTCCCTATTGCAGACAAAGAGGGAAATGTGGAGTATGCCGTAGAAATTTTCAGGGATATTACCGAAAGAAAATTATTCGAAGAAGAGCGGGAACAACAACGACTGGAGCTGGGCAAACGAATACGTGAACTTCGGCATGCCTACGAAGAGCTTGAATCTTTGCAAAGTCAACTCCTGCAAACGGAAAAAATGGCTTCTATTGGTCTCATTGCATCAAGTCTTGCTCATGAACTAGATACACCTCTTGCAACGATTTCCGGTTACTGCGAATTACTGGCAGAGGATATCCATGATGAAAAGTTATTAGGGCGGATTAAAACTATTTCCGAACAGATAATAAAATGTCAAAAGACCATCAGAAATCTGCTGGATTTCTCAAGAAAGTCTAATTGTGAAAGGAAATTGTGTAATATCCATCATTTGATCAACAATACCTTGTCGCTTATTGAACATCGTTTGATAATCCGTAAAATAAAATTACATAAAATTTTTCATGATAAGGCGCCTCTGTTATTTGTGGATGGAAATCAAATTCAGCAGGTAATTTTAAACCTTATCAATAATGCAGTAGATGCCTTACCGAAAGGCGGAGATATATGTATCGAAACCAG
Organism: Candidatus Jettenia ecosi; assembly: GCA_005524015.1. Classification (GTDB taxonomy): domain Bacteria; phylum Planctomycetota; class Brocadiia; order Brocadiales; family Brocadiaceae; genus Jettenia; species Jettenia ecosi. The sequence continues at coordinate 5,918 of SULG01000018.1, forward strand.
GATAAATACGGAACCGAAATCTGTTGATATTATCTTTGAAGATAACGGATTCGGTATATCTGATGAAGACCAGAAACATATCTTCACCCCTTTTTTTACCACGAAAGAACCTGGTAAAGGGACGGGATTAGGACTATCGATTTGCAGTAATATAATCTTAGCCCATAATGGTAAAATAGTGTTGGAGAGTAAGACAGGCGCTGGCACGAAATTTATTATATCACTGCCAATATGAGTAGTAATTGAGGTAAGGGATAAAAGTTTTGAAGAAGATATTAATTGTAGATGATGATATAGCAATGGGGGAGATGTGTAAGGAACTCCTCAAGAGCAGGGGATATGTATCGGACGTTGTTGCAAGCAGTAAAGAAGCCATTGAAAAGATATCTATGGATGGAATATATACCATTGTCCTTACTGATTTAGTTATGCCAGAAATGGACGGTATAGAGGTCTTAAAGAAGGTTAAACAGCAAAATCCACATATCGATGTAGTTGTCATGACCAGTTATGGCACTGTTACCAATGCCGTGGAAGCTATGAAACTCGGCGCTTCGGATTATATTACGAAACCGTTCAAGCGCGATGAGCTTATTATTATTATTGAAAAGATATTACAAATGCAGCGACTGGCAGGGGAAGTGGACCGGTTACGCTCAGAACTCGGTGAAAAATATACCTTTGGTAACATTGTTGGTGAAAGTGTAAAGATGAGAAAGATCTATGAAATTATATCAAACGTATCTAATACGGAAGCTAATATCCTGATTCAGGGAGAGACAGGAACAGGCAAGGAATTGGTAGCAAGGGCTATTCATTACAATAGTACTCGTAAGAATCATCCTTTTGTAAAGGTAGATTGCGCTGCCTTGTCAGAGACGTTATTGGAGAGTGAACTCTTTGGCCACGAGAAAGGGTCATTTACCGGAGCAACAAAAGATAGAATTGGTCGTTTCAGAACGGCAGACCGAGGTACCATATTCTTAGATGAAATCGGCAATATTCCTATGACGGTTCAGGCAAAATTACTTCGTGTTTTGCAGGATAGTGAGTTTGAGGCGGTAGGAAGCGACCAGCCGGTAAAAGTGGATGTGCGCATTGTTGCCGCAACCAATGCAGACCTTGAGGATCGTGTTGAAAAAGGCTTATTTCGCAGGGATCTCTTCTATAGATTGAACGTCATTCGTATTTTCCTTCCTTCTTTAAGAGAGCGTATGGACGATATCCCCATGCTTGTTCCACATTTTCTTTCTATCCATAATACAAAGAACAGGAAAACAGTAGAAGGGATTTCGCGTGAAGCGCTGGGTAAACTCATGTCATATGCCTGGCCAGGAAATATACGAGAGCTGGAAAACGTTATCGAACGTGCGGTAATTCTTTGTAAAGGAAAGATGATTGAGCCTGTAGATGTCCCTTTGTATCAGGAAAAGACAAGTTTTCAACAGGACTTTTTCGGAAAGTCCCTTCAGATATTAATGGATCAGGTTGAGCGCCAAATAATTGTTAACACTATGGACTTGGTGGAGGCAGATAAGGAACAAGCTGCTAAAATACTCCAAATCTCACGTGCCAGTCTTTATAATAAAATAAAAAAGCATAAAATTACTGAATTGTTGTAATCTCATATAATCCAATAATCCAAACTTATGGAAATTCTACAAAACTTTAACATGGAGCATGTATATAACTATCTCCTTGCTTTTATACCAATTTTTGTTGCAATCGATGTCATAGGGGTATTGCCTATTTTTATGTCACTGATGGATGGTATAAAAAATCCGCTCAAGACAAAAATTATTAATCAATCTATTATTACCGCTCTTTCAGTGAGTGTTAGTTTTATAGCTATTGGTAAGTTTGTTTTTTCTGTATTAGGAGTTGAAATATATGATTTTAAAATGGCAGGAGGACTCTTATTGCTTGTTTTTGCCATTAATGATTTGCTTTTTGGAGAGAAAGAAAAAAGGGTTATAACTTCAACCATAGGGGTAGTCCCTTTAGGTATTCCCCTTGTTGTAGGACCGGCCGTTTTGACCTCAATTATTATTACGATAGATACTTATGGTTACATTCCCACAATGATTTCACTCCTGGCAAATCTTTTTATTGTGTGGATTGTACTCGTGAAATCTGATTTTATATATCGACTCATGCGTGAAGGGGGTTCAAAGGCCTTTGCAAAGGTTGCTTCTTTGTTACTGGCAGCTATAGCGGTGATGATGATTAGGCGGGGTGTTATGGATGTAATACTTTATATAAAAAAATCTTCTTAAGAACTTCATAATTTTATTGCCTTTATGCAGATAGCGGTCAAAAGGAGAGTATGAATTTTTTGTGAATTTACAGTTCTGTCATGTGCCTTTTGATTTCTTAACATATATAGTACTCAACAGATGAAACCGAACAGTGTTTTAGATAGGGTGGCACGGACAAGCCATGTCCCCGTACGTCTTGAACGGGGATTGTTTGTCCGTGATGGTGTAATGAAATCCAGGCTCATTTTGTCTGGTTTCATTATGTGCTGTTCGGTTTAATCTGGTGGATACTATAGATGCAAAAAGCTTCCAAACCATCAAATTGCTAAACATTCGCTGCTTCATCTTTCGTTAGCTCCGATATGCCTTTCTTCCTGTTTTGGTGCCTTCCATTTCATAAATATATTTTGTTAAAATACCAGATATTAAAGAAAAAAAGAAGTAATTTGACTTTATGAGCCAAAATGTATTAAAATTTGGAGATTGTTATTTTAAATTTTTTTATAGGAGAAACTAATGATAAAGGGATTTACCAGGCATGTGGGAATTGTAATGAGTGGAATACTATGCATTCATCTAAGTGTTTTCGCTGCCGAAACAGAGACAAAAAAACCTTCTGCATCAGCAAAAAAAGCTACTGAATCACCTAAAAAGGAAGCCTCTGCATCTAAACAAAAAGAGGCTACGCCTGTCAAAAAAGAAAAAGAAGCAAATAAAGACTCAAATAAGGTTGCAGCAACAGTAAATGGTGAGGCGATTACTCAGGGAGAGGTTAATAAAATACTCAATAGGTTCACAGATAAAATAGATAAAGAACAAGTTCCTGTAGTGACTAAACAGATACTCGATGGTTTGGTCACCCAAAAACTTATTATGCAATTTATTAAGGACAAAAAGATTGAAGTAAGCCAGGCAGATATAGATGCAGAATTGGAAAAAGTGAGGAAGGACGCTGAGTCAAATCCGAGTTTACAGGGTCAAACGCTGGAGCAAATACTCGAATCACATGGAGGTAGCATTGATGATTTAAAGAGGGATGTAAAGATATCACTTTCCTTAGAGAGGTATTTTGGGAAGGATATTGATGACCAGAAAATAAAGGCATATTTTGAGAAGAACAAACATAATTATGATGATACCGAGGTAAAGGCAAGTCACATCCTGGTGGATACACGGAATATGAAAACAGAGGAAGAACTGGCACAGGCAAAGGAAAAGATCAGCAAGGCAAAGGCAGAAGTGGATGCAGGAAAAGACTTTGCAAAAGTTGCAGAGCAGTATTCTGATTGCCCGTCTGCAAAAGAAGGTGGAGATTTAGGGTTCTTTAAGAGAAAGGGAAAAATGGTTGAGCCATTTGCTGCAGAGGCATTTGCGCTCAAGGTCGATCAGATAAGTGAACCCATAAAGACAGATTTCGGGTATCATATCATAAAGGTGACAGAAATAAAAAAGGGAGAAGAGATTAATTTCGACGATATAAAGCAAGATGTTAAAATGGATATGATGTCGGAAAGCCTTAATGTTACGTTAGCACAACTGAAACAAAATGCTAAGATAGATATTAAGACTAACTAATAAACAGATACTCTTTATATCTTTTCTCATACAGGATTTTCATGAAAGAAGCTTCCCGTTCCAAACAGGATGGGAAGCTTTTTTTATAGCTTAAATCCTGACTGATATTTAATTTGATTTTTTAGTCTCAGTATATTATCTTAGCTGTGTATTAATTAAGCTCTCCTAGTGTAAGTAGATAGAACAAAATTTACAGGAATAATAATTTTGACTATCTTATGGGTATGTGATATATTCCTCCATAATTAATTCAGATAATTGCGAATAACCTGTTCAATTGTACTGATATTGAAAAAGGAGGTGTTGATTATTATGGTAGCAAAGAAGAAAATTACGAATAAACTGGTATTGAATTCCTTTTTCAAGATAATCACTATTGATGGGAAGGCAGAACAAATAATAACAAAGATTAGAAGGACAATTTTTTTGATAATGAGGATAGTTTTCATTTTTCTAAGATAAAAAGAGTAGAGGTTGTAAAAGAGATACTTGACTCCGTGCCGGATAACTATATACGATACTTAGTCTTGCTCCGTTTAACGGACGGAAAGAAGATGTTGATAGATGAAGTGGGAGAATCCTCTAGCCGGGGTGGTCTTAAGGAGATGAAAAATCTCGGGAAAAAGATTAGTATGATTACCGGTAAAGAGCTTAAAGTTTGTGAAGAATAAAAAAATACGTATCTTTAAATCAAGGATGGCCAATCACGAGGAGGTATCTTTATGAAATACATAAAATGGTGTGCAATTGCAATCGGTATAATTATATCAGGGATACCAGCGTTATCAAATGCATTTGATATTCAGTTAACCCCTGAACAGATACATGAGGCGGATGAATACGGTAAAAAATATAAAGGGAAGGATATTTTTTACAGTGATACCGTAAAACAGGCCTGTTTTGGAGAGTATCCAAAAGGGCCCGGAGGCCTGATAATGAGTAAATATATGAGAATTGCAGTTACTTCGGCTATGCATGCAATGAAAGAAAAAACCCTTACTGCCGAGGAAATAAAAGAGATTCAGCATTCCACGACGTTCAATGTTGTAGTGAATATTGATGAGGATATTCAGGCTCTGGAAGACGTTCAGATTATGGTAAAACAAGGGACAAATATTATACTGCCGAAAAACACAGAGTTTGGTATGAAGTATAAGGACAGGCGGCAAAGTGTCGTTGGTATTTTTCCCTATGATAAAGTAAATCCTAATGCAGGTACAACTATTCTTATTAAAACGAGAAAGGATCAGAAAGAATATAAGATTGATTTTTCTGATGTAAAATGATTAACACTTTAGAAAATAAACAGATCGGTCCGAAAAGGACATTAAGGGACAAGCTTTTCGATTATTCCTGTCAAAAGATAGGAAAAGAAAAGACAAAATTCCTCTTTAAATTATATGATTTAGGGAGGTTTGATCTTTTTGGTAAACCCAAAGGCGCCATTGGCGCAATTGATATCACCAATCGCTGTAATCTCCGTTGTAAGCATTGCTACTTTTATGCGCACGATTATGAGGAGCGGCCAGAGCTTACCGATGATGAGTGGATAGGAAAATTGGAAAGTCTAAAAGAGACAGATTTTCCCTTTTATCAATGCTCCTGGATTGGTGGCGAACCCTTACTGAGAAAAGATTTGATAGAACGCGGGATGAAATATTTTAAGTCGAATCTGATAGCTACAAATGGCACGATTGAACTTCCTCATTGGCCTGATGTTAACTTCTACATATCGGTGGATGGCAAAAAGGATATCCATGATGCCATTCGTGGAAAGGGCTGCTACGATAGGATAAAAAAACATGCCAACAGGCCTGAACTAAAGATTTCTATATCTATGGTAATTAATACGATGAATTACCAGGATATTGAGTACTTTCTTGAGGAATGGAAAGATGCCGGCGTTAAAGGATGTTTATTTCAGATATATACCCCCATAAAGGGATTGAAAAATAATGATCTCTGGCCAGGCTGGAGATTACGCGATGAAATATTAGATAAACTGCTGAGATTGAAAGATGAGAAATATGGCGATTTTATCGGTGTTCCTAATCTTGTTCTTAAACTTATGAAGTCTGATAAGTGTAAAGAAATTACGAGAAATTGTGTTTTTAAAAAGGTATCCTTTTGTCTGGATCCTCAAGGTCAAATAAAAAAACCATGTATGATGGGACCACAAGCTGATTGCTTGCGGTGCGGATGCGTACTTCCTTTCCATATGTGGGCTCTTGAAGATAAATGGCTCATGGCAAGAGAACTGCTCATGTCATTGAGGCGGAAGATTGGCAAAAGGATACTGCGGTAAGATTCCAGAGTTTATTATTTTCTTCTTACAAAGATTTATGGGGATCCATAGTTGAACTATCATCAATGGGTTTTATTTCTTTCTCTCTTCTTTCAATAAACCATTTTGTAAACCAATCCGATTCCTTCATAATAATACTACCAAAAATGGCGCTAAGCAATACATAGAATCCGGTAAGACATTGCAGAGGATAAGGCAGGTTGTGATTCATTGCAATGGCCCCTGCCAGAATGATTGAGAATTCTCCCCTGGGGATAAGACTAAAACCAAGCCTTAAACCGGCCTTTTTACTTAAGGCGTATTTTTTACCAATAAGGTAGCCACCAAAGACCTTACTGAAAGAAGAGAGAATAAATATAAATATTGCCATCGGAATGAGGTTTCCGAAATGTTTGTAATCAATCGACATTCCAAATGCAACGAAGAAGATTGCTGTGGAAAATTGTTGAAATGGTTTGATTACCTCTGTGATCCTGTGCCTTTGTTTCGTCTCCGATAGGAGCAGTCCGGCAAGGAATGCGCCTATTGCCTCAGAGAGTCCTATTTTTGCCGCAGCGCCTGCTGAAAGTACAATAACCGACAGAATCAGGATTACAAATAATTCCGTATGATCGATATCAATAATCTTATCGATATATTTTTTTGAAGTTCTTGCGAGTATGATAAAGAACATAAAAAAAGCAGAAGTCTTCAGCATAACGAAAAAGATACTTATTGCGTCTATTTTGCCATAATTAACAATACCGACAATGAATGCAAGGAATGTGGCAATGAACATGTCTTCAAAAATCAAGATATTAAGAATATATTCCGTTTCCGGATTTGCTGAACGTTTTAAATCAATAATAGATTTGGCCACAATTACGGAACTCGTTACATAAACAATTCCTGCAAGTAAGAGTGACTGGATGAGATCATATCCCAGCAGCCATCCTATTAACAGGCCAAGTGGAAAGTTCAGTATAAAATCATAAATTCCTGTATAGAATATCTTTTTTTGGTTACTCACGAGACTGCCAACTGAAAATTCAAGACCAAACATAAAGAGCATAAAGATAATGCCCAGGGTGGCGATAAACTCTGTTATAATAGTAACAGGGAAAAAATTCTGAAGAATCATGCCGACTATAATGAAAATTGCGGTGAGAGATTGATTGATCTTGGTAGCTAAAAAGCCAGCAAAAAATAAGGCGAGAAGGGAGATGCCCAGTACTAATACGCTTTCATTGACGATCATTTTCTACAGGTTGTTTGATATCAAAGGTTGATATAAAGTTTTTAATCTGTTCATTATTTCCTATAATAATAATAGTATCCTGAGGTTTAATAAACTCATGAGGTGGAGGGTTAGGAAGTACCGTTTCACCTCTGATAATGGTAGTAATGAATACCCCTGTCATTTTTCGAATGTCCAACTCTTCAATCTTTTTATTGGCTAATAGTGAGTCGGGCGTGACCTTGATCCATTCCATAGTTACATTTTTCATTATAAGTTTTTGCTCTTCTTCAATGACTGGCTGGAAATATGCCCCGGCGAGTATTGCGCCAATTTGACGAGCCTCTTCGTCGGTTAGTCTCGTTACCGAGATAGGCTCATCACTATCTTTAGTAAATTTAAAGACCTCTCTCTCTCCTGAAAAGTGAATTACTATAACTAATTTATCATTTGAATCTAACTCCAAGGTAAATTTTTTGCCTATACTCGGCAGATCACTTTCCTTGATCTCTGACATATAATCTCCCTTCTTTCAACATATTCCGATTTTATAAACAGAAAAACATCTCTAAACGTTCCCATATTAAGCATGGTATTTTAAGATTCCAAAAAAAAGCTCTGCTGTCTTATTATACCAAACTTTAATTCCTTGATTAATAGAATCTTTTTACATATTATAATACCTATATATTTTTTATTTTAACAAAGATGGTTAATTATGGGAAACGGCTTAATAATAGTAAATACAGGTGATGGAAAAGGTAAGACTACGGCTGCATTAGGGCTTGGTCTCCGGGCTACCGGACATGGTATGAAGGTGCTCATGCTTCAGTTTATCAAAGGAGCATGGCATACCGGTGAACTTGAAGCAATGAAGCGATTAGAGCCAGGTTTTCGGATTGTTCAGTTAGGCCTGGGATTTATCCGTAAGGATGGTCCTCCGGGTAGCCCCTATACGGATGAGATTATTGAAAATGCAAAAGTATCATGGGACTATGCGAAACAAGAGATTTTTTCTGATTTGTACGATGTTGTTATTCTTGACGAAATCAATAACATGACCAGCTACGGCCTTTTAGACGTTGAAGATATAATAGCAGCATTGAAGGAGAGGCCGAAAAGATTACATGTGATTCTTACAGGGCGCAACGCTCATGGTAAAATTATTGAGCTAGCCGATATAGTGACTGAGATGCGCGATATTAAACATTGTTACAAAAAGGGTATTAAGGCCCAAAAGGGCATTGAGTTTTAAGAGTAAATTTGTGGCGGAATCCAAATTACAGGTAATATTACTACGGTATACACCGGATCCTGAAGAAATAATAGCTCAGGCAGCTAAGCTATGCTATAGTCCCGCTTCTGTCGCTGAATTGAAAAACCAGATTAAGAGCAAGGACCAAGCAGGTTTTATTGAAAAATTGATCGATATGCGTCACCTCTCGCCTGTAGAGCATGTTACTTTTACTTTCGGTGTAGAAGGTATTTCACGCGCCTGTTCTCACCAGATCGTAAGGCATCGCCTGGCATCTTACTCCCAGCAGAGCCAGCGATATGTCGGACAGCAAGGTAAGGAAAAGGGAGGATTTCATTTCATTGTTCCTCCTAGTATAGAAAAAACAGGCAAAAAAGAGTGGTTTCTTGAAAAGATGAAGGTCATTCAGGAGTGGTATGATGAGCTTGTAGATGCATTTGAGACTAACGGAGAAAGAGCCCTTGAGGATGCCCGCTTTTTATTGCCGAATGCTACAGAGACAAAGATTATCATTACTATGAATGCCCGTGAACTGTTACACTTCTTTCAGGTACGTTGCTGTAATCGCGCCCAATGGGAGATAAGGGCTATGGCAACGGAGATGCTCCGTCTCGTTAAACAAGTTTCTCCCCATCTTTTCAAAGAAGCAGGTCCAGGTTGTGTACATGATACATGCCCGGAGGGAAAGATGACGTGCGGTCAAAGGGATGATGTCCGGAAAAAGTTTAAAAACCTCCTCTAGAATTTTTTCTATTTATACTATAGAGTTACCAGGACTCTGTGCTTGATCGATACTTTATGCAGGAGCATAGTTGTATTCAGAGGGGCTTTTTCAAGTTGTGTAGGTTGGGTTGAGGAACGAAACCCAACCTCACGAGTTTAAATTCTATAATTTCCACCAGCAATAGCAGGCACTATGGATATATAATCACCGTCTTTTATCGGTGTATTTAAATTACCCATAAACCGGATATCCTCATCATTAAGATAAAAGTTGATAAATCTTCTGATCTGACCATCGCCATCGCAGATTCTTTCTTTAATCCCTTTATAATTGGCTTCAAGATTTTCAATAATATCCTTAATATTTTTCCCATCCACCTTTACCTCATCAGCTCCCTTAGTAACGGCTCTCAGTGGTGTTGGGATACGTACAGTTACTGACATTCTTCATACTCCTTTCAGATTTAACAGGTAAACTTTAATGTACAGCAGACATTTTCTCTTCCATAATGGCATCAAACTCAGCGAGGGAAGGATTGATAATTTTTGGAATTTCTAACTTATTGAGCACTGCTTCTTGAGTCTTTAGTCCATTTCCTGTAATACTAATTACAATAGACTCATTCCGGGGAATTTTACCTTGCTCGATGAGTTTCTTTGTTACAGCTACAGTCACCCCGCCGGCTGTTTCTGTAAAAATACCTTCAGTTCTGGCAAGTAATTTAATGCCTTCCACGAGTTCATCATCCGTTGCATCTTCTGCCCATCCGCCTGATACATTAATGGTTTTCACAGAATAAAATCCATCTGCCGGATTACCAATTGCAATTGATTGCGCAATCGTCTTTGGCTTTACCGGTTTTATCACATCGGTTTCCGCCTTGACTGCTGTGGTTATCGGAGAACTTCCTGTAGCCTGAGCGCCATGTAATTTTGTATCCGCTGTATCGATAAGTCCTAATTTTACAAACTCTTTAATGGATTTTTCTATCTTCGTAATTAAAGACCCGCCTGCCATGGGAACGATAATATGCCTTGGTACTTTCCATCCGAGTTGTTCCATGATTTCATATCCATACGTCTTCGATCCCTCGCCATAATAAGGCCTCAAATTCACATTTACAATGGCCCATCCATATTTATCGGCAATCTCTGAGCAGAGTTTATTTACATTATCATAGTTTCCTTTAATTTTTATTACATTTGTGCCGTAGATTAATGTTCCGATAATCTTGCCTTGTTCAAGGTCGGCTGGCATAATGATATAACTTTCCAAACCTGCTTGTACAGCTTGAGCAGCAACTGCATTTCCTAAATTTCCTGTTGTTGCGCATCCTACAGTCTTATACCCAAATTCCTTTGCCTTTGTCAAAGCCGTAGAGACTACCCGGTCTTTAAAAGAAAACGTAGGGTAATTTACCGAATCATTTTTTACGTATAGTTCTTCCACCCCCAGAACTTTTGCCAGATTGTTTGCTTTGATTAAAGGCGTAAAACCAACTTGAGCGCCGACAGTCGGTTCTCCGTCAATAGGAAGCAACTCCCGATAACGCCACATCGTTTTACCACGAGATTCTATGACTTTTTTCGTAAGGACTTTCTTAATTTTATCATAATCGTAATCAACTTCTAAAGGACCAAAGCAAAAGCTGCACACATGCAACGGCTCTTTTGGATATGCCTTGCCGCACTCCCGGCATTTCAGACCTTTTACAAATCCCATCATTTGCCTCCATTAAGTTCAGCAAATAAAAAAGCCTCTTTCTATTACATAAGATAGGAAGAGGCTTTTCTACGTCCCTATCTTATCTTTTCCCAAATCATGAGACAGGAATTAGCACCAGCATCCTGCCTAGCTCATTCACTAGACAAGACCGGTTGCTGTGGCTTCATAGGGCCAGTCCCTCTGCCACTCTCGATAAGACGAACAAAACTTATCACATAATAACGAAAAAGTCATATTCTGTCAATTAATTAATTTAGTTAATGTTTAAGGGATTTTCAAACGGAGAGACAGATTTAAGACCTATCCCCACAATAGCTTTATACACAGCGTCATTAATCAGATACGAATATGTCATTCACTCGGAGGCGGGAATCCAGAAAAATACTGGATTCCGGGTCAAGCCCGGAATGACAGACAGTTGTAAACTTATGTCGCTATGTATAGATACATTACAGCTTAAAAACTTCTTGATTCTTATATGAAATAAGATAATGTGTACACCATTTGATAGGGATTATGTGTTTTATTTAAAATATTATTGCGGTAAATGTATCAGAACAAGGGATTTTTGTTTGCAATTTCAGTTTCATCGTGGATGATTGCGCCTGCAAATTAGCAAAGATTAGAGAAAGCTGGAAACGTTTCCAGCGCGTAAGTCTTCTGATAGCCTTTTGGAGAGGGGTATTGGTATGGAGTGGATAAGGGGTATGGACGAAAGTAATTGGATGTAACGGTGAGGAATTTCCATGGTTGGTTGTAGGGGGCAGGTTTGAAACCTGCCCCCTACGGGCGTTCGCCATTGCCCTGTACGATTTTTGGAGATGAAATTTTTATTAAAAATTATACATGGCTAACTTAAACTGTTTATAACAATACCTGTGATTAATTTCGGGTAAAAATAGGTTGATTTTGGAGGCATAACCTTTCGTTCTATGGCAATTTCTTTTACCTGTTCGATAGGGGTTGGCTTCAGAAAGAATGCTAATTGATATTGACCCGATTTTACGAATGTTATAGCTTCTCTTTCATCCTTTACATATTTTACATAGTCTTTTAAGGTAACATCGCTGGCGTTTATCCCTAATATCTTATTGATAATCATGCCATGTAGTATACCAGTATCGATATGCTTCCATTCCGGATGATCATTGGCGAAAACCGTATCTAACAATTTCTGATTACTTAAGTGTAATGTATAATATGCATCTTTCTGGCCAACATACATGCCGAAGGTATGACTTTTCGTTTCAGCATGTAAGTGTGATATAAAATCCTCTATCTTATACCTGCTATTAAGCGGCACAACGGTAAAGGCCTCTTGTATTGACCGAAGGATATGATCAAAGCGATAATCTTTTATGTTACGGATGAGGCGATGAGCCGGGAGTATTTTTAACCCATGATTATTCATCGATACACACATCATCATTACATAATCTAAGGGTAAATCATTTCCATGCCCACTCTGTTCCTTACGCATTTGCTCCCGGTAAGTTAATGAAGTCTCGTAACGATGGTGTCCGTCAGCAATAAAGAGTGGCTTTTCTTTCATAAGTGAGATCAATCTATCAATAATAGAGTTTTCCTTTATGATCCAAAGCTTATTTTTTACACCACCATCATCCACAAAATCTACTTCTGGCTTTGCGATAGTAATCGTAGATAAATAGGTATCGATTATGTTATTTTCATCGGGAAAGAGTGCGAATATAGAACTGAGATTTGCCTGGCAGGATTGGATAAGTTTTAAACGATCTGCTTTAGGACCAGAAAGGGTTTGCTCATGGGGATAGATATGTCCTTTATCAAAAGGTTCTAACTTTATCAGTGCAATAAAACCTCTACGGGTTATCCATGAATTGCCGGATAGAAATTCCTGATCATAAATATAAATTGCGGGCGCATCCTCTTGTTTGAGTATCCCATTTTTCTTCCAGGTATTCAGGAATTCAGCCGCGCGGGTATACTTATTGACTTTTTCGGTATCGCCGGAAATATCCTTTCCCAGATCCAGGCGAATAATATTATTAGGATGAACCTGATAATACCGCTCCTGGTCTTGAGGTGAAATCACATCGTAAGGCGGTGTTACAACGGAGGAAATATCATGGATAATATCCTGGTTGAACCGTAATCCTTGAAATGGTTTTATAATGGCCATAGAGTAATCAGGTACCTTCCTCCCATGAAGCGAGATACTTTTCTTGTTCTTTTGTAAGGGTATCAATGGAAATTCCCATAGACTTCAATTTTAAATTCGCAACCCATTGATCGATTTCTTTAGGAACATCATAGACTTTTGGAACTAACTTGCCCTTATTTTTTACTGCATATTCTGTAGCTAGCGCCTGAGTTGCAAAACTCATATCCATCACACAAGCCGGGTGACCTTCTGCTGCAGCAAGATTAATGAGGCGGCCCTCGCCGAGAAGATGAATTGATTTGTTGTTCCTGAGAATGTATTGATCTACACCATTGCGGACATCTTTATTAACGCTTGTAGATAGAGCCTCCAGGGCGCCAATATCCAATTCTACATTAAAGTGGCCGGAATTACAAACAATGGCTCCATTCTTCATGACCTCAAAATGCTCCTTCCGGATTACATGGAGGTTTCCTGTCAATGTGCAGAATACATCACCTATCTTAGCTGCTTCATGCATGGGCATTACCATAAAACCGTCCATAGCTGCTTCCAGAGACCGAATGGGATTGATTTCGGTAACTACGACATGTGACCCCATACCTTTTGCCCGCATAGCGAAACCTTTTCCACACCATCCATAACCAGCAACAACAACTGTTCTTCCGGCAAGGAGAAGACTGGTAGCGCGAATAATTCCATCAATGGTAGATTGTCCTGTCCCGTAACGGTTATCAAAAAGATGTTTTGTATCGGCATTATTTACAGCAATGACGGGGATCTTCAGTGATCCGTCTTTTTCCATAGCCTTTAATCGTATTACACCTGTTGTTGTCTCTTCCATGCTACCGCAGAGTTGTGGAATGAGATCTTTGCGCTCTTTATGAATTGCAGAAACTAAGTCAGCGCCGTCATCCATGGTGACAGTCGGCTTATGATCCAGTGCGGATGTAATATGTTTGTAATATGTTTTATTGTCTTCTCCTTTGATAGCAAAGACAGGAATACCATAGTCCTTTACTAAAGAAGCGGAAACATCATCCTGAGTAGATAACGGATTTGAAGCACAAAGAACAATATCTGCACCGCCTGCCTGTAGTGTTCTCATGAGATTTGCGGTCTCTGCTGTTACGTGAAGGCATGCAGACATTTTCATTCCCTTGAGTGGTTTCTCCTTCTCAAATCGTGCTCTTATCTGGGCCAAAACAGGCATATCGTTGTTAGCCCACTCAATGCGTTTTTTACCACCGGGAGCAAGATTTACATCTTTAATATCATAATTCATGAATTCTCCTTTGTTCGCATTTTTGAAAGAATTATTATCAGATTTTAAATACCTGCGGCCTTTTGTAAGGCTTCGACCATGTCCGTTTTTTCCCAGGTAAAGGTGTCTTCCGGCCTGCCAAAATGACCATGTCTGGCCGTAATCTTGTAAACGGGTCTCCTGAGTTTTAACCGTTCAATAATACCTCTTGGGGTCATATCGAAAACCGTTTCACAAATCTGAGTAAGTTTTTCGTCTGCAACCTTGCCCGTACCCTCTGTATAAATATGAATAGCAAGAGGTTTTGCTACACCAATAGCATAGGCCACCTGTGCCTCACATCGGTCTGCCAGGCCTGAAGCCACTACATTCTTTGCAATATGTCTGGCTGCATAGCATGCGCTTCGATCGACTTTCGTTGGATCCTTTCCGGAAAAAGCGCCGCCGCCGTGCCGTCCCCAGCCACCATAGGTATCTACGATGATCTTTCTCCCTGTTAAACCACAATCACCCTGTGGGCCCCCAATTACAAAACGTCCTGTTGGATTTATATGATAGATTGTCTTACTATCCAGGAGATTTGAGGGGATTACCTGTTTTATAATTTTTTCAATCATATCTTCTTTGATAGTTTGATACGTTACGTCCGGGGCGTGTTGAGTAGAAAGGACTACCGTGTGGACCCTGATAGGTTTATGATCTTTATATTCTACCGTTACCTGCGATTTTGCATCAGGGCGTAAGTATTTCACGATATTATTTTGCCTTAATTCGGCAAGTTTTATAATAATTCTATGTGCAAGCATAATCGGAAGTGGCATAAGTTCCGGAGTATCATTGCAGGCATAACCAAACATCATTCCCTGGTCGCCAGCGCCCTCTTCCTTATAGAGGCCTTCACCGCTTACACCTTGTGAAATGTCGGGTGATTGTTTTCCGATACTTGTTATAACTGCACAGGTATTATAATCGAATCCGATCGAAGCATCTGTATAACCAATCTCTTTTATGGTATTTCTCACAATGTCGGGAATGTTAACATTAGCCTTTGTAGTAAATTCGCCAGCTACAAAGGCCACTCCAGTTGTAACCATCGTCTCACATGCTACCCTGCTCATAGGGTCTTGTTCAAGCATTGCATCCAGTACAGCATCAGATATCTGGTCTGCAACCTTATCCGGATGCCCCATTGATACTGATTCCGAAGTAAACAAATGAATTCCTTTTTTCATAACTGATACTACCTCTCCTTCAATAAAATTTTCCTTAACAATTTCAAATTACGATCTGTGGCGCCCTTTTGTTTTATGATAACAGACTGTGCTCTCCTGCCCATTTCCCTGGCCTCGTTTGGATGCTCTAAAAGATACATCATTTCATTGGATAACTCTGATTCATTCTGAACGATCTTTATAGCATCTGCTTCTTTTAATAACTGAACTTCCTCACGAAAATTGAATGTATGCGGTCCGGCAACAATTGGTTTGGCCAGCCCCGCTGGTTCCATCATGTTTTGGCCACCTTGTGGCACAAGGCTTTTTCCAATAAATACACAATCTGCAATGCTATAGAGAGTAAGTAATTCCCCTACAGTATCAATAAGGATAACCGTTCCGTACTTATGCGCACCTATTTTTTTCCCCTTGTCAAGGGAAGTTTTTCTTATAAACCCGAGTCCTGCAGATTCAGTTAAGGTAGCTATAGTACCAACCCTTTCGATATGCCGGGGCGCTAAAATAAGTCTTAACGCAGTAAATTTTGCGCTCATTTCCTTAAAGATCTTGAGAATAATAGCCTCTTCACCCTCGTGTGTGCTTCCACAAATAATAACCTTATCCTGTGTGTCAATTTCAAATAAATCCAGTAACTGTTTTTTTTTATTTTCAGAAATGGCAGTTATTATATTATCAAATTTCATGTTTCCTGTGACAGTAACTTGTGGTTCTGATATACCAAGATTCATAAGGTGGACTGCATCGATTTTAGATCTTGCGCAATACATATTTTCTTGTATGGTTAAGCTTGTAAGAAATTTTTTTGAAATCTTACCTAAGAAGCGATACCATTTCAGCGACTTTTCGGATATCCTGGCATTGAGCAAGGCTACGGGAATACGCCTTTTTGCTGCTGCTATCAGGAGATTGGGCCATATCTCCAACTCGATCAATAGAAGGCATTTAGGTTGTATGACATCCAGTACCTTATAAACTATCCAGCTTAAATCAAGAGGAAAATAAATAATGTTTTTTTCAGCAAAATGCATCTTTGCAACAGTTAATCCTGTGTTAGTGTTGGTAGATATTACTATATTTGAATTATTAAACTCTTTTTCAAAGTGTTTTACAAGTGTTTTTACGGTTAAAATTTCTCCAACTGAAGCACAATGGATCCATATACAACATTTCTGTTCTTGTTTTATCGTAATCCATCCGAGGCGCTGCAGTAAGCCGGAACGATGCCGTTTACTGGTAATACATTTCACAAGAAGATATGGTGAACCGAGGATAAGCGCTGTTATATAAATAACATCGAAAATTGTAGGCATGCAAGATGAAATGAGCTTTCAGGTTTATTGTATGTTCTTTGCCAGTATTATGAGTATGAATACTACTCTATAATTACATGGTTCTGCCACAACACTGTTTGAATTTTCTGCCACTACCGCATGGACACGGTTGGTTCCTACCGATCTTGACTGATACTTTAATGGGTTCTAACTTTTGCTCAACAGGCGCTTCGGGAGTTGTATTCTCTACATGACCAGCCGCAACTGCAACCGGAGATTGTTGTATTGTATTTAATCCGGAAACTTCCTGATGAACATAGTGGTCAGGATGCCATATATCTTTTTTCTCCGCTTCTTCTCCCAGTTGTAGTCTAAATATGAGATCAGTTACTTCATCTCTGATTGCGAGGTTCACACCCTCGAACATACCGAGCGCTTCCCTTTTATATTCAATTCTCGGGTCTACCTGGGCATATCCCCGGAGACCAATGCCCGACCTCAGATGATCCATAGCATACAGGTGGTCTTTCCACTTCGTGTCAATTTTTTCCAGTAAAAGTATTTGAGCAATCTTCTCCATTTGATCTTTGCCAATGGTATTTTCTTTTGTTTCGTATGTCTCAGTAGATTTCTTTATCAAAAAATCTTCTATGTTCTGACGGGTTTTTTCTTCAACCTCATCCAGATCAATTGCTACACCAAATTTTTGTTTAAACCAGGCGGCAAGATCAAATGCCTCTTCCTCGTCGCTGCTGTGCTTTGTATTGTAAGCGAAATTTACTATTTCCTTGATACAATCTTCTATCATTTGAACTACATAGTCCCGAAGATACTTACCTTCAAGCACATTCTGCCTTAAGGTATAAATCGTCTTTCTCTGTTCGTCCATAACCTCATCATATTCGAGCAGATGTTTACGAATTTCAAAATTGTGCTCTTCAACCTTTTTCTGTGCCCGTTCAATAGATTTGGAGACCATGGTATGCTCAATTGCCATACCTTCTTCCATACCGAATGTTTTGAGAAGTGAACTTACACGCTCTGAAGCAAAAATGCGCATTAAATCATCTTGCAATGAGACATAGAATCGGGATGAGCCTGGATCTCCCTGACGTCCTGCCCGACCACGAAGCTGGTTGTCAATACGCCTTGCCTCGTGCCTTTCGGTGCCGATAATGTGGAGTCCGCCCATAGTTGCAACCCCTTCGCCGAGGACTATATCTGTTCCTCTTCCCGCCATATTCGTTGCAATGGTGACATTTCCAGGTTGTCCGGCTTTTGCGACTATGTGCGCCTCGCGCTCATGCTGTTTGGCGTTGAGTACTTCATGTTCGATGCCTTCTCTCATGAGTTTTTCACTGAGGAGTTCAGATTTTTCAATAGAAACCGTGCCAACCAATATAGGTCTTCCTTGTTTGTGTACTTCTACAATCTCTTTGATGATGGCATCAAATTTTTCTTTTTCGGTCCGATAAACACGGTCCGGGAAATTTGTACGATACATCGGTTTGTTTGTGGGAATAGAAATCACTTCAAGTCTGTATATCTTATCAAATTCTGCAGCTTCTGTTATTGCTGTGCCTGTCATTCCGGCAAGTTTCTTATACAATCTATAGAAATTCTGGAGCGTTATTGTTGCAAGAGTTTGGTTTTCCTCTTTGATACGCTGATGTTCCTTTGCTTGCACAGCCTGGTGCAACCCGTCGCTCCATACACGGCCTTCCATCAAACGCCCGGTAAATTCATCTACGATAACTACCTCGCCCCCTTTAACGATATAGTCCTTATCGTTTTTGAAGAGATGGTGCGCACGAAGGGATTGTTCAATGTAGTGAGGCCACTCCATATTCCTGTCGGTGTAAATACTATCTACATTCAGCAATTTCTCGACTTCCTCAATGCCTTCCTCCGTAAGGTGAGACATTCGCTCCTTTTCTTTTATTTCAAAGTGCTTTCCGGCCTTTAAACGCCTGGCAACTTTGTCTGCTATATAATATTTTTCCGTTGATTCCTCTGCCGAACCAGAGATGATTAAGGGAGTACGTGCTTCATCAACAAGAATACTATCAACCTCGTCAACGATGGCATAATTCAGACCCCGGCTAATCTGTACTTGCTCTTCTGACCGAACCCTCATATTATCACGAAGATAATCAAAACCGAATTCGTTATTTGTTCCGTAGGTAATATCGCATAAATAAGCAGCTTTTTTTTCGTCATATTCCTGGTGCGATTGAATAGCGCCGGCTTTTAATCCTAAGAATTCATACAAAGGACTCATCCAGTCTCTATCGCGTTTCGCCAGATAATCATTCACCGTAACGATGTGAACACCTTTCCCTGCTAAGGCATTCAGGTAAGCTGGCAACGTTGCAACCAGGGTTTTTCCTTCACCGGTCGCCATTTCAGCTATCTTTCCCTGGTGCAGGACAATACCACCGATTAACTGAACATCAAAGTGGCGCATGGTACGATTGGGACTATCGGGATTGGGGGCTATCAGGATCCTCCGGCTTGCCTCTCTCGCCGTTGCAAATGCTTCCGGCAAGAGATTGTCCATGATTTCTCCGTTGGATAATCGCTCCTTAAACTCGTCCGTCTTCTGGCGAAGTTCAGCATCGGTTAGAGACATCATCCTGGACTCTAGGGTATTAATTTGGTCTACAATAGGTTTAATCTTTTTCAGGAACCGGTCATTAGAGGTTCCAAATATTTTTGTTAATATGCTCATAGCTTAGTATTAAAAAATTTTACCGGTATTTTATAAGTTAGATTCTTCACTTAAAATCATAGCATTATCAGGATTAAAAGGCATATTCCTGATTATTGTAAGCAAATACAAGTATATAGTCAAGGTAATGTTTAGGAACAGAATAGAAAAAGGCTGTTGAGCTATTTTGTTCAACAGCCTTTTATAAACAGTAGTATCTCAATCAGGAATTAATGAGAGGACTAAAAAACTCCCTTTACTTTTCCGGTATTTACATCAACATCTACACGCCGGAATGCAGGATCAGAGCTGGTTCCTGGCATAAGTTTTATATCTCCTGCCATTGGTACTACGAACCCTGCTCCTTTGAAGGTTAAAATATCCCGAATACGTAATCTCCAGCCCTTCGGCGCGCCTTTTAATTGTGGATTATCGGTGATCGAAAGATGGGTTTTGACCATGCAGGTTCCCATTTTTGAAATGTCAGGATCGTTATCCAACATCTTGATTTTTGTTAAGGCCTCTGATGTATAATCAACTCCATCTGCGCCGTAAACTTCCTTTGCAATGAGTTCAATACGTGTTCTTAAAGGAGCGCTTAGGTCATAAAGGAATTTAAAATTATTAGGCTGATTGCATGCATCAACTACTGCATCAGCTAGTTCTAATGCTCCCTCACCGCCTTTTAGCCAGTGCTGAGACAGGGCAACACGGGATCCGGCTTCTTCTGCCAGCCGGCGGATTGCTTTAATTTCGGCGTCTGTATCCGTATGGAAGTTATTGATGCAAACTACAGGATTAATTCCGGCTTTCTTCACTGTGTTGATATGATGGATGAGATTCTCTGCTCCTTTTTCCACCCATCCAACGCTTTCTTCTTTGTAGGCTGGATCCAAAGGACGTCCCGGCACTGGGATAGGAGCGCCGCCGTGGCATTTCATTGCACGGATAGTGGTAACAATTACCGCTGCATTGGGGAGTTGTCCTGAGTAGCGGCATTTTAAATTCCAGAATTTTTCAAATCCGATATCTGCCCCAAACCCCGATTCTGTTACGTGATAGTCACCTAATTTTAAGCCAAGTCTGTCTGCAATAATTGAGGACTGACCAATAGCAATATTGGCAAAAGGTCCCGCATGAACAAACACCGGTTGTCCCTCAATAGTCTGCATCAGGTTCGGATTAATAGCTTCTATCATCCATGCCGTCATAGCGCCTGCTACTTCAAGATCGGTAGTAGTTATTGGACTACCTTTTTTATCATAGGCAACAACCATTTTGCCTATCCGTTCTCTCATATCTTTTAAATCTTTAGCGACCGAGAGAATTGCCATAATTTCAGAAGATACTGCTATGGCAAATCCAGACTCCATCATAAAACCATCCATCCTGCTCCCGATACCGATTATTATTTTTCTCAGCGCCTGGGCACAAAAGTCTATAATCCATTTAAGTTCTATTCTGTCGGTATCAATATTAAGACGTTTTAAATTCCTTTTTGCAAGCTCTTCGTCGTTGTAATTGAATTCGTGTTGCACCCTGGATGTAAGGGCCACCATGGCCAAATTGTGAGCGTTCATAATAGCGTTTATGTCGCCTGTCAACCCAAGTGAAAAAGGCGTTAACGGAATGCATTGGGAGAGCCCGCCGCCAGCAGCAGACCCTTTGATATTCATGGTCGGTCCGCCTGATGGCTGCCGAATGGCGCCGATAACCCTTTTACCTCTTTTTCCTAATCCCTGTACTAAGCCCATAGTAGTAGTTGATTTTCCTTCGCCCAGAGGTGTTGGTGTTATGGCTGTTACATCAATGAATTTTCCATCGGGCTTTTTCTCAACCCGTTTCAATACCTTATTAAAATCAACCTTTGCTACGTAATGCCCATGAGGAAGCAGTTCTTCTTTTTCCAGACCTAATTCTTCGGCCAATTGATACACTGTTTTCATTCGGGTTTCAGCATCTTCCGCTATTTCCCAATCCGCGTGCTTGGTGGGGTCCAACGCCATTGTTTTTTCTCCTTAATAATATTCTTAAGATATTATTGCCTTAAAATTAAATTCGAATTGCCTTTTATGTAAATGGCTGCTTAACACGTAGTAAAATGTAAAATATACGATTCATAACTCTATATATATCTATATTATCTGTTACAGATAATAGTGAAGTGAGAAATTATAACCATAAAATGATAGAGGTCAAGAAAAATGATCTAAGATTATTAATATTTTATTAAATTATGTAAGATTTTTATTGACAAAAGCCTTTGTAAATATAAAATGCAGCAATTAAAAAGCTTGTTAAGCTATCCATTGCACCATATCATCCACATTTATGGCTAAATTCAAATGGATAAAAGAAATGCCATAAGTTCTATTTTCTCTTGATCAAAACGCAAGATCTGTATCTTTTCCCTTTGCTTTAAGTCTTGTATGTAGTAAGTTGTTGATTTTTACAGACTTAAGCAATCCTATTTATGTGAGCTTGTAATTTATAAATACTGAAATATTTATTTATTCTGAAATATTTGTAAAGGCATTTGTTTTGCTCAATTTTGTTTTAGCAAAAGGAGTAACTCTCTTAATTATTTTGATAAAATAAATTACGGTCAGGAAAGGAGGGAGAGATATAATATAAATATCATAGGTATGTTTGCTGATTGTCTTGAGGCGTATGGATTTACATGTTAAGTCCTTTTATTGAAGGAAAGGAGAGAAGTTCTGATGAAGAATTTATATAAGTGGTGGCTGGCAGGGATAGTATGTAGTGCAATGGCGAGTTTTACTACGCCGATTTTTGCGCAAGTTTTAGACGTGGTACCAGAAGCAGCGCCGGTCACGCCAGCAGAAGAAAGTGGACTTGTAAGTTTATTAAAAGATATGAAAGTAAGTGGTTTTGTTGATACAAATTATTTTTATAATGATGAGGCTCATTCAGGACAAAATAACCTCAGTCCGCTAAATTTTATTGGTGAAAATGAAAATCATTCACTTACCTTTGAGAGCTTTACACTCTTTGTGGATAAGGCGGTTACTGATGAGAGTCCGATAGGTTGGCAATTACATACGTATTTTGGCGAGAAAGCAAAGAGAATTACCTTTCTGGGTGAACCTGGCACGAGTGATCCAGACCGTGACGATATTTTTACCGTTGCAACAGCAAACGTTTCCTGGAAGGCGCCAATTGGTAGTGGTATTACCTTTCGGTTTGGTAAGTTCTATACCTGGATTGGGGCAGAATTGGTAGAAAACATAAATAACCCCAATTATCAGCATGGAATTCTTTACAATAATGCGATTCCTTTTACCCACACAGGTATAAGCGCTAGTTATGATTTTACCGATAAGGTAAGTTTGAGTCTCTATGGGGTCAATGGATGGGATTCCTTTGTTGATAACAATTCATCAAAGTCATTTGGATGGTATCTTACCTACAAACCAACAGAAAAAGCCTTTGTTTCCCTGGGAGGAATCCACGGAGCTGAGGGATGGGATAATCCAAAGGGCCCAATTCCAGTTAATGTTCAGCGAAGGAGCACGAATGGGGGTTTGACCCACTTGTTTGATGTTGTAGCTACGTATCAACTAACTGAAAAGTTATCATTTATCATTAATGGCGATTGGGGTCAAGCGCAGGATGCTGCAATGGATATCGGAAATGGCCTGGCTTTAGGGAATACGGGCCACTGGTGGGGTGTTGCGGGTTATGCCTTGTATGATTTTACCAATTGGATTCAGGGAGTTGTACGATACGAGTATTTTGATGATACCGATGGGGTAAGATTTTTTGATCAAACAATATGGGAAGTTACCCTTACCTGTAATATTAAAATGAGAGAGAATCTCTTATTTAGGCCTGAATACCGCTTTAACCATTACTCCGATCCTGATGCTGTTGGTGTCCATGATTCATCAGAGAATATTTATGGTATTGGCATCGAATACTTGTTCTAAAAACTTAATTTTGTTCTCTGTTTTCTGACCGGTAACAGGAATTAAAATAAAGTTTTACTCACTATTGGATAGTGAAATTCAAAAAGTATATAATCCCCCTGTATTCTCTAAAAAGAGGTATAGGGGGATTTTTATTTAATATCTCTATTCACTCTATTCAAAATACGGTACAAAACCGAGGTAGGGGTGAATCCTGTATTTGCCCTGGTTAATTGAGTGTTTGCCATCTGGGATATGCGATTTTGTAGGTAAGTGGGCCCACAAGGATTCGAACCTTGGACACGCGGATTATGAGTCCGCTGCTCTAACCGGCTGAGCTATGGGCCCTGAAAAGATAAAATTATACCATGATTTTATTTCTTTTCAATTTGATTTTTAGTAACAATTTAGTTTTTTGAAAAAAACCGTGGAAAGCTCCGTTGGGAGCGAAATGTTTATAGACAAATCATTCTGCCACAATCAAGCTCCATCGGA
This sequence comes from Candidatus Jettenia ecosi, assembly GCA_005524015.1. GTDB lineage: Bacteria > Planctomycetota > Brocadiia > Brocadiales > Brocadiaceae > Jettenia > Jettenia ecosi. Next base: position 30,023 of record SULG01000018.1, read on the forward strand.
GCGGCACGGTGTTTCTGTGTTTCATATGCCGCTCCGATGGAGCTAAGGTTTTGTATATACAGTTTTCGTAATTACTCAAAATAAGATGTAAAATCTGGGTAAGGGCGAACCTTGTGTTCGCCCTGATCATGGGAAAACGCACAGGTCTTGAATTTATACAAAGGGTAGGCGAACACAAGGTTCGCCCCTACTATGATCCAACAGTATTTTGAGTAACTACCATTTTTCTATAAACATTTCACCCCTGTGGGGTTGTTTTTTAAAAAAAGTGTTACGATTTTGTAAAGTGCCTTTATTTTCTATTTTCTTTCATGAACCTTGATATGGCTAAAAAAGGAACAAACTTTTTGTGAAACCTTATCCTCCTGATTCCTGTAGAAATGATCGCTATCCTCTATTAATTCTAAAATTTTGGGCGGTGATATTTTTGTAAAACCGTTTACGGTCTCCTCTGCCGTGGTTACAAAATCGTTTTGACTATAAATAAATAATTTTTCCTTATTACAATGGGATAAAAAATCAAGACTGTACCGGCTAAAAGGAGTGGAGATAGAAGCAAAAGCCAATACCCTGCTGCTCTCTGTGCCTATTTTCATACCAGCGAGGGCGCCAAATGAATAGCCGGCAACAAATATTCTATCGTGTACGGCAATTTGTGAAAGCAAGAAGTTAAGAGCGGCTTGCGTGTCGGTAACAGCATCCATAAAATTTCTTCCGTTTAAAGACTCTTCCCAGTAATGAAATTTTTGAGCGATGTCCTTCTCATGACTTTCACTATTTCCCACACCACGGTAGTTAAATCGAAGAGATAAAAATCCCCTATCAGCCGATACTCGCGCAATGCTTATAATAACGTTATTATCCATATCGCCACCCAAATTAGGGTGAGGTGCACATAATAAGATTGCTGATGATGGAAGAGCATCTTCATCATAGGTTAATATTCCTTCCAGCTTTAATGTATCAGCATATAAGTACACAGATTCTTCAATCATGATTTATCGTTTCTCCTTATTTGCCAACAGCTCAATTGATTTTAAGATCATTTGAGACAGGCGGAAGTTGTGCATGCCATAAGATTGAACCAACCTCAGATGGTTCTGTATATTTGGAGTATGTATGCCACTTTGGTAAAGATGTTTAGTTTTATCATTAAGAGCCTCCTTCCATGCATCATACAACAGCCCATAATCTGGATTGTGGCATTCTATGCAATATGTTCGTACAGATTTAAACGAATTTCCATTCGATTCTAATCTATGACAATCAGTGCAGGAGACCCAGTTAGACATCCAATCAGGTACTTCTGCGCCTATATTTTGAATACTCCCGTTGATATATTGCTCTACCTCTGTGTGGCATTTTAAGCAATCTCCGTTATCTGTTGATCTTTCCTTTCCTGTAAATCCATAATCTCTCCATTCTTTCTTTATAAAAGGAGAATTCTTGTCCCCCTTTTCTAAAAGGGGATTAAAGGGAATTATAGAGGTAAAGAGATTTCCGTTCTCTTGCGGGGGTAAAGGGTCTATGGATTTTTTACCTGATCTTTTATGATGGCATATCCAACAGTCCTTATTTTGTATAACTAAATTGCCGTGTGTTTTTTATTAACCGGATCGTTATTGTGGCACTGATGGCATTCCAAACCTTTATCAGGAGAATGTGTTTTATGTTTGAAAATCTTCTTCTGATACACAGTACGATACGCCAGATAATTTACATGACATCTGTTGGTACAAGAAGTGGTAGGGAAGGGAGATCTGTTTGGGGATTTTGCTAATTCCTCTTGTTTTAAATTAGCAATGCTATAGTCTAAAAGATCTTTTACGTGCTTAATGTTATGGACACCGGAACTGCCATCCTCTTTTATGAGATTATAATTTATTTCTGCCTCATGGACTATGGTATTGCAAGGGAAAGGATTCTTTTTTGCGTTTTTGTAAGGATACATAAGAGAAGAAAGCAACGGGTGTAATCGGGGCATAATTTGCCGCACAATAGCATCTGTATCGGTAGTATGATGTCTCTTTACCTGTAACAATAAAGCTCTCAACACTTGCATCCTTAATTTTACAAATTGCATTTGTTCAGACACTATGGTATCAAATCCCTTGTCATGGCAATTGTTGCATAACTCTGGTGCTACGTTTGTATAGAATTCTTCATCCTTATGGCACGCAGAACAATTCAATGTTACAAGATACATAGGATCAGGTTCACCTTTAATACCCATGCCACCCAGGCCGGTCATGATCAAATCCTGTATCTTATAGTTTGAACCGATGGATTTCAGGTTATTATCCCCATAAACCTTATTCCTTGTTTTAGGCCATCCGTGTGTAATAGGAGTATGACATGAAGTACAAGCGGTCTTATGCCTGTCAATATGGATGTCGTGCAGTTCTGAAACATTATTCAAAGTATCAGAGGTCTTTGTATGACACCGATAACAATGGTTTTTATCTACGATTCCATCTCCTTGTATGATTTTAAAATGGCAATCAGAGCAAGATACTTTTTCGTTTTTCTCATACACCTCATGTTCAAAAATCTTTCCATATATCTCTTTGGTTTTTTTTATATGGCCGTGGCATAAGGTACACCCGGAAACAGATATTTTCTCCTTCTCTGTATAAGCGAGTTGCCGGGTATTTATCATCGTATACGATTTGGATGCATTTTTTCCCTGAGATGAAGGAGAATCGGGAAATCGGGATTGCGTTGTGGCAGATTGCGAAATAAAATGGCATATGTTACAGGTACTGGTATCTATTTCAAAATGTTTTTCTTCGCTCATAGCGGCATGGCATGAGGTACACCTTAGTTTGAGACCGCCGGTGTTTCCATTGCTTTCTTTTATAAGATGTGTTTTATGTTGAAACGGTTTCAGTTTTTTGTATTGGGTTGATTGTACTGATAATTTGCTTAAGGGATGACACTGCTCTGTAGTACAATGTTCATCTCTTATCTCCAGAGCTAGTACAGCCGTAGTTTTATTCTCATGGGTATGGCATTCAATACAGGCAATATCTTTCGGCAACGATTTTTTACACGCATTATTGAACGAGACATGGTTATGACATTTAGCACAATAGTGTGAGCGCTTCGGTTGTGCTACTGTGATAAACAAAGTAATACCAAGTATCCCTATTGCTATAAGGGAAGCTATTGCAAGCCTGATAGCAGTTCTTTTATTTAATTTTTTTACCTCTTCAAACATACATGATGTTACGATTTATATTTTACCTCTGCCAGGAGAATATCTGTATCCTTGTGAGAAGATATTCGATGTATCGTTGCCTTAATTGCATACGAATCACCATCGTAATGAAAATAAAATGGGATGCATCTTTTTTCCCTGTATTGGAGAGCTGTTTTCATTTCGACAAAGAAACTTTCCTTTTTACAATCTTCGACCCGGCCTGTTTCATCCTGTAATTCTATTATTAGAACAACCTCTCTGTATCCATAATCTCCTGTAGGTACACCGTGGGGGATACCCGTATTTTCTAATTCCAGGATCCCCTCAATCCTGCCATTGCATTGAATGACCTTTATAAACGACATGGTTAATAACGTGTTATGTGGATCGAACAAGGTTTGATATGAAAACAGATGTTGTTTCCCTTCTCTTTTCGGATATATCTTTTGCCAGGGATCATCCTGAATAAGTTTCCGTTTTATGGAGGGCATATGACAATCCTGGCATGTTTTTTTCTCTTCAATTGTATCTGATTTCTGCCATGCCAGAAATGTGCCTATATGACATTTCCCGCACATCTCACTTGTTCTGAAGAATTGGTTCTTCTCATGTATGGGATGCGGTCCATGTGCAGGTGTCGGGCCGCTTAATTTGCAATCATTCAAATGGCAACTGTTACAATGCACACCCTCTGCCAGGTTCTCGCTGCGTGGTTCAATTTTTTTATCCGTAAAAATAGTTTCTGGGACATGGCATCCTAAACAAAAAGTAAACTGATAAGTGTTCGTCTCTTCCTTAAATTCGGCATTTGTAAAACTGCGGGCATGAGGGGAATTCTTCCATTCGTTATAAATATCTTTATGACAATCTCCACACCGTTCTGATTTCGGAGCATGCATTCCTTTTTCTACTAATTCAGGATAGATAACACAGCCGGATGATAAGAGCCCTACTGCTGAAAAGAAAACAGGAAGAAGTTTTGGGAGTAATTTCACAGGTTTATAAAACATAACATAACTACCGAGATAATGACAACGATAACAATGGTAAATGGAATTGGACTTTGCCATAAATTGCCGTGTCTTTTAGTATAGCGAACATGATGAATACGGGTATCTTGTTCCTTGTTAATAGGTAATGCCGTATGCCTCTTTCTGCTTACAAGAAATGGCCATGAGATAAATAACAATGCAAAGAAAATTAAGAGAGAAATGAACAAGGTCTCATGGTGAATAAGTTTGTTTAGTTTATACACGGGTAACAAAAACCAGGGAATATGATCCGGCTTTTTGATTACTAAGTTAGTATGCAATGGGAATACGATAATGGCGATTAATTCGATGACAATGAAGAAGCAGGAGACGATGATATGCCTGAATATCTCATTTGGGAAGAATGGTTCGAGCATTTCCGGCCTTTTGTGTTTTGCGTAGTCTTTCATTTTATATCTCAGTACCTCTGGTTTTGCTTTCCATTTTACCTGTTACAGGGGTTCATAGATACCTGTTTTGCGAATCATAAAGAAATGCATACCCATACATAATACCATAGCCAATGGAATACCTGCGATGTGTATAGCATACAGGAATGTCAAATGCACGGTTGAATATTTGTCATTGTGGGCGGGTAGTAAACTCCCTGTGTAATACATAAGTAACGTTAAGATAAGCAGGCAAGCCCCTGATACCCAATGCAGCTCCCGCGGATGATGATAGATTCCTTTGAAGAGAATACGGATCATATGGCTTAGTACCATTCCAATCATAATATGTGGTCCTATAGCGTGGATACGTTGGATAAGCCATCCATAAGAAACCCTATGACTTACATATTGAATGCTGGCTAACGCTTCTCTTGTACTGGGAACAAAATAAAACATAAGAAATATACCGGTTCCCAGTTGAATTATAAATGCCAGTAGTGATAATCCGCCCATACATCCAAACCAGCTCAAACCTTTAGGAATTAACCGCCTGGTGATACTCCTTTCTATGAATTCCTTGAGAAAATTCTCGTTTTCAGTCTCATGAACAGTTTCTGTATGGTCTTTATTATGTATTACGTCTTTTTGAAGCATTATTTTCATTTTTATTTTTGTGTATGCGACAATACCTCGTTCAATGTTTCTACTACCTGATCTATATTATTGCGGGTAATTATCAAAGGTGGTTGAAAAGTGAGCACATTACGCGATATGCCAGTTTTTCCTGCAAGGATTCCACGATCTTTTAACTCTTCGAGGATATAATCCGTTTCTTCTGTAGCAGGGACTTTATCCTCTTTAATAAGCTCAATGCCCAGCATAAGTCCTTTCCCGCGTACATCTCCTATGAGGTTGTGACTTTGTTGTACTGCTTTTAATTTGTCTTTGAAGTAATCACCCAGCTCTTTTGCTCTCTGCACAAGCCGATATTTTTCAACAACATCGATAGTTGCTAATGCTGCGGTTGCTGATACGGGGTTGCCGCCTGTTGTAGATGCTCCGGGACGTGTGTACGCTGAAGCAATTCTATCATTTGTGATAAAGGCACCTATAGGAGTGCCATTGGCTAGTGCTTTGGCCATAGTCATAATATCGGGTATAACACCCCAGTGCTCAATGGCAAACATCTCCCCCGTCCTGCCAAATCCTGTTTGTACTTCGTCCGTTATAAGGAGTACATTGTGTTTATCGAGGATTTCCCGAATTATCTGAAAATATTCCGGTGGCGGAGTAATAATGCCTCCGTTGCCCTGGATCGGTTCAACAATAAAGGCGGCAAAGTCATTGTTTTTAATAACATCCCCGATGTATGTTGCACATTTTAGATCACAAAGGGGATAGGTAAGTCCAAATGAACAACGGTAGCAATATGCTGCGGGTATATGAACAATATTACTCAGGGGATAAGGGTCTGTTCGCCACATCGGGATACCGGTAAGGTTCATAGTAAGTCTTGTGCGTCCATGGAGTCCCTGCTGAACGGCAATGAACTTATGCCTTTTTGTATACAATTGAGCCAGGAGGGCAGCTCCGTCGTTGGCTTCAGACCCGCTGGCACAAAAGAATGACCGCTTCAGTGTCTGTGGAGTAATCTGAAAAAGTTTTTCTGCCAGATCCACAATAGGTTGGGTTAGATATATGGTAGTGGTATGTTGAAGCGTTCCAATTTGGCTACATATCTTTTCGATAATTTCTGGATTACAGTGACCTGCATTCATCACGGATACCCCACCATAAAAATCCAGATATTGTTTACCTGTATGATCATACAGATATTGCATCTTGCCCCGGACAATTTGCATGGGCTTTTTATAGAAGTGATAAACGCAGGGAATCAAATATTCCTGTTTTTTCCGAATGATGTCATCAGGTCCGATATAGTTTATTATCATAACGATAATTCCTTATGCTATTAGTATACGTAGGAATTTCAATTCTGTAGGGCAAACCTTTCGGTTTACGCCTTTGCAAGGCTAAAGCCTCGCCCTACATCTCTTGACTATTTGATACTTCTCATTATTCCCGCTGTGCTCTTTGAATGTGTTATATCTTGTATATAACCACCCAGGTTAAGACCCCGGGGACTTTCTTTTACTAATGTATCCCAATCACTTTCTTGTATAGGTAATGAGAGATAGGGATATTCTTGTGCTATATTTAAGTACTTATGGTATAAGCCAACCAGGGTTTTTGTAAATCCATCTTCGTAATACTGCGCCTCAATTCTCAATACTTTTATCCCGGTCTGTAGAAACGTATGGAGATAAGGTAATACGCAGATATCTCTTGCCAGTAAGAGATGATTACGGCAGTACTGGTCTATTTCGATTGGACGTATTTCTCCCCGCTCATCTTTCAGAGCATATCCCATGTATTGACATACCTGTCTGCAATGGTCTTTTTTATGCGATTTAGAAGTTACCATGGCAGGGATGCAGTGTTCAAGTACCATGCTGGAAACAGGTCCATGTATGATACATTCCACCGGCAGAGATATTTCATGAGATAACTGTCTTAAATATTTATAAGAGCATTCCGGAGACGCTGTGATTCCTAAGGCGCCAAGATCCTCTAAAAGGTTTACCGCCTGTATATTGAGAATGTTCAGAGAATAATCCGCAAGGACTTTTACATTGAATTTCATAGCCAGGCGCATGGTACCCAGATTATGAACCAGGATATAATCAATACCTAACAGGGCGGCCTGTTCGAATAACCATTCCATATCATCCATTTCAAGGGCTGTTGTTATCCGCGGCGTGCCTATTCCGATAGTTTTACCGGCATCGTGGACTCTTTTGCATGCTTCCCGATAGGATGATTTTGTCCAGAACTGTTTTCTCAAGGGTGATACCTCACCGCTGATGTATATGCGGTCTGCGCCTTGCTCCAGCGCTGTTCTGAGTGCGCTTAATGAACTCACTTTTACCGATAATAAAGGGTGTGATGACTGTGTGTATTTTGTAACAGAAGTATGGAGAACGGGTGGCGTTACAGAAGGATGAACACAGAGGTTTTCCCCTAAAGAGGATATCGAAGGGCTTTCTTCCTCCCCTCTACCCCTTCCATCAAGGGCAGGGGAACTACTATCTCTGTCAACAAGGGAGGAGAGATCGCAATTCCTTTCCTTATGGAAGGGAATAGATGGAGGAATTTCCTGCATTCTTTGTAGCCATGGAACCGTGAGGGGATACTCAAAGGGATTGTTGTAGATGTCTTCTTTTGTAAGCGACGTTTCTTTTGCTGCACGGCTTAAAAAGAGGGGTTCACGATTACCTGAAAAATCAATAATGGAAGCTGATGCAGGGGTAAATGCTATGGAGGTGGTGAATTCACGCACCCGATGGTTATACAATTGCTCATACTCTGCAGAATTCATATAATACGTAGCGGGGCTATCAAGATAAGCATCTATTGCCTTACGATAGACGCTCACTACTGTTCTGAGGAAATCGGCATGCCGCATTCGTCCCTCGATTTTAAAGGAGCAGATTCCTGCATGGATAAGGTCTGGAATATGCCTCAGGAGGCACATATCCTTCATTGCTAATAAATATCCTGAAGGGAGATCTCCTATTGGTTGTCCCGAGACGCTTTCCACAAGGGTATAATTCCATCGGCATGGTTTCATACACTCACCCCGATTGGCGCTTTTACCAAATAGCACGCCGCTTGCATAGCACTGTCCGCTTTGGCAAACACAAAGATCTCCATGCACAAAATACTCAACTTCAATACCTGTTTTTTCCTGTATTTCTTTTACCTGCGATAGGGAGATATCCCGTGAGGTAACGATGCGTTTTACCCCCAATTCCTGTAGGGTAAATGCAGATTCAATATTATGAATGTTCATCATCGTACTGATATGGATGGGTATGTGAATTCCCGTTTGTCGCATGAGATGTAAAATCCCCAGATCCTGAACTATAATAGCGTCAACTTGAATTTCACGTAAAAAGGTAAGGAAATGCGTGATCTCATCCAGTTCATCATTGCCAAGCAAATTGTTTACCGTAATATACAGCTTTACTTTCCTCTTATGTGCAAATCGCACAGCCTCTGTGATCTGCTCATCACTAAAATTGAAATCTGACCTGTGAAGCCGCATATTAAAGCGTTTACCACCAATATATACTGCATCAGCGCCAGCCTCTATCACCGCTGTTAAAGTCTCCCAGCGACCAGCCGGAGCAAGTAGTTCGATAGCTGTTTCAGATAATTTCATAATATCCTCTCTCAATAATAAGGTAGTTACTCAAAATACTGTTGGATCATAGTAGGGGAGAATCTTGTGTTCGCCCACCCTTTGTGTAAATCCAAAACCTGTGCGTTTTCCCATGATCAGGGCGAACACAAGGTTCGCCCCTATATGCATCAAGCAAAGAACAATGTGTGTCCATATTCCTCTCTAATCCCCCCTAACCCCCCTTTAGAAAAGGGGGGAAAGAAGGAAGGATTTTTTCTTGAGAAGAATTTGCCTGATCAAAAACATCAAACTTTTCCCCCTTTTCTAAAGGGGGACTAAGGGGGATTATGGGTGGTTTGTTATTCTTCACCGTTTACCTATTTTAGCTTGATGCATACAAGGTTCTCTCCTCCAGCCAGTTTTACATCGTATTTTTAATAAACTCCTATCTTCACGTTTGCCTCTAATCCGTGTAATAACGATGGATTTCTAACACCATCCTGATAAATACCGAGAGATTGAGCATTTTTTGTAGGCGCAATTCGAACGGCTTCGTCCCTTTCAAACATATTAGGGATAAAAAAGGACTCGTCAAACCGATGGCATACCACTTGTCCCTTTTCTCCGTATTCAACAACTTGAGCAAGACGCTGTTTATCAGGCTGCATGCTATTTTTCGTTGAAACAACCTGGAGAATCATACGAGGCCCTGGTGGGTAATAATCCAGATTGCCATGCGGAGATTCTGCAATTTCCATACACAGACCAAACAGGGTATTTCCATAGCCAGCGATATGGACAGCATTGGGAAAAAGTTCATTCCTAAGCTTTCTCATCTGTTCTTCTCCGAGAGCAACCCCGCCGTAATGGATGCCGCGTATCTCCATTCTTTGTTCGATTTTCATCTCTTCAGCGAGGATCGTTAACAGGGGAGGAGTTGAATAGATTACCCCGATATGCTGGCGTTTCAATATGTCCAATGCCTGTTCAATAATATGATGGAGATATCTGTTGTATCCAAGGGAATCGGGTTTCAGTTTTTTTACCCATCGCGGGTCCATATCAATGGAAAATGGATCCATGCTCCCCATGCTTTTTGCTACAGGACCGACTGCCTTACCTATAATATGGGGACCGCTGGGTCCAACCCATAACCAATGAAGACCTTTTGGGAATCCACGATGTACTGCAATGTACCTGAACCACTCTACAAAAGTGATGTGGAACTCGTCTCTTAAATATGCTGTTACTTTTGGGAGACCTATTGTCCCGGCTGTTTCTCCCAGTATTAGCTCTTCCTTATGCTTCTGGTAAATTTTGGGAATAAAATACTCAAGTGGATATCGCCGAAGGTCTTCTTCCTCCATAGGACCTAATAAGTGTAAATCTTCAAGGGAAGAGATGTCCTTTCGTGCATTGATCTTTAAGATCTTTTCCTTTTGAAGCCAATATGGTGAGCCACTATCAGGATCAAAGTGAATGGATAGTATCTTTTGTATCCATGCATCTCTTGACATTGAAAACCATTTGGCATCCTGAATTGTTAGCAATCTTGCTCTTCGATCTGAGACGAGCCGGTTCTCTTTCTGGAGAAGATCACAATATTTTATAGTATGAGTAGATATCCTGCTCATGGAGTACTATCTCCTGTACGGGCTACGTACCAATAATTGTGGAGAAAGAAAATACTATCCAAAGAAATCCGGATTATTGTATCCGTTCAAAATCTCGGTTTAAATAACATCAGGCAGCTTGGAGATATAAATAAATCAGATACAATAGCGTTTACCATAGTAACGCTTGTTAACATGCCAAAATATTGTATGGGTTTGAAGCCTGAGAAGGAAAAGACCATAAATCCAAAGGCAGCCGACAGAGAGGTAAACAGAGCTGTTTTTCCTGCTCCCTGCAATGTACGGCATACCGCTTTTGAATAATCGGCATCACGGGAAAATTCTTTTTTAAAGCGATAAAAAATATGGATGGTATTATCCACGGAAATTCCTAATGCAATACTGGCAATCATAATCGTTGCTGCATCAAGTTTCATACCGGTAAAACCCATGAAGCCCAGTGTTATCGTAATCGGCAACACATTGGGAATGATACTGATGAATCCAATCCTGACCGATTTTAAGACAACTACTGTTGAAATGAAGGTTAACAAAAAGGCCAGGGAAAATGACTGTATCTCGCTCCGGAGAATATTATCCTGTACGTTAATGAGAAGGGGAATAATTCCCGTAATGTGCCATGACAGAGCGGTTGTATTCAAATGTTGAGAAATATGTTCTTTTATTGATTGTATAATAGTTTGATACCGGTTTGAACCTACCTGTTTCATCCGTACTGATATCCTTGCATCGGTATATCCTTCTGTATGCAAGCAATGTACCTGTTTACCGCCATAGAAAGAAGCCAGCTTCATATAATTGGCTATCTCTTTTTCAGTGTCCGGAATACATGAATGCTGTGGTTTATCGCTGGTTGTTTGTTGGTATGCCTTTTGGATATAGTTTACCATTGAAAGCGAACTGGTCACTTCGGGTATGCTATAAAGATATCTTTGGAGACATGCCAGATTGTTCAGTATATCAGGCTGAAGAAGAGTAACGCCATCTGTTGTCTCAGCAACGATCTCGACTGGCAGCAGGCCCATAAGACGCCTCTCGATATAGTTGTTATCTCTGGCAATTTGGCTATTCTTTGGAAAGGAGGCCATGATGTCTGATTCTATCCGGATTCTCGAGATGCCCAGTACAGAAACCGTTCCCGCAGTAAGGCCACAGAGCAGTATAAGGGTCTTATGTTTTACGATGAAGCCTCCTAGCCAGGATAGCATGGCATGAAAATAGTATTCTTTATCTAATCCTTCTGCAAACCAGTTTTCTGTGCGAGATACAGCATGCTCTTTCCCGGTATCGGGAGCGTTTGTAATACTGACGGAAATTTGATGCGGGATAAAGGAAAGTAGTATGGGTATGCATGTTAAACTGATCACGAAGGTAAGCGCTGCGCATCCGGCCATAAACAGACCGGTAATAAAAACGGGTGGAATACTACTGGTAGCCAATGATATAAATCCAATTACTGTGGTAATACTGGTCATAAAAATAGGTATACCAATATGCTGTATCGTGTTATAGACAGCGTCTTCATTGCTTATGGAAAAGTTTCTCTCGTAGTAATAATGGCTGATAAGATGGATTGAGGTTGAAAGGGAAATGATGAAGGTTAGGGGAAGTAGCATATTGGAGATCATATTCATAGTTTGTCCCAGTAATACAAAGCAACCCGTAACCCATAGTATGCAGACTCCAACGGTCAATAGTGAAATGAATACTCCGGAGACTTTTCTCAATAAACATCCCAATACAATGATCGATATAAGAAACATAAACGGTGTAAACCTGGCCATATCCTGCTTTGACATACGGTCAAGTTCGGCATTTACAACGGAGGGGCCTGCCAGATGATAATGAGATTTTCTATCCTTTGTGCCGCCTGATCTGTCAGTCATTTCATGGAGGAGTGTTCTTACTTCCGATATGAGTTGTCTTCTTGATTCCGGTCCAGGGCTTTTAACTGTTGCTATAATAGCTGTAGTCTTACCGTTTTTGGAAATAATAGTATTTTGATACATTGGGTCTGTGAGTATGTGTTGCTTAAAGATATTCATATATGAACGGTCGTGTTGAGCCGTAATTTTTGCCTTAAAAAGGGAAGAGGTGACCGTGTCTTTAAATACATCGGCTAATGATACAACCTGTACAATACCATTCAACTTTTTCAATCTTTCAGCTACGGTATTAATTTCCCTGATACGTTCCCTGGTAAACAGGTTAACCGAACTAAAGGCAATAACCAAAAACTCTTCATCTCCAAATGTGTTTAAAAATTTCTTATAATAATCCAGATCTGCATCATTTTTTGAAAGCCAGATTTCTATAGAATTATCGGTTCTCATATTTTTGGCAGAATAGCCCAGGAACAGCGTTATAACGGCAATACAAGCCAGAATTACTTTTCTGTATTTGAGAATGGTTCGGATGTAATTTTCCAATTTTTATACCAGAATTTTTTTCTTATTACATATAATGAACAAGGATGTTCATCTTTAATGCCAAAAGCATATGCCCTTTTATTTCTACCTGCCCTTTAAAAAAAGCCTGCTGAGGTGTTATTTCTCGTCTGATAATGGAGAGAAATGTTGCGCTGTTCAGAGTGAAGGTGCACGTGGTCTGTTCACATCCCTCTTTTGTTACCTCCTTTACCAGGCCATTTTCTACCACGATGTTCCATATCCCGTTTCCATTATCTGTTATCTCGAATTGGATAATAGCATGAAGATCTGATATTTTAGGAAGGGGAGACATATTTACCCTGTCCTTTAATAACCGGTTAAAATACTCAGTATGGGTAATATTTTCTGGAATTTCTGGTCTTTGATTCATTGGTTAATACTATGCAAAGTATTGTCGGAATTTATCACATTCATATCATCGGAATGTATATTGGCTGCAGTTTGCCCTTGATTACCCCAATTTGTATCAACTGCATATTGGAGAAAACGGTTTATAAGTTCCTGGGTGATGAGGGGACACTCGATTCCTGTGCCGCGGAGCAGATTTCTTGTGCCTGTGGAGTCAAAACTCGGTTCTCCAAACATATAGGGTTGAAAGGCTTTAGTCCAATGAAAAAACAGCTTTTCCGGCAGGGTATGTTGCTGAGCTTGAAACTCATGCATAGGTATCAATTTTACATGATGGACACCTGTTGCGGCCCTCATCCACTCCGCAAGTTCACCTAAAGTAGGGGGAGATGGATTCACGATATGGAATGTCTTGTTTAAACTTTCCTCATTCCGGGATATGGTAACAATGGAACGTGCAGCATAGTCTACGGGTATCAGGTTTATCGTGCCGTATTTATCGCCAGGAACTTTCAGGGATAGAAAACGGTTCTCATTGCCTGATTTGGTTCGGTCATTGCCTTTACGCCTATCCCGCATCTCATAATTCTTAAGGTGGCTCAATCCTTTACCAAATACATAAATATTATCGTAATTTTTCGTGTATCCTGTGGTTGCGTCTCCCGTAATTATGCTTGGCCGATAGATGGTGTAGGGAATCTGGTAATGCCTGGCAAACATCGATATAGTTCTTTCGGCTGTATATTTAGACCTTTCATAGTTATTATTGAAGAGCTGTTTTTTTTCTAATTCGTTTTCAAGAATTGTTTCGCGTCTTCTTCCGGCGACATAGGCTGTACTGATATAGTGAAGTCGCTTCAGTTTTCCTGTTATACAGAATAGAGCGATAAGTTCCGCCCCGAATACGTTTGTGCGAGTATGGACATCACTTATATCATCATCAAATTTTGTAGCCGCAGCACAGTGAAATACTTCATCCACAGTTTCCGCTAGTCTTAAATAATTCACCATATCAAGTTCAAAATTGTTCTTTGAAACATCTCCTTCAATTATTTCAAGATGGTTCTGTTTTCGTAGTAAATGAAGTGCAGATTCTGTTGTTCCATAGGGTGGGAAGATTTCTGAGAGTCTTTCTTTTGCCCCGATGGTGGATTTCTTCCTGACAAGGAGTTTGAGATGAAATCCTGCTTCAGAAAGTTCCCTTGCAATGTAACTTCCCAAAAACCCTGTTGCACCTGTTATGAGTATTGTTTTATGTCTCATTTCATTTTCAGATAACGAAACCGACTTTGGTAGGGGCAGGTTTAAAACCTACCCTTACTCATGAAAAAAACAGAGCCAATGTAGGGCGAGGCTTTAGCCTCATATGCATCAAGCTAAAATGGGTAAACGGCGAAGAATAACAAACCATCCATAATCCCCCTTATTCCCCCCTTAGTTCCTCTTTAGAAAAGAGGGAAAAGTTTGATATGTTTGATCAGGCAAACTTTTCTCAAGAGAAAATCCTTCCTTCTTTCCCCCCTTTTCTAAAGGGGGGTTAGGGGGGATTAGAGGGGAACATGGACACACCTTGCTTTTTTTCCAGGGGGATACCTCCCTTTTTATGGAACACAATTCTTAGCTTGATGCATATGGGCTTTAGCCTTGCTTCCCTGCCTGAATATGTGTACGGGGATAGCAAACCGAAAGGTTTGCCCTACAGAATAAAATTCCTAAACATTTAATTTACTGAATGAGCAACAAGTGTACCAAGTCTTTCTGGAAAGTCAGGTGAGGGGATATTTACGCCAGATGCTCTGAATTTGATGGAGTTAGCACTAAATAAATTTTTATTTTGCCTGTCACGAATTGTTCATGTGAATAGAGGACTGTGTAATATTTACCGATGACAATGGTAATTATTACCTGTTTTATAAATTATTCCATACGGAGAGAAACAAATTTTTATATAGTCCATCCGTATATGGATTTCCCTGAAACATGATTAAAGATAAGCGCTCTGTCCCAAATTGTTTATCTTCTCCTGATACATGGACTACGAGGATATTTTGGGGTTTATCTATTGAAGATTGCAGGTCAAAATTCAGTTGTGCTGCGTTTCTAACCATTCTTACATCCCATAAGGGTGTATAGTACTCAAAAAATCTTTTATCTTCACTGCAGTAGACCCTTGTAGAAAGATTATCAAACTGACTTTCAACAAATTGGACAAGCTGTATTGGCGCAGGAATATGGTGATGGTATCTGATAACCAATTTCAATGAGAATATCGACATACTGACAATAAGTGTCAGGATAAAAAGTAGAGGGCAGTACGCCGCAGTGAGACTACCCTCTCTTTTCTTTCTTTCTCTATAAGGATTGGGTGGAAAACCGGGAAAAGACCTTATGAATAAAAAAATACTTCTCCGTATAGAGATGTCCCTGCTCACCTCCTCATAGGCCTTGCACAGACCATGGGAAATGAATAGTAACAGTATAGGTATGACAGGCAGTATATGCCGTGGGTTTGCAACATTTTGTCCGAAATTAATCCAGATTAGGTAAGGAATTATGTACATTCCCAGGAACCAGCGTTGTCGGTAAGAGAAATGCTGTTTGAATGAATAAAGAAGAGAAATCACCATTACGAAAGATGGTATTAATCGGAAAAAAGAGGAACCTGACCACCAGCCACCAAGTCCATATTCCCATATTGATCTCACGAGGCAAGCGATTCTTCTCAATCCACCGAAGGTAACTATCGAACCACCCCAATCGGTAAAATGGCCATGTGAGAAGAAAAGGCCATTTTTCCAAAGATGATACCAGCCGATATAAGCTATCTGAGGAAAAAGCCACAAGGATATACCGATAATAAATCCTGTGCATCCATAGAAAGTACTATGTTTTTTGAGGTGTATACTTCGTGTAGTTAAGTACACTACAACAGCCATCCACAAGATAATGAAGGGAAAGTAGGAAAGCCGTACTCCTAATCCTAAACCTAGGCATAGACTACCCAGGAAAAGATATATTTTCTTTCCAGACGATTGATTATTATCACAATCAGAAAATGTTATACGATACAGGAAATAAGCAGATACGATTATAAAAAACAGACCCATAGCATCGGAGGTTGGCCGCTCGGCCTGCAACCAGCAGAGTGGGTTAATAAGGTAAAGGACTGCGGTCAGGAGAGCGACTCTTTCGGAAAACAGATGTCTGGCAAGTGAAGAAAGCGGATAGATAGTAAGACTACTACAAAGTATACCGGGCATTACTAATGCCCAAACATCATGATGAAATAATTTGAAAAAAAGCCATGAGGTAAACAGGTATACCGGATACCCCGGGAAATGAGGTTGAAGGCGAGATATGTCATAATCGTGGAGTCCTAAGGCAAAGTCTATGCTGTCACAACTGTCGAGATATTGTGCAACGAAACACAGACGTGTCAAAAGACAGATACAAAACAGGATAGTTACCCTGTAACGAAAATTCATGGAATTCAAACTATAGGGGTACGGTGCACCATGTCTTTATACGGTTGATTCGTAAATGGTTATAATTTTTTATTCGGCAACTGTTTTTTGTAAACTGAATTTGTTACTTGGAGTAGCGGTCAGTACTTTTTTCTTCTTACAGATTAACATGATATTACGTATATAAATAAAAAGTCCTGAACATTGCCCCATGATAAATACAGGATCGCGACGGTAGATTGCATAGGTCAATAGTATCGTACTACCCGCCATACTTAGATACCAGAATATTTCCGGAATGATACTTTCACCGCGCTTTTCCGAAGCAACCCACTGTACAAAAAATCGGGAACCGAACAAGAATTGTCCAATAAAACCCAGAATAACCCAAACATTAAGATGTGCTGCGAAATTTGTCATGGTTTAACCTCATAATTAAGTTTGCGTTTCTTCATCCAACGTATAACCAACAGGTCTATAAATGCTCTGAATGCCCTATTAAATACCCCGTACTTTGATTTCCCAAATTTTCTCGGATAATGATTTACCACGATTTCTGTAACCGTAAAACCTTCCATTTTGAATAAAGTCGGTAAAAACCGATGCATACCATGAAACAGCTTAATCCGATTGAGACATTCTTTCCGATAAGCCTTGAGGGAACATCCCGTATCCTTAATATCTTCCCATGAGAGTTTATTTCTCATTGAATTGGCTACCCGGGAAGAAATGCGCTTAATCCACGGATCGTTTCTCTTCTGTCTCCATCCGCATACCATATCACAGGTATTCAGTTTTTCAAGTAATTTGGGAATATCCGCAGGGTCATTCTGTAAATCAGCATCCATAGAGACTACATATTTTCCTCTGGTATGCCGAAAGCCTGCATCCATGGCAGCGGTTTGACCTGCGTTCTTCACAAAGTGGATGGTATGGAAGTGTGTATATTGAGCACACCATTTTTCTAATGCATCGCCACTGCCGTCAGTGCTGCCATCATTAACAAAAATTACCTCATAATTCTGATTTTGCATGGCGTTGATAATAGAGTTGCCGAGAGGTTCTATGTTATCGACCTCATTATAGACTGGAATAACGATAGAAATGTCCGGTTCCATCACCAGGAGAATCTTAAGAGAAATTCACAAATCATAAACGTGTGGTACCAGCCTTTGTAAGTCTATTTGAAAAGCGAAATCCATACACACGAGTATATCAGACGAGAGAAATAATCCTTATTTTCAATAATTATATATCAGGTTTTATAAAATTACCAAAAGAAATTATCATAGAGTAAAAGGCTGTAGCTATCGATCAATGTGGTAAGCTTTTAATTTATTATATAAAGTTTTCAAAGATATACCAAGAGCCTCTGCAGTGAGTGTTTTATTTCCTTGTTTTTCATGAAGCACCTTAAGGATATGTTTCTTTTCAATATCAGAAAGGGTTATTTCCGCCCCTTTTATTTCTCCTGAGGTCAGGAGTGGGTTCCGGATGTTATCGGGTAAATCCTCAGGAGAGATAGTATCGCCTTCTGTCAACACGACCAATCGCTCAAGGGTATTCTTCAACTCCCGGATATTTCCTGGCCAGAGATATTGCATCATTACCGCCATTGTTTCCGGAAGGAGTTTTTTCTTTTGTTTGTTTTGACAGAAATTATCGAGAAAGTGATCAATTAAAATGGGGATATCTTCCTGTCGCTCCCGCAGCGAAGGAAGGGATAATGTAATTACGTTTAACCGGAAATAGAGATCTTCTCTGAATTTTCCGTTTTTTACCTCCATTACCAGGTTTTTATTCGTAGCTGCAAGTATGCGGGTATCTACAGTAATGATCCTGTTATCACCAACGCGCCGAACTTCACCTGATTGAACAACACGAAGAAGCTTTGCTTGTGTATTAACCGTTAATTCTCCAATCTCATCCAGGAATAAGGTGCCCCCGTCTGCCACTTCAAACAGGCCTATTCGTGATTCGGTAGCGCCGGTAAATGCCCCTTTTATATGCCCAAAAAGTTCACTTTCCAGGAGGGTTTCCTGTAAGGTCGCACAGTTAACCACGACAAATGGCTTATGTGCTCTTGTGCTGAGCTGGTGGATTATTTGAGCGATGAGTTCCTTACCCGTACCGCTCTCCCCCTGAATTAATACGATTGCGTCTGAGGGCGCTACTTTATGAATCATTTTATATAGTGCGTTTATTGCAATGCTGTTCCCGACCATGATGGAGGTTCCCTGGGCATCTTTTACCAATCTTTTGAGATGTGCGTTTTCTCTCTGTAATTGCCTTTTTTCAAGTGCCTTTTGTAGCAACACATCGAGTTCATGTAACCGGCATGGCTTGGTAAGATAATCATAGGCTCCTGACTTGATAGCCTGAACGGCGTTTTCAATAGTGCCCTGGCCTGTCAGGATAATTACCTCTGTCGTTGACTCCAGATCTTTTATCTTTCTCAGGGTCTCAATACCATCCATGCCAGGCATCGTAATATCCAGTATTACCACATCAAAATCCCGTTCCTGCATATTTTTTAAGGTCTCTGCGCCGCTGGCACAACAGGTTATCTTATATCCCATGCGGCTTAGTTCTTTTGCCATAATATTCCGAAACGTATCTTCGTCATCAGTAAATATAATAGTAGGTTTTTTTCTCATAAAATTATCGTAGTTCTCAAAATGATTTTTTATTATAAAATACTTGGTGATGTAGGGCGAGGCTTTTGTCTTGCAAAGGCACAAATCTGACTCGAAAGTTGTCCTAAAAGGTTATTTTTTATAGTCATTGCGGGTAAGCCAAAGCCCAGAGCAAAGCAAAGCAAAGAAGAAGTAATCCCCCTTGATCCCATAGG
>SULG01000019.1 GCA_005524015.1 Candidatus Jettenia ecosi
GTTGTTTTTTGTACTACACTACTATATGGTCTGACTTCTATAATACATGATAATACGTAAACAAATCCTCTATAAAAGGGGATTTGTTTACTATAATCATGGTGAAGCCTCTTTTTACCCCCGGGGTTTTGCAAGTATTTCAAGCACTTTGAGATCTAAGAATCTCTTTGATGCTGCTGACTTTATTATACATACCGTATCAGCTCCTCTGCCGGTTCCTGCTACGGCGACAACTTCTTCAAATTCCGGAATAAGTCCTCCATCACATGCTTCCATTACAATCTCACAACAGACCTTGACTCCTTCGCCAAAACGCCGTAATGACTGGGCAACAATTATTGTCGGGTAAAGACCATTAAATTTCTGAGTAAATGCAGTCTCGATGGAATGGGTAAGAATGGTGCTGGTAAGAATCTTTCCTCCCTGCATTAAAATCTCTTCTTTATTTTCAGGTAATAACTCAAAATGATTCGGCTCTTTAAAACCAAAGGAGTGGGTTACAACGACAAAATTTATGTCTTTGCCCTTGAGTCTTTTTGCCATAGCAACGCCAGTATCTCCAACGGTTGTTGCAACAACGATATGCCTGTAACCCTCGTCAATACTGGATGCCGCTATTTCTATACAGTTCCTGGTGTTTTCCTGCCCAGGTTTATCAAAGTAATAAACAGATCTCATCATAATAATATTAAAATATTTCTTTCAGATTTTTATGCAGCTATGCGCTATTATTTGGGTTATAAAAAAAGATTTTATCATATAAATCTTGTAAATTGTAGAAAAAAAATCAGAAGAAATATTCATGTTTATACTCAAAAATCTTTCCATACAGGTATTGCATACACGGCACAATTCTTATACAATGCCTGAATGAGATCTCTTCGCGAATACCATGAGGCAACAAAACATAGTTGGGAGAAACTTTATCAGAATCAGCATGTTCTTGACTGGTCAAATCAACCGGATCCTTTTCGTACCTATGCAGATTGCCCAAAAATAGATTTGGGAAATAGCTTTGAAAAGATGCATAGCCCATTATCTTCTGTTTGGCCTTTTACTCATAATAAACCAAGGAATAACCCTGTTACGTTAAATACCTTATCCACACTCCTGTATTATTCAATGTCCATCAGTGCATGGAAATCTTATCCAGGTGTAGAACCATGGTCGCTGAGGGTAAACCCAAGCAGTGGAGATTTGCATCCTACAGAGACACATCTTTATATTCATAACGTGAAAGATATTCCATCAGGCGCATATCATTATTTTGTGAAAGACCATCAGCTCGAGCAAAGAGTTATCGGGGATATAGTTCCTGTTTTGTGGGAAAGGTTTGACGGTATTTCCAAAACACCTCCAATTATTATCGGGTTACATAGTATCTTTTGGCGCGAGGCATGGAAATATCAATCCAGGGCTTTACGGTACTGCTATCTTGATGCGGGACATGCAATGGCATCGATTATGGTAGCGGCACATGCGCTCGGATTTTTTGTGCTGTTCGTTGGAGCGTTCAATGATGATAGTATGCGCCAATATCTTTGTTTTGATAAGACAGATGAGCAACCACTTTTGTTTTTAGTTATAGATAGTGAGCAGCCTATTATTGGTACGAATCGGAAGGAATTTCCGGAGATTGATATAGGCGCCTCAACGTATACAAACAGGCTTTCAGGGAAAGAAGTAGATTATCCGCTTATTCGTCTAGGACATGTGCTTACTGGTAAAAAGTACCGTATAAGTATCCCACAACAAGATGAATCGTTTGTAGAGTATCTGCCCCACATAACCGGTAAACAAGGTATGAAAATTAATACAGTAATACCGTCGATAGAATATTCACTAAAATGGACTATCAGGCATAGGAGGAGTGCTCTTGGTTTTGATGGTAAAACACCGTTATCTTTGACGGAGTTTTATTTTCTTATGCAACTTTTATGCATCTCATATAAAGCCGATTTTTTGATCCGTGAGGGGCCACCATTAGTCGTTCCCTACCTCTATATCCATCGTATAGAAGGCCTGGAAAAAGGTATATACTATCTTGACAGGGTACAAAAACGGTTACTGTTGATGTCCAGAGGTGATATGCAATATAGTGCAAAAGAACTAAGTTTAGATCAGGATATTGCCGGTGACTCGGCTTTTGCCATCAGCTTCCTGAGTAACTTTGATTATGCTATACAAGTGTATGGTGACCGGGGATATCGCTATATTCATTATGAGGCAGGATTTTTGGGACAGGCCCTATATTTAGGTGCTACAGCAATGGGATACGATGCTACTGGTATTGGCGCATTTCTTGATGATGATGTACACACCTTCCTGAAGACACCTTCAGAACAACAAGTAATATACCACTTCACCGTGGGGAAAAGGACCGATGACCCTCGCATCTCAGCACTTCCTGCCTATAACCATCTTCATGATTTCGGGGAAGACATAAAATAGCGCTATCGATTAATGTTTTTCTACCGGATAGCCTTCCTCCTGCCACTTGTTAATGCCGCCTTCCATGTCGTACAATTCTTTTAATCCTCTATCTTTTAATAGCTTACATGCCTTTGCACTACGTACTCCGGCTGCACAATGAACAATTACCTTCTTATCTTTTGGAATTCTTTCGATATTTTGCTCAAGTTCCTGAATAGGAATAAGATTAGCGTTTTTTAAGTGTACCTTATCATATTCTTCCTCAGTTCGCACATCTAACACAAATATATCGTTTTCATGATCTATCAATTCCTTTGCCTGTTTAGGTGTTATATTTTTTACTTCTGTTTTTGTATCTTCTTTGTCTGCATGGAGCTCTTTAAAGATAAGGATGCCCATGATAGTATTTAAGAATAAGATCATACCTACAAACAAGCCTGTTACTCGTATACATCGTTTTATAGCCATATGGTTTTTCCTCCTCTAAAATTTCTCCCGACAGTCATACCCACAGGTGAGTTTGATGGATTACTATCGAATAGTAAATAAGACTTATGCATGATAGATACATTCCTCCGCCGGTCTTATTTAAGCATGAGTCTGACAGAATTCTTCATAATCAATAAGCTCTTTGATGGTAGCTTTATCGCTGCATACCGGACAGTTAGGATTCTTGTGTATCCTGACCTTTTTAAATTCCATATTTAATGAATCATAAATAAGCAATTTTCCCTTTAAAATCTGCCCTTTGCCAAGAATTAATTTTACAACTTCTGTAGCCTGAATAGAACCTATTACTCCTGGCAATACGCCTAATACCCCCGCCTCCTGACAGGAGGGTACCAATCCGGGTGGAGGAGGCATTTCATATAAACAGCGATAGCAAGGCCCATCAAAAGGTATGATTGTTGTAACCTGCCCCTCAAACCGGAAGATAGAGCCATGGGAAAGCGGTTTCTTAAGAAAAACGCAGGCATCATTCACAAGATATCTTGTAGGGAAGTTATCGGCGCCATCGAGAATTACATCGTAATCTTTGATGATATCAAGGATATTTTCTGAATTCAAACGATCTGTATAAGGGATTACCTCTATATCGGGATTTAACGCCTCAAGGGTTTCTTTGGCAGAGATAGCTTTTGAACGGCCGACATCTTTGGTAGCATGTAAAATTTGTCGCTGCAAATTTGAATGGTCTACACAGTCACTATCTGCGATACCGATCTTTCCGACTCCTGCAGCAGCAAGATAAAACGCAGCCGGAGAGCCAAGACCCCCTGCGCCTACGAGAAATACCTTCGCCTTTAAAAGTTTCAACTGGCCCTTTCCCCCAACTTCAGGGAGTATAATGTGACGTGAGTAACGCTTTATCTGTTCTTCTGTAAATGGCGATGACATTGTATTTTTCCTATGTATATATGAATAGTTATATACGAAATTTGTTCCTCATTGCAATGTATTTTTCCCCATAAAAAAGGTCATGCACAGGGGCATGACCTTAATTTCTGCAAGAATCCTCATTTTGTTCAAGATACTATTTTGAGAGAATAATGACCGAATACTCATTGGCTATATACAATTACGAGAAACTTAATGTCTTATTATAGCAGACAATATTTTACGATTCAATAAATTTTAGTCATTGTCTTATCATTTGTCAGGACAGGAACTTTTCTCTTTTTCATTGTAAAGGTGTAACATCAGAATTAAAAAATTTAATTGACATAAAATATTGTACATGTTATAAAGCAGACGCTTAAAGAGAAAACATTGTGACAAAGGCAAACCTTGAGTGATCAGGGGGCGCAAAGTAAAGGATCTTGTAACCGTGGACAGTGTTCGTGAACAGTGTCAGTATACATAACAGATACTCACGCGCATAACTGGCACGATAGAAATAAGATGGCCTTGCTACCGAAAATGTCTTACAAATTTACTATGAGAAGATATAGCCTTACTTTAGAACATGTTTTCGGAAGTAAGGCTTTTTATTTTTCTGATAGTAGCAAAAAGATCGCATCCATCTTTATCATCCGTGGAACGAAGAGTATCGCTTTTTCATGGGCGGGAGATTCTTCACTCTGCTCCGAATGACTGCCAAACTTCACCTTGCTAACGATTATCAATAGTTAAAAATCCTGAAACCAGAGAAAAGCCTTACAGAGAATTTGATGCATATAGAAAATCATAAAATACCTTTTACGATATTTCTCCTGTTGCTTCACCTTAGTTTATTCTGTATCCTTTTTTTTTACCCGTATTCAGCACAAGCTCAGCAAGAGGTTATACCATTGAAAGTTGCATGGAAAGAGCAACGTCTCAGTGTAATCGCAGAGAAGGCTCCGCTCTCAGACATACTTTACCAGATCTCCCGCCAGACACGAATAGAAATTCATGGTTCAGAGCGTCTTCAAGAGCCAGTGAGTATCTGCTTTTCCGGACTTACCCTCCATGAGAGCTTAAAAAAACTTCTGGCCCATATAAATTACGCTATTTTTATGAAAGCAGCTTCTTATGGTGAAATATTACCAACCCGCCTGCTGATCATAGGACACCGGCATGTTTCGTCCTTAGAGTTTATCGTTTTTCAGGGGGATGAGAAATCGGAAGGTGAGCTTTTCTATAATAATCTTCAGGGTCTCGACCTCAACACGCGTCTTATAAAGATTCAAGAACTCTTAGAAATAAATCATCCGCATATAGAGGATATTCTTTACTCGGCAACGAGAGATTCAGATCCCTTAATCAGAGAGATTGCATATAAACAGCTTCATGAAAGGGGCTATAGAAGCGTTGCCGGTTTACTTCTCAACGACAGCAGAAGCTCAAACGCTGATATTCGCAAAACAGCTATTTCGTTACTGGGAGAACTGTTTGGTTCAGGTGAATTATTTGGCTCAAATGCAATGGAAATATTAAAAGATGCAACGGAAGATGATAATACTGATATACGGCATATGGCATTCAGCCAGCTATCTCATCTGGCTGCTCAGGATGGATTATCTATTTTAAGGGAGAGATTAACTCATCCTGATCCTGAAATAAGGATAATGGCAATAGAGGCAATGACATCCAAAGGCGAAGAATTTGCCCTTGAAGCAGCAAGAGTAGTTCTCCACGATAACGATGAATTAGTGCGTAGCAAGGCAGAAGGGCTTATGTATGAGTTAGAGGCAAGAAAGGAGGTAAGAGAAGAATAACATACGTATAAGCGAATAGAGTTCTGTGGTTGTAATGATGTTTATCATGAAAACAATAGAGAAAAGGAGGGGTTGTATGAGAGGAAAGGTTTTTTTATCCGTTATGTTTGTCCTATCTATGGTATTGTCCAATTCGATAGGCGTAATGGCAGATGAAACACAGAATAAAAAACTCGGATACGGTTTTGAGCCTGGGCTGGTTGCCGGGAAAGACTATGTTGCAGGTCAGTTGATCGTTGGGATCAAAGAAGGCATGAGCACGCTTGCTATTTTCAAGGTAGCTAATACATCAGGGGGCAAACTGGTAAAGAAAATGGGGAAGGTTGCCATTCTGTTAGAGTTCTCATCCGAAGAAGCAGTAAAGGATGCTGCTCATTCCCTTGTTAAACTTCCCAATGTATCGTTTGTTGAAAGAAACGGTTTTATGAGCATTCCGCCCAGGCCGCTTCTTCCTGATATAAAAGGACAGAGGAATAAAGGATTCCTGAATAAAAATACTATCCCTGGCGACATGAATTCTCAATCCGTATCTGCCGATGCAGGAACCGGATACAAGATGAACCCTCAATCCGTATCTGCCGATGCGGGAACCGGATACCAGTGGCATCTTACCGTAATAAGAAAGACATCTGCGCTTGGAACGCTCTCTGCTGCACCGCCAACCGTTGCAGTAATTGATACCGGTGTGGATTATACCCATCCCGATCTTTCCGGTAAGGTCTTTTTAGGGAAAAACTGTGTTGAAAATAATTTCGACCCTTACGATGATCATGGGCATGGTACTCATGTGGCAGGGATTATTGCGGCAAAGGCCGGTAACGGTCAGTATGGAGAAGGAGTAAGTCCGAATTCTAAAATATTAGCCGTGAAGGTTCTTTCAGCCAGTGGATCTGGCACTTTTTTCGATGTTGCAGAAGGTATGAAATACGCAAGAACAGCGGTTACAACACCTCCTACAAAAGTGATAAATATGAGCCTTGGAGGTCCTGCCAGCGCGCTCGTTGCTGCTGAGGTGCTTGCTATCAAAAATGCAGGAAAAGTGCTTGTAGCGGCTGCCGGTAATTCTAATACTACCACTCCTTCATATCCTGGAGGTGATGTGAATACTGCCCTTCGTGTTATGGCTACGGAAGAGAACGATTCCAGGGCGTGGTTTTCAAACTTCAGCCCATCTGCAACCCCAGGCCAATATAATATTGCGGCGCCTGGATGGGAAATATTATCAACGACTCCTGCGGCAGGATATGCGCCTATGTCAGGTACTTCTATGGCATCACCGGTAGTGGCCGGGGCAGCCGCCCTTGTATGGGGACAGTTGCCGGCCCTTACGCGGGATGGCTTAGTCGCGAGGCTTGTAACGAACGGAAAATTGATAAGCAAGGGTTTTGCCGTTAGAACCCGAAGGGTCGATGTGCGTCAGGCGATACTCGGTACTACTGAGAGAGCTATCGTGGGAAGGATACTTGACCCGGTTACCGGCAAGGCGCCTAGTTCTCCTCTTGCTCCCGCAAGTGCCAGATTATTCTCGGGAGTTACACCGCTAGCGCTTGATTTAACGAACAGTGGTGGTTCCTATGAGATGACAGGGCTTGGAACAGGCACGAGTAGAATACTGAAAGGAGATAAGGGTGGATATCCAAATGCAATGGTAAGAAACAATATTACTATTGCTTCGGTAGCAGGACCATACACAGACGCCCTTCCCAAATCAAGGGCAACCGGGAATGCTACGATTACCATTGACTGGTCGACTGTGCAGCCTATACTGGATACTACGGGTTGTATCGATGGCTGCAATGGTTGGGAATTTGATCTTTGGGTGAGATTGCCAAATGGATCGTATGTCTATTGGGGTAACCCAGGAGATTTCATGACTTCACCGTTTGTTGGATGGCCTCGTGATTCATTTGCGGATTATGAGCCTCTGGAAACGACTGTCATTGGAAACTCGGCATCGAACGGAGTTTATAAGGTATTTGTCGATAAGTATCCTTATACGACATACTTCAGTCCATCATGGACTGGCTCGCAAATGTCTGCCCAGGTATATAACGGTGCAACCTCCATTGGAACGTTGTATAGTCCGCCCATAAGTTGCGGAACGAATAGATTCTGGCATATTGGTAATTTAACAAAAAGTGGAACTTCCTATGCCTGGACAAATATTAATATTTGCACAAATACCATACCGTAAAGTTTATTAAGTCTTATTGATGAAAAAGGGAAAGGATTACGGCATAAAAGCTAGCCGTAATCCTTTTCCCTCTTATTGCATATCACATAATTTATGTCATCTAAATTCTTTAATGGGACACAGATGAACACGGATAAGGACAAAGAAACTCATGATGTAGGTATAGTGATCTCAAAACAAAATGTCACAGAGTAGAGTAAAATTTCCCAGAAAGTACAGTTTAGTTTTTCCTCATCCCAAAGAGATGGAGTATACCTGTCATTGCTTGGGAATTTTGCCGTTGTTTTCTGATAATCATTTCACCCCTTCGGGGTTGTTGATTTTGCGGTTGTTCATTGTCTATAATCATGACAGCCCTTCGGGCTTGAAATATAGATCATCTTCATTTTATCTGTTACCACTTCTGAGTCATAGGGTATTTTTGTAATATCATGATCTCAAAAATAAAGCGACATTTTGTTTTAACATTACTATAACTCACCCAATAGGTAATTAACCGTGCTTCTCTCCTGCTGAAAAATCCGTATTTATCCGTGTTCATCTGTGTCCAACCGCAATTTTTAAGTATCAATCAATGAGATTGTTTCTGTTTTTTCACCGTTTTCCGTGTTCTCCTTGTTCTTTTTGCTTTTTTCCGTAGCTTCATGAGTTGCCGGAATGAGGGAAAGATATCAAATTCAGTATTTGTTCCTTCTAATGGCCTTACACCAACGACACTAAAGAAAAGTTTAGTACTGGATACTTTTTTTGTAGATGCACGAACTTCAGTAAAATGTCTTGAAAGAAAAAAATCCGCAAGAAAACGAAGAATCGCAGAAATCAAAAAAATTGTTAACAACCGGGAACCCCAAAGAGGTGAAACCCGTTCAGCCAGAAAACCACCCAGTGAAGCCCCGGCAAAAATAGCGCCTCCATTAATTAAATTGAAGTATCCCAGGCACCTCAACCGTTTTTGAGCGCTTACTGCATCGTAAATGAAATTCGTTGTGCATAAATTAAAGCCACTCCATACAAAACCAGCAAGCGCATTAACAACACCTAAATAAAATGGATTTGCAGAAAAAAGCCATAAGATAGGAACTACAGGAATGATAAAACTGGTAATTTTTAAAATTCTCGCATTACCCACAAGATCTGCATGCCTTCCCCAAATAGGAAATGCAATGAGACCGGCTATTACACTACCAAGATGTATCATCATATAGGTGAGGTAATTAAAATGAAGTTCCCGGAGCAGGTAAATATTAAAATAGGGGGTTGCAAGTTGTACAGAAAAACTAATACTTGCAACGTAAAAGATGAATTTTACAAAATTACTTTCTTTAAAACGGAAAAGAAATTTTGTAAAAGTGAAATCGCTCTCTGTTGATTTATGAAGCGGCAAATCAATCATTTTTGACATATAGTAAAGGGATGCACAACGAAAAAGCGTTGCCCCCAGGAAAACCAGAAAGAATCCTGTTGAGATAGATATCTTCTTCATGAGTGCAAGCACAGCTCCCCACAGACATAGGCCTAAAACTCCGGCAACTCCAATTGCGCGCGACCTGTCTCCAAAATAAAGCCCACGCTGATTTGGTGGAAGATAATCGCTTACAAGACTTCCCCATGAGGGTCCAATGATCGTGCCCAACACCCCAAAAATAGAAATTAAAGAGATAAGAATTACCGGTCTTCCTGAGAGATGAAACAAGGAAAGTATCGAGATGAGCAGTAAAATGATACATTGAATTCCTATTCCGGAAAGTAATAAACGTAACCGGCTATTGCCTGCCAGTTGAACAGCCTTTACCGCAAACAGGAGGGCAATGGAGGAAAACAAGGGAGGAGTTGCAGCAAGAAAACCTACCTGCTGGGTAGTCGCCCCTAAAAAAAGGGCATACGGAACGAGATAATAATCTAAAATCCCCATCGTGATGGATGTGGTAATTCCTTCTATCCAGCAATAGTGAAGACTTTCGCTAATTTTTACGGCTAATGATGGGTCTGACCCTTCTTTACTTTTTATTTTCATGAAAACTACCTTTGTCCTTTAACCTGTTTTCTTCTTGTGAATATCTTTTGAATGGATCAATACGGATTTATGTTAAAGGAAAAGTTTTCGGTCTCCCAGGGAAAAAACTTCTTCTTCTAATCTCACAGAACGGGTAGGTAAGACTCTTTTATAAAGAGTTGCAATATCAGCAACGACCCTTTCCCAGGTAAAAAAATCATTCGCCCGTTTGATTGCCTGTTTTTGGAATATATTTCTTACTGCAGGGCGTTTGTATAAATAGACCATACGTTCAGAAAGTTCTTTCGGACAATGAGTAGAAACTAAAAAGCCTGTTTCTCCATCTACCACGGTATATTTAATTCCTCCAACATTGGAACCGATAACTGTAGTGCCGCATGCCATTGCTTCAATCGGTGTAATTCCAAATGGCTCATACCAGGGTGTTGTCACAAACATATCTGCAGCGCTGTAATAATATTTAAGTTCACTCCGGCTCAACTGGCCGGTAAAATAAATTTTGTCTGAAATCCCTTCTTCAGATGCGATACGTTGAAGGCGGGTGATTTCCGGAGACTGAATAAATAATTCAGGGATTGAAGTTTCACCTCCGCCGATAATAAGCCTGGCATTAATATGATAATTTTTTATACATAGCGCAAAACCATAAATAACGTTGTCAACTCCTTTTCGGGGGACCATACGTCCAAGATGAAGGATCAATTTTTCATCAGATTTAAACCAAAGAGCGGTACGCGCAGAATTTTTTTTCATAGGCCAAAGTTCAGAAGGATCAAAACCACAAGGAATAATGGTAATTTTTTCTGGTTTTGCATGAGTATAAAAATGAATCATATCCTCTTTGTCTTGCGGGCATTCAGCAATAATGTGATCAGCCTCTTTCATAATACAATCCTCAATCATAGAGCGAATCTCAGGAAATTTATCTGCTTCGCGCTGATGCAGGCGACGAACATGACCCAGCGCATGGAATGTAATGACAAAAGGAATTCCCAGGGAACGCTTCAGATTCATAGCTACAAAACCAGACATCCAAAAATTTGCATGAATGATATCATATTTTTTATTATTTTTTAAAAACCTGGCTGTGTACTCAGTAAATTGAGTCATGTAAGGAAATAAATCCTCTTTTGGTATAAACTCAGGCGGGCCGGCCGGGACGTGAATAATCCGCACCCCTTTTATCCAGGGAAAAATTTTGGGCAAGCGATTATTATCGCGACGGGTAAAAACATCAACTTCATAGCCAAGCAATGCAAGATTCTTTGCGAGTTGTCCAACATAAACATTTTGTCCGCCACTATCCACACCGCCAAATAAGGTGATGGGAGAAGCATGTTCACTAATAATAGCAATGCGTTTCACGGTATTTATCATAAAATTTCTATTTTCCAATTTCTAAAAATTAAATCAGCATTGAGTAATTACCGGGAAGAAAATCCAGTAACTCGTTGAAAAGCTTTATCCCAATCATGAATAAATCGATAGATATTAAAGCGTTCTTTTGCATATTGACGGGCCATTGTCCCGAGATGACGTGCTTTTAAAGGATCATGTAACAGCTCTTTCATTCGATCTATCAGGGTATGAATATTCGTATCGATATAACCAGAAACATCATTTTTGATAACAGCAGCCATTTCTGTTGTAGCTAATCCAATAATAGGCATACCAATCATCATGGCTTCACATACCGCTAAACCAAAACTCGTATAACGAATCGGATGAAAGAAAAACCGGTAACGGGATTCAAAAGCTGGCAATAAATCATGGCTTACTTCTCCTAATCCGCCAGGTACTTTCTCTGCTTCCATGCCAACTAAATCTAAGGGTATCTTTTCGCGAACACTCTTAAATATATCGTGGCCCAATCGACGGCCTCGTTTTTTTAAATGATTAACCACGGCCAAACCGCGTTCAATTTCTCCTCT
The DNA here is from genome assembly GCA_005524015.1 of Candidatus Jettenia ecosi. GTDB lineage: Bacteria > Planctomycetota > Brocadiia > Brocadiales > Brocadiaceae > Jettenia > Jettenia ecosi. The sequence goes on from SULG01000019.1 coordinate 11,773, forward strand.
ATAGGATACATTCTCCGGAATGATTACTCCATGTTCAATCACACACGTTGGGGTTCGGTTGTTGTTCCACATTAAATTATTAAAAGAAGTAACATGGACTAAAAGAACATTTGGGTTGTCGATAGGATGAGAGGTATCTGTGGGGTGCTCGCGGGGTGGATCGTGTTCCAAATAAATTTGTGGAAGCTTCCTCTGCTCTTCCGAGAGCATCTCATATTGGTCATGGAAATAGTGTTCTGAAGATTGAAATATAATACAATCCAGATCAAGTGAGTGAATATTCTCCACGGGGATATCATGAACATTATCTGACCAGGGTATGTGCCCCCAACGCCCGACATAACCTTGAGAACGGTCAGGTTTTGAAGGAAGATAAAACGTATGATGAAATGCCTGGGTTAAATAATAAAGATAACTACCGTGTACATGCCAAATTAATATCCGTAACGGGCGCATTCAACACTCCTTCTTTTTTTACATGGAGATTCTGCTGAAGTAATTTTTTTGCCTGAGAAATAACCGTTTCGGCGCTCACCCCATTTGCGCATGGATATTCAACAGGGCATGTTGAGAAAAAACAAGGTCTGCAATCAATGTGATGATATACGATTCGATGACGTTGATAATCAAGTGGCGCCCATCGTGAAGGATCGGAACCTGCTACAATAACAATACTTGGTACACGCAGCGCTGCAGCAATATGAGAAACTCCGGTATCATTGCAAATAAGTAACCGCGCTTTTTTCAAAAGGATTGCGAGTGTACCAAGATTCGTCTGTCCTGCTAAATTTATAAAAGGCGCTTTCATGTTTGCCCCTACAGTCTCGTTCAGTTGAATTTCATCCGCAGATCCCGTTAATACTATCTTCAATCCACTTGTTGCCAATGCGTCTGCTACCCTGGCAAACCGCTCAATAAGCCATCGTCTTGAAGGCAGGCGTGCGCCGGGATGGATGCAAATATACTCATGAGCTTGTAAGTGTGTAATCTTATCCAGTGATGAAAAATCTCTTTCGTCTTCTTGAAATAAGGGAAATTCCAAATGATCTCCCTGGAGTGGAATTCCAAGAAACTCTATCAATCGTAAATATCGCCAAATCTCATGTTCACTGGCAGGATAGGGCATAAAACGGTCTATATCAGGACAATACTCACGGTAAAGAAAAAATCCGGCATTTATGTTTGCGCCGAGCATGACGGTAATCGGATTTGCAAAGATACCGCTTCCATGCATCTGAATGGCTAAGTCGAAGCGCCTTTCCTGCGCGGTCTTAAAGAAAGCTGGAATCTTTTTTACTTGAGGAACGATATCGGGTAAACCGGGATAACCGGGGAACTCTAAAAAATCATCGAAGTAATTAGGGAAACGATCCACAAAAGACTTTGCCCATGGAAGACCAATCAGGGTAATTTTTGAATTTGGAAGAGCCATCCTTAATGCCCGGAAGGCAGGTACAGCGCATAATAAATCTCCTAATTGAAGCGCGCGAAAAACAGCAATCTTTTTTGGGAGTGATTTATCAAGACGAACCATATATCGAATATCCAATCAATGCACGCTTATACGAGTTTATTAAGATCACGATTCGAAGGACCGGTAATAACCTTACCGTAATTGGTAAATCGTGAGCCATGACAAGGACAATCAAATGTCTTTTCTTTCGGGTTCCACCGTATAATACACCCCAGATGTGGGCAAACTGCGGAAAACTCGTGTACTATTCCCTGCTCATCCCGATAAACAGCTACTTTAGATAGTTTCTTTCGCATTACCGCACCCTGTCCGGATGCAAGTTCATCGATAGACGATATATCGCCTTTTTTTAACCATTCCGTGTATTGTTTTACAACATTAAGATTTTCTTCAAAGTATTCTTTTACAGCAAAAAGTGATTTACGGGCCGGATCATAGATGTCTGCCCATGGGTTCTTCTTTCCAAGAATAAGATCACTTATGAGTATGCCAGCGATGGTGCCATGTGTCATACCATTGCCAGAAAAACCCGTTGCAATGTAAACAGTATTATCCTGAGGATTACGGCCAATAAAACCGACACTATCCATAGGTTCAATGATTTGTCCGGACCACCGATAAGGAATGTTCTTTATCATGGGGAACCGCTCTTTAGTCCACTGTTCAATTTTCTCGTACGCATTATTGTATGCTTGTCCTACCTTATGGTCTTCTCCACCGACAATCAAAAGATCATTCGTTTCATCTATTGGTTGTATCCTCACATAATGGTAAGGGTTTGCAACTCCTCCCATATTTTTGCCAGTATCCCAGTAAAGTGCTTTTTTCACAGAATCTTTCGGTATTCTGGCGCCAATTACATATGTCCGATACGGCGCTTGCTTTGTATGCATTTGGAGACGATCATTTACCGGTGTGTTGGTAGTTACGACAATATCGTGTGCGTTTATTGTATAATTGGTATCGGTGGTTATACCTGATGCATTGAAATCTTTTGCGTGAGTCTCGGTAAAGATTTTCCCCTCTCTCTGTATAACTGCCTGAGCAAGGCCGGAAAGATATTTTAAGGGATGGAATTGTCCCTGAAGGGGAAAGTGAAGGCACATTCCTGTATGAAATGGCGCTGGCGATTCCTTTACGAGTCTGACTTCCTTCCTGCCAATACGGCTTAAGGTATCAAGCTCTTTATTCAAGGGTTCCTCCTCAGAATCCTCTCCCGAGCTGAACAAATAGCCGTCTACTCTTTCAAAATCGCATGAAATATTTTCTTCTTTTACAAGAGACTCAATATGATCTATTGCAGCATTATGGCTTCCAGCAATAAGCTTTGCTCCATCTTTTCCGTGGAGATTTTCAAGCTCATAATAGCGTCCATCAACGGCATAGGTAAGATGTGCAGTAGTACGTCCTGATTCACCGCTGCCAATTACACCATCATCAATTACGGCGACCTTCTTTCCTTGCCGGGATAAAAAATATGCGACAGACATTCCTGCAATACCCCCGCCAATGATAGCAACATCAACAGTAATATCTCTTGAGAGTGGAGAAAACACCATGGGAGATGTATTTGAAACCCAAAAAGAGTCTGTCACGCCCGATGTTATTGTAGGTTCTGTTTCTATAAAAGATGTTTTCATGTTGAGCCTCCTGGAAAGATATTTCTCTAACCGGCAAGAATCCTTCTTAACCTGTGTATTTAAATTCCATAGGTAATCATTATGCGAAAGAAAGTTTCTTGCTGTTGACAAAGGAGATGTTTAAGACTTTTACAAAAAGATAGGAAGCACAGCGTTGTAATAATGCGGACAACTAACTATACAAGAAGGGAGAAAATCTGAACTATCTAAACCAATACTTGCATTACCCGGCAAGCAATGTATTTTCCCATTATTATAATGCCTTATCTCCTGCTTAAAATTGATATCATATAAAATAATTTTGAATGAAAACCAGGATGTAAATAATTTTAATTGTAAGAATCGTCTCAGCTTTAATCTTAAGATTGTGTATCAAAAAATGTACCATGAGAGAAGAAATTATCTTAATTATATTTTTCATAACAAAAAATAATAGTATGGCAGGAGAAAAAAGAGAAATCTGAAAATAGAAATGGGAAGATCGTGACATATCACAAAAGTGTGCCGTCACGAAACTGTGACATGTCACGTTGCCTGATGAAATAAGACTAAAGTGTGAAGTTGAAGTTTATGGGGTTACTTGAGACTTTGCTGATCCCCGGTCAAGTCGCAGGGGCAAGATTTTGGGCCGATTATTACTTGTTATTAGCTCATAAGCTTTTTCATACCTGCTTACCATATGAGAAATAGAGAAATTATCCTCTGTATGCCGCCGGCATGCCCTTCTGTCAATATCCTTGAGATTTTGAACAGCATCGGCCATTTCTTCCCAGGTTTCACAAATAAAGCCAGTTTTCCCATGAATCATAAGCTCTGGAATGGAGCCTCGATTTCTCGTAATTACGGGAGTCCCGCATGCCAATGATTCAATAATGACTAATCCAAAAGGCTCTGGCCAATCAAGAGGGAAAATGAGGGCCTTCGCCTTTTTCATAATCTCATTGCGTTCCTCTTCTGTTTTTTCTCCAACATATTCAATAAGGGGAGGGGTAATAAGAGGTTTAACCTTTTCCTCATAATAATTTCTATCGACAGGATCAACTTTTGCGACAATAATAAGTTTCTTCTGTGCTTTTTTTGCGGTTTGAATTGCTTCGACAGGGCCTTTCTCCGGAGAGATTCGCCCTACGAAAACCAAATAATCCTCAGGCTCCTGATTGAAAGGGAATTTCTCAAGAGGATACCCGTGATAGATAGTGTCTATCCAATTCAAATCAGGAATAAATTTCCTCTGTGCATTGCTAATGGAAATGAAATTACAATTCCGGTAATGTTTGTAAATCTTGTGAATATCAGGAATATCAAGCCGTCCATGGAGGGTATGGATGGTAGGTGTAGAAACCAGAGTGGTGAAGGGGAATGTCATAAAATCCATGTGAGAATGGATCAAATCAAATTCCCTGGCTCTGTCATACACGATTCCTAATTCGAGCATATGATAAGGATAGCAATTCTCAATATCCGGATCAAACCGTAAAGCCTTCTCATGAATTGGTACCAATTTAGCGGATGTAACGGAATCTCCGCTAGCAAACAGGGTTACCTTATGTCCCCTCTTAACCAACTCTTCTGTAAGATAATAAACAACCCTTTCAGTTCCGCCGTACATTTCCGGCGGGACCCGCTCTATTAATGGAGCAACTTGGGCAATTCTCATAAATCGATCTCCTTTCGAATTACCTGTTGAATCAAGGAAATTCTTTTTTAGTTATACTTACTCTTTCAGTTTTTAGATTATTTTGAAGAGCAAAAATACTCCGTGGGTATACCTAACCGGAGTAATAGTAAGATTATTTCTCTTGCTAACGCCACGTATTCTTTCAAGAAAAAAGGAATGAGATATGCTTTTGTAATCGAGGAGAATGAACGGTCTATCATACCGACCTGAATTTGTGGAGGAGTAGAAAGCCTGTTTCCCAGCACTACAATTAGCTTAAAAGCTACTTATAAACATGAATATCGATTGTTTACAGTATATAAATTAATAAAAATAGCCCTTTTATCCTTCTACAAATAAATTTGAAGTCTGGAAACTAATTCTATAGAAAGATAAATTTGCATCAGGGATGTTCTGTATTTCATTCTCATGTCTCACAAAAAGCTATATCACGTAGTTATAACTGTCTATCATCATTCTTTGCTGACTGTTTAAATTACGTAAGTTAGCAATATGGTAAGAGCGCAAGGATCATGCCAAATCTATGAAGCTACCTCAAAGATTTATCCTGTGTGATTCTTTAGGAGGAAAAGCAGGAATAAGGCCAAAATAGAGGAAATACAGAAAGGGATTACTTTTGAAAAACAAGCGTATAAATAGAGGATAATGAATTTTCATAGGGCGGCGAGTAGTAAAGAAATGTATATTGGTTAGAACAATGGCGAAACCCATCTGAATTTCAGGGTTTTGAGCTCGTATGATGAACGGCAGAAAGCCTTGTAGCACCCTTTATTTGATTTTGAGGCACAGCAATAAAGGATTATCCTTTAATAACTACCTCCAGATCTTCACTTTTTCTCTGGATTTCTATAGTAGTCGTATATGGTCCACGGATTACATAAAAATCAAGATATTTGCCACTAATTTTCAGATTCGTTATCTCAATCCAGTTTAACCACTCCGGCAGTTGAGGACGAATAAAATAAACCCTGTTATTTATAGCATCCCCTTCGAGACCAATAAAAGCCTTTAATACCTCAAAAACAACACCGGTGGACCAGGCTTGCGGAGAACAGGATGTGGGATAGGGGGTAGGGCCATGAGTGGATATTCTTCTGAAGCCGCAAAAGAGCTCAGGGAGTCTGCAATCTGAATAGAATGTAGAAACATCAGATAAAGCTGTTGCGAGTTTATCTACATAGCTGTTCAAACCATATTTCTTTAAGCCGGAAAGAATCAGTGCATTATCATGAGGCCAAACAGAACCGTTATGATAGCTCATAGGATTAAATCGGGCCTCTTTCTCAGCCACAGTTCTGATTCCCCAACCACTGAACATGTCGTCACGGAAAAGCCTTTGTGCAACCTGTTCCGCTATTTTGCTATCGATAAGGCCGGTCCATAAGCAATGGCCTGGATTTGAAGAAACAATCCGGCAAAGTTCTTTCTTTTTATCGGTAGCAATGCCAAAAAATTTTTCTTCCTCCATCCAGAAGTCCTTATGGAACTTTTCTTTCAATTGTTCTGCTTCTTTTTGGAGTCTTTTTGCTAAGTCAAAGTCAGAAAACAGTCCAGCAAGACAAGACATTCCCGATTTAGCCATGTAAGTGTAACCCTGCACCTCCGCTAAGGCTATAGGGGCCTGAGCAAGCTCTCCATTTTTGTGAAAGATAGAGTCCCATGAATCTTTCCATCCCTGGTTTATTAAACCCTTCGGGGATTCTTTATAGTATTCTAAATATCCATCTCCATCGATATCTCCATATCGATCTATCCAATCTAAGATCTTTAGCGCCTTTGGCCACCATTTTTTAACCTTGGATAAATTTCCTGACCATGTGGCGTATTGATAGAGTAAAATAAGAAACAAAGGAGAAGCATCAATAGTGCCGTAATAAGGGACAAAAGGAATTTCCTGTAAATTCGCCATTTCTCCCCTTCGCAGTTCATGGAGTATTTTTCCCGGTTGTTCATCTTTGAAGGTATTAAAGGTTTTTCCCTGATAATGAGCCAGGAAGTTTAAGGTGCCTTCTGCCAGCTCGGGTCTGAACGGAAGGAGTTCCAGAGCAGTAATACAGCTATCCCGTCCAAACGGGGCTACGTACCATGGAATACCTGCATAGGGCATGAGTCCCCATGGTGTATGAGTGTTCAGTATATAAATATCCCGCAATGAGCGGTTAATCCATTTATTAAAAAGCTCGTTGCTCGATGTAATGGAGCAGCCGGAATGTACCCATTGATTAAAATTATTGTGTGTTGTATTTTTAAAAGACGGCACGAGCAGTACAAAAGGTTTTTTTTCTTCTTCCGCTTTTGCTTTTACGGTAAGACGTATTTTCTTCTCTTCTCTGGGATTCAATTCAATCCAGTATCTTACCTCTCTTCCTTCAATCTCATCAGGCTTTGGATCCAAAGTGATAGAAGTTGTCCGGTCGATATTATCTAAACCCTGGTAACTCAAAAGGAGCTCTCCATCTTGCCATTCTGGCGGGAAGAGCTTGCCTCTGGATGGACGCATTGCTCCGCGAACCTCAAAGATATCCATAAAGTCTCCTCCGAATGATACCTCTATTGAGAAGCGGATAGGCACAATATGGAAATTTTTTAGGGTAAACTCTGACACAAGGAGTGCATTTTCTACAGAGACTTTCCGGTTTATAATGATAGAGTCTCTGGGAATAAGGACTGCTCCGTCCTGGCAGATATCGGAATTGGTAAGATCTGCCATGAGGTCTTCATTGGCAAAAGACTTAAGTAAAATCGGATATTCTCCAGCTATTCGGAAGTCAAGCTCGTTTAAAAAGCGGGTTCCTTCAAAATAAAAACCCATCTCCCCTGAGACACGTCCTGGAATATCTGTTCTGTTATCACAAACCAGAAAGGTCTCATTCTTCTTTAAAACTAATTTTTCAAGGTTTACTGCAACGGCAGACGCTCTAATATAGTATTCATTGCCAATCTGAATCTTATTTGCGGTTTTAACAAATCTTTCCTGTAAATCTTCTAAATGTTGTTCCATAGTATTATCCTAATTTTGCTATAAAATATTTTAGGAATATCTATAAAGATGCCTGGAAGGCAATATCAGGGTGCTTAAAATGCCGGATAACTAAATAAAATTGCTACGTGGGTCAATTGCTGACTGTAAGAGTTTCTTCATTGAATAATACAAGAAATCAATGAACTTTCAAGCTCTATTTATACCTGCATAGGAATTTCGATAAAGATGTAAGCATTTTAAATACGTACTTGAAATAGTTTCTCCATTTTGTTTTAATTGTTTGTGTAAATCTTGATATTTTAAAAATCTTCCTAATTACAAACCTATTAATGTATGTATTACTCCAGCAAATAAAGTGATGCTCCTTATTCAGACCCTTCAAAGAAGGGTCTGAAAAGATCACTAACTATAAGACTAAATAACTAATGAGTGATAAAAAAACCCTCTTTCTAGCTGCCCTTATTTCTGTAGCATTATCTATCGCCGGGTGTACAACGGTAAAGTATTATCCCGCTAATTTTGTAGAATCTTTAAAGCATCCTACAAAATTTCCTGAAGTCTATGCAGTCACTGTTAAAAATATTGAAGAGATTGCCGATAAAAATCCACTCGAAGAAGACGAAGAGATAAAAATTACCAGTGTGGGTGAAAATAAAAATTCGAGCATGCATCTTGTTCAAGTCCGTAAGAACGGGGAGTTGTATCCTCATTATCATAAGCGACACGATGAGGTTATCTATGTAAAAAAAGGAAGTGGTATTGCCACACTCGATGGTTCCCGATATCTCATAAAACCAGGCTCTATCTTACAAATTCCCAGTAAAACTGTTCATAAATTTCTTAATACCGGTGATGAATTATTCGTAGCTGTATCTATTTTTTCTCCCCCATTTGATGGGAGGGATGAGAAAAAGATTAAAAGAAAGAAGAAAGCTGATAGGGGCGCAAAGACAGAAAAAAGAATCGTCGCAAAAAAACCAGAGAGAGTTGTTGAAGAAGATAAGACATCTTCTGTGACTGAGCCAAACGAGGAAGAAATTCAACCAGCTAAAGTTACATCTGAAAATCTGGCAGAAAATAATTTACATAAACCAGCACATGAAGAATGGGACATAGATAGTGATAAACCAATTCCTCCTGTACAACATCCTGCATCAGAAGAGAAAAAGATATCACAAGACGCCACACTTGCAGAAGAACCCATAGTAAATATTAAGGACTTGCATGAAAAACTTACACAATTACTTAGACTGAAAGAAGAGGGGACTCTTTCTGAGGAAGAATACGAGGAAAAGAAAGATGCAATTGTGAAAGGCAAGGACATCGGTGAGTTGCCACAACTCAAAAGCCCTGCAAGAAATCAAATACCGTTGGAAGACGATGAGCTTATTTCAGAAAATACGGAAGATCAGGTAATCCCACAGGATGATTTTTCTGATGAAGATACCTATACGAAGAACGATCCGGATTTATCAAATGAAAATGAGCCAATGCAGAATGAACCAATCATGCATGAAGAAGATGAGCCAAGTGAGTCCTCTGAGGATAAATTACAAACCTTGGATGAGATGATGCAGGAGGGTTTGATTACAGAGGGTGATTACGAGCACAAGAGAAATGAAATTACTGCAACTGAAGAGGAAGCAATCTCAAAACCAGAAGAAAGTGTTAGTAAAGACGAAAAGATCAAAGAGCTTAAAGAATTGTATGAAGAAGGACTCATTACAGAAGAAGATTACGAGAGTAAGAGAAAAGAAATTGTCAGCGTAGATGAGGAAAAGAAGATCTCAACGCCATCCAAAAATACCAGCAATGAGGAAAAAGTTGAAGAACTTAATGATCTCTACTATGAAGGGCTTATAACAAAAGACGACTACGAATACAAGCTTAAGGAACTTACCAGCACACAAAAACATACTCCTCATGACATTTTTCCTACTCAAAACAAAATTCAAAACGAAAAACTATCGGAGCTAAATGAATTAAAGGAGCAAGGTCTCATATCTGAAGAGGATTATGAATTTAAAAAATCACAATTGCTAGGGAAGTAAACTCCATATCGTCAGGTTTTATCCATAAAACTAACCACAGATGAATACGGATAAAGTCAATAGCACGGTATCATATTACTCTGAATACCAACAGCCTTATGTATGAAAATGAGAGTTTCTTTCCAATAAATTTGGATATCCTGCCCTCACACCTCCATACCTACCAGTAATGTATTCTTGACTGATTTTATACAATAGCCAACCCAACCAGACTCTTTCTGGCATATATTTCGCTCTATTCAATATCTTTAAATTCTTTACTCTATATCTTGAGAAGGGAAATATGGCTTTATTACAAGAGTTTTCGCTTGATATTTATTATCAAATGAAATATATATATCTCCAGGAATATCAAGATAAAGCGACTGAAAATACAGTTTAAATTATTGTTTACATATGAGCGGAATATACAGAATTTAGAAAGGCAATTTCTGTAAATAGTATGTATGCAGGGGTAAAAATAGTTACAATTAGCTGGCGGAAATCATCCATTTTCATGAATAAGAGATTTGATAATTCTCTGAATTAAAATTATGTTCAATCTGAAAATACCTATTTTGAAAGCGTGTAAGTATTGTATTGGAATTTTATAATTAATTGGAAAGGAGGGCAACCGGATGGCAATAAGAACTATTTTTAAGTTATATAGTATTGTATGTATAATTCTTTTCTGTATCCCTTTATTAGGAGTACAGAGAGCAAGCTGTGCAGCTGAACTATATGAGGATGAATTTGAGAGTCAGACACTGGATCCTTCGTGGCTCATAATTCGTGAAAATCAAAGTGATTGGAATTTATTGGTTCATCCCGGATATTTAAGGATTACTACCAAGGCAGAAAACCTGTGGCAAATCAATGTAAACAATAAAATAAAGCTTCTGAGAGGAGCGCCTCTTGGCGATTTTGAGGTCGTTACCAAGGTTACCTATAATCCCAAACAAAAATTTCAGCAGGCTGGAGTGATTATGTATGAGAGCGATGACAACTATGTTATGCTCACCCGCCAGATGGATGATGTTGACAATGTGGAAATGAGCAGAGAACTATCAAGGATGTCCGGTAGTAAATCTGTGCCAACAACATTAACCACCCTATACCTGAAATTAACAAAATCAGGAGAAAATGTTACTGGTTCATTTAGTGGTGATGGAAACTCCTGGACTACAGTGGATGTTATATCAGGCGCAAAATTAGAGCGCCCCAAGGTTGGGATTGTTGGTTTTAATGCTCAATTAAATACTACCGTCGATGCTGATTTTGATTTTTTCAAAATCGGCGCAGGTGGCGAAGGAATGGCTTCAGTTCTTGAGGATTTTATTGAATTAACAAAATATGGCAAAGCTATACATGTTATGGCGATGTTAATGGTTGGTTTCGGATTTTTAATGGTTTTTGTTAAGAGGTATGGTTATGGCGCTGTTACTGCTACCTACATTGCGGTAAGCATCGTAATTCCTTACTATATGTTTCTGAAGGCACAAGGAATTTTTGGAGAACCAGCTGAATTGAAAATGGACCGGCTTATCCTTGCTGAGTTCTGTGCGGCCAGTATATTGATTGCCACTGGCGCTTTCCTGGGTAGGTTAAAGATGTCTCAATATATGATTATGGCATTCATGTTCGTTCCATCCTATATGTTGAATGAATGGATTATGTTAGACAATGGTATGGGGCTTATACCAAAGGGGTTGTTGATTGATACGGGCGGTTCGATTGTTATTCATCAATTTGGCGCCTATTTCGGGTTAGGCGTGATTGTAAGGATGACTACCAGAGAAGATTTCAACAAGAAAATTGAATCCGATAAAATCAGTAATCAATTTTCGATGTTAGGGAGTATGATCCTCTGGATATTCTGGCCGTCTTTTTGTGCTGCGCCTGCCGAAATATCGAAGATGCCTCTTGCTGCAGTGAACACAATCCTTTCATTGTGTGGCGCAACCGTATCTACCTATCTTGCAAGCACAATGATCAGAAAAAAGATCGCTATTGAAGATATGGCCAATGCAGCTCTTGCCGGTGGCGTGGCTATCGGTTCCTCTTGCGCTCATACTACTCCCAAATCATCTCTGATATTAGGTTTTATTGCCGGTATTTTAAGTGTGATTGGTTTTGCGCTTATTCAGCCACGTGTGCAAAGGATCATAAAAGGTATTGATACCTGCGGCGTTCATAATCTTCACGGTATGCCTGGCGTATTGGGGGGATTGGCAGCTATCTTCATTGCGAAAAACGTAGTTCCCGGGTTACAGATAAAGGCTGTGATTGTTACCTTTATTATTGCGTGGATTACGGGGCTTGCTGCGGGAACCGTTGTGTCATTATTCGGTTACCGAAGGCAGTCCTATGAGGATGCTGTAGAGTTTATCGTAGAAGAAGAACATCACTAAGTGTTCTTATGAAATAATTCTTTACCAAAGACCTCCTGCACTTAAGAAAGTGCAGGAGGTCTTTTTGTTTTGAAAATTTAATGATATTTGAAGTTGATTCTTTAGCAGCATTCCGATAAGAGTTCTATTTTAATTTTTAGATTCAAATGTAAAAATAAAGCAATATAATATAAAGGAGATATACTGATATGGATTGGAAGATTATTGCAAGCACCTTTATTACCATATTTCTAGCTGAGCTAGGGGATAAGACGCAGCTTGCTTCTATCCTTATGACGAGTAAGACAAATAAACCTGTGCTTGTTTTTATTGGCGCTATGCTTGCGTTTGCTCTGGTTACGGTTATTGGCATTGCTGCAGGTTCAGTTATAACGAAATTTGTGCCTCTTAATTTTATTAAAGTGGGAGCAGCTATCGCTTTTATTATTATCGGTATTCTTATCCTATTGGGTAAAATCTAAAACGAATGAAAAATATTTTATGAATCACGCACAACGTGTAGGAAAAGTAGCAAATCTGGTGATATTCCTGGGTATATTGAGCATTATCCTCAGCATTTTGGCGCTGACTGTTAGTCAAGGCCTTGCTCTACGGGGATATGGGTTTGGCTCCATTGTAATTGGATTACTCATGATAGGGCTTGGATACGGCATCCGCTACCGGTATAAATATTGTCTCTATGCAGCAGTAGCATTATTTGTGACTTTATCATGCAGCTTTCTTCTCAAACTTTTTATATACCATACGGCATATCTTACCATGCGATTAGTACTATGCTTATGGGTTTCTTTTCGTCTCGTTCAATCAGTTTCCTCTCTGCAAATGCTTATTGCAACAGATGCATTTCCTGATAGAAATAACCGTTTTATAAGTTTTTTAATGAGGCGAAAACAATCATGACAATTTTAGATGAGATTTACAAATATAAATTATGTGAAGTCGCTGAAAACAAAAAGCGTATCCCTATTGAAGTTTTAAAAGAGAATAGCAGAAAAGGGCAAAGGACAAGGCCATTTGGCGCTGCCCTAAAATCTGATGCCAATATTTGTATTATCGCGGAAATTAAAAAGGCTTCTCCGTCTTTAGGTATTATCAGAGAAAATTTTAATCCAGTAGAAATTGCTCATATGTATGAGGTCCATGGCGCTGCAGCTATTTCCGTACTTACCGATGAAAGGTTTTTTCAGGGAAGCTTATCATATTTAACCGGAGTAAAAGAAACCACAAATTTACCAATTCTCAGAAAGGATTTTATCATTGATCCATACCAAATTTATGAGGCTCGATCTGCAGGAGCGGATGCCGTACTGCTTATTGCCGCACTTCTTTCTCAAGAAAAAATTCAGCACTTTTTAGAACTGGCGAAAGAACTCAGTATGGATTGCCTGGTAGAAGTGCATTCAGAACCAGAATTAAAAAAGGTCTTACAAACGAATGCTGATATTATTGGTATAAATAACCGGAATCTTGCGACATTTACGACTGACCTGGAGATTACCTTTCAACTACGACCCATGATTTCCAGCGAAAAGATTATTGTGAGCGAGAGTGGCATTACATCACGCGCTGAAATAGTAAAATTATTCAAGAATGGAGTTAATGCTGTTTTAATTGGCGAGACATTGATGAAGAGTGGTGATATAGCGGCTAAGCTTCAGGATCTCCTGAGACCATAGTTAATCGCAAAGATGCAGAGAACGTAAAGGAATACTCCAGGCGATAAAGGTATATAAAAACTTGCCAACAGTGTTTATAATTGGGAGGATAGTAATCTTTATCCTTTGTAAGATGGGTTGTTACGTCTATTGTATTAAATCATTCCTTTTATCTCTGCTTTTATCTTTGCGACCTTAATAATTGTTAGGACGAATGATTGCAATTATGTTAATTGCTCATCCAGTGCTGCTTTTAAGTCTTTCTTCGATTTTACCCCTACCATCTTATTCACCGTATTTCCATTTTTAAATACGATAATGGTAGGTATTGCCGTGATCCCAAATTTAGCGGGGATGCTATTGTTTTCTTCCGTATCAAATTTCCCGACTTTAGCCTTCCCTTTATATTCTTTTGCTAATTCATCTATTACAGGAGCTAATTGTCTGCATGGACCACACCACGCTGCCCAAAAATCCACTAATACAGGAATATTTGACTTCAGCACTTCTGCCTCAAAATTTGCATCGGTAAGCACAACTACGTCTTCAGACATAACGATTCTCCTTTCTGTGTCTTTTCGTATTGTTTAACACAAAATAACAAAGATAGCATACATAAATGAATGAATGATATAAGGTGAACAATCGTTTGTTCCAATATGGTTTCTGTTTCTTACAGCAAATTAAAAGCCTTTTCTTTCTTTTACATCAAGTATCTTTTATTTGATACCTTGCGCTTACAAAAAGATTACAATGACATTCTTCGTCACGTGCAATTTCTTCAACATGATAAACGCACGGACAAATGATTTTTTTGTCTTTTTCTACGTCTCCCATAACTAATCGACAAGGACAAAATGCATACCCATATTTCATTTTACGCATTGCCAGTCCTTTTACTACCCTATCCACAATTTTCGTGTCCGGATTTAATCTGTAAGGACTATGAGTTGCATAGCTATCCAGTACCTTACGGATTTGTATTTCCTCTAGCTCTTTTTGTTTATTGTTATCATTCATTAAATTTACTCTTTATCGTTTCTGTAGTATGAAAAATTTACTTTTTTTAATTATATTTTATATGCTTAAATTATCCCAAGAAAAAACCTTTGAGTCAAAATCTATTTTCTTTAACCGGAGAAAAATTGTAACTATTTAAACAATTTTATTCGTTGTCCGGTTTCATTTGTTTAGTGCTATAGTTTTGCATTTTTTTGAATAATTACCAAAATTGAACAGTTATTCTGTATATCGGGGCATCAGTATTACCTCATTCTTCTTTTGAAAAGGGTTTTACACGAGAAGTTATCAATTCAAGCTCATGTGTGATAAACGTTACGGTAACCCGGGTGAGTGAATTATAAAACGGGATATCAGCCCGGTTACAAAGTGAATCGTAGAACTTTGGAATCCATTGTACCGGATGACGACTGAGAAAGTCTTTTTGTGCAAGAAGATATCCTTCAAGAAATTTTGAGTCTTCATTAATCCTTGCATGTGCCTCTTTAAAAGCAAGGAAATGAAGAAACTCCAGTTCAGCGCAAAGATGATCAGGAAGTTCGCATTTACCATCCCTCTTACTCATTGCAAGGCCAAAGTGTTTGTAAAATTCGGTTATATCCAGCATGACGGCGGTTCTTGATCTGTTCCGATAAAATCCTTCATACGGCGGGCATGGTGGCTCCGGAATACCGCAATCGAAGGTCTGGATTACTTTTACTACAAAATCCTCAAAGGTGTTTTTTCCCAGGCTATTTTGAGCCTTTTTGCCCTGTTCAGCGTGTTCTGCCTTCAAGAACTTTACATGAGGAAGTAAGGATATGGTACTCCATAACCTTGCTAAAAATTCTCCGTTTTGGAATGTTTGAAAAGTCTCCGGGGTAGGATAACGGAATCCAAGAGAAAGCAATTTGTATAGGTAGCTTCTCTGAATTGATTCTGTATGGCTTGTAGATAATGGCATCTGAGATACTCTATTCACCGACCGCTATTTGCGATACTATTTAATGGAAAGATACTGCCAGTCAGAGATTATTTTGTTCCCTCCTCTTTCGGCATCGTTTCCGCCTTTCCAATTGGCGAGGGCTAGCCTGTGGGTAGCGCCACGAACAAAAGAAATCTGATTCTGCGATGCGGCAGACATAAGCCGGGTTATAATTAAGGTCCATACTCCATGATCCCAGTCCTGATAATGTCTGATATTTTGAGATTCTGCATCTGGACTGATTTGCGTAGTACCAATGCCTCCGCCAACGATATTTTCAGGTTTCGCAAGGTCTGCTCTCCAGTAAATGATATTTACCGGTTTGTCCATAGCGCCCATCCAGATAGGACTTACCTCTGTTATGAGGGGGATTTCCATGGCAAATGCATCGGCAAAAAACGAGTAATCGTTTACTGTAACATTTGGTACACTCTCATCCCACTGATAGGAGAAAAAGATATCAGTTCCATTATGAACCACTTTCACCCTGATACGCCTATTTTCATTACCCATGGCAACCATTTTTGCCCCCGTCTCGTGAATCCTCCTGCTGAGGGATACTATCGTTTCCGGTGTCTGTGCCCATGCAGGGTCTAATGGGTCAAGAGCTATAGGCTCGGGTATATATACTGCTGTAATGGCCCTTGAAGAGCCGCTAAGATCATGATCTGGCATAGTTAAGATACCACCTGTGTAAATGTTTTTAAGTTTGAAGTTCCTTGTTCATACCTGAAACCGGTCTGCCTCTGAACGTGAGATTAATATATCGATTAGTTCAGAATTTCCGCCAGATGCAACTTTATTTCGCTCGTTTTGAAGAATATCAAAGATTTGTTTCATACGGGTTGCCCGCTGGTCATAATTCTGATCGTGGGTATCACCAAACATCTTTGCCAGCATATCAATAGGAATACGGGGACTATTCGTTAACTTGCCGGTAAATGAATAGGTAGGCGGGCTGAGGGGTGGAATATAAAACACATTAGGTTCGGTTTTATATTCCGGATGCAACCGCAAAGCAAGCTTCCATTTGTTTATCAATTTATAGATATTACTATTGGTATCATCAGCATAACCAATCCAGCTTATGCGGCCGACGCACTGTGTCGCACAGAAGTTTCCTTTATGCTCCTCAATCCTTGGATAACAAAAAATACATTTTTGGGATATCTTTTCTTCCGGATTATAGTAAATCTTTTTATAAGGACATCCTTTAACACAGTAGCGATAGCCTCTGCACCTTTTGGAATCAATCAGGACAATGCCGTCTTCGCTCCGTTTATAAATTGTCTGCCGGGGACATGCCTCCACGCATGGAGGGTCAGTACAATGATTGCAAATACGAGGCAGATAAAAATAGTAAGAATTCGGGAAAGTTCCCTTGCCTACATCTTCATCCCAGTTGCTGGCATAATGATGCTCCGAAGGTTTTGGTGACGGAAATAATTTTGGAGCAGAAGTATCTCCTCCCTCTGTCTTCAGTACCTCCTTATAGTTATATTCCCAGGGCGCGCCATAACCTTGATAAATATTGGGAAGCGGTATAGTATTTCTATCGGCATTAAACCACCCCCCCTGATTTTCCCAATCTTTTGGATAACCTGTACCGGGCTGTGTTTCTACATTCATCCAATACATATGCATCTGTCCTGCATCTCTATCCGTCCACATCGTCTTGCATGCCATGGCACACGTATGGCATCCAATACATTTGTTAAGATCAAAAACCATCCGAATCTGTTTCATTATTGCCATAATAATTCCTCTTTCCATAGATACTGAACTAGGTATCCGTATATAAATATTTGCATATTCCACAGGAGATTGCTTCGGAAAAAACCCTCGCAATGACAGATAAGGATGAATTACCAGATGCATGATACACGGCATTCTGCTTCCTATCTTCTGGATTCTGACTTCTGAATTCTGTCTTCTCTATCCGTTCTTATCTTTACGAATCTCCACCCGCGTATCCTTCTGATTTCCCGTTGGGCCCCAATAGTTGGCCTTAAATTTAAGCTGCCCATATCCACCGGCAAGCTGTGTGGGTTTTATACGAATCGTTGTTGGGCTCTGAAAACCGCCTTTACGAAAGCTATAGTGTTCCCACCCATGATACATCAGCGCCATACCCGGAGGTATTCTCGGTGAGATGCAGAGATGGGCTATCATCTTTCCATGATCATTGTAAATATCAATAGCGTCATTATCAATCAGATTACGGGCTGCAGCCTCGGATGGATTCAAGTAGACAATGGGCTGTCCCCTCTGCAATCGCAATTGATACTTTGCATCCCGCCACATTGAATGAATACTCCAACGGCCATGCGGAGTAATCCACCGGAGCGGGTACTTATCTTCATGAACAGGGGGTTTATACACCGGCAATTCTTCTTCAAACTCGAGGAACCAGGGATGGTCGATATAGAATTGCTGACGGCCTGTTAGGGTAGAAAGCGGCTGCTTTAATTCATACATTCTCTGAAAACCATAATATGCAATTCCATCCTTGATATCACTGGTAAATTCCTCGCTGGTGGCCACAAACCGCCGTGGTTTTTCATTGATTCCGTCCATTGTCATTCCCCTTGTCTCCACCGAGTTATCCAGGATAAACTGTCCGGCAGCCTTATCAGATGTTAAAGTGCCCTGTGCGGTAAAATCATGTGCCAGTGTTGAAAAATCACGGTTAACAGTAGTTCCGTCCGGTAAGGTATCGGTAAATGAGAATTTCGTTTCCTGGAGCGCCCTGGCTAAGGCTTGCCAGATTTGCCAATCTGTCTTGCTTTCCATCTGTGGTTCTATGATCGGGGTAAATGGGTTTATATATGAGTGAAGATCGGTCGTGCTGATATCCCACTTTTCGAACATACTGGCAGCGGGCAGGATTATATCCGCATAGAGGCCGGTTGTACTCATGCGGTAATCAATATCGACGATAAGATCAAGCTTTGGCCAGAGGTTTGCCGATAGTGATTCAACCCCTTTTGCCTGATTTAAAAAATTTGCGCCCCAAATAAAAAGAATCTTAGGCGATTTGCCGCTGTCGAGTGTCCCTTCGGGATACAATGGCATCCAGCCGTTATGAACACTTTCACGTATGTAATCTATAATAGGACGCGGCCAAAGATTATCGACGTCTGACGTAATATGTGAATGGATAAACGTCCAGAGCGTTGTTGGCTGGTACCGTTGTTTTGCATAACCAAGAGGACTAGCAAGATCAAAGGTACCTTCTTCACACCAGATCTTCTCCTGACCTACATAATGATCAAATCCCCCGCCCGGTATTCCTACATTACCCGTCAAAGCCGCAAGTAATATATGGCTCCTGTTCGTAAGGTCATTATGATAATAATGATTCGTCCCCGCACCCGCAATAATCCTGGCCGGCTTAGCACTTGCAAACTCACGCGCAATTTGTTCGACAAGATAACCTTCCACACCGGTAATACCTGATACCGTTACGGGGTCATAAGCGGCAATTTTTTGTTTCAGCAATGAAAAAACCGGAGTCACATGGATTTGGCCAGAGATTGTATGCGCGGTAAAGACGCCCTCAAGGGCAGGATTTATTGGACCAAGATTGAGCGTCCAGTCCTGAGAGCCAAGAAATCCTTGAGTACCAGGCGCAAGGACCAGTTTACCGGTATTCTGGTCCCAGATAGAGAACTTTTCCGGGCTGCCGTTTAAGATCATATCACTTTCCCTGAGAAACTTTTTATTATCCATCCGGATGAGCATGGGCATATCGGTATACTGTTTTATATATGCCTCATCATGGAGTCCTTTATTGATAATAAAATTTGCCATACCTAAAGCCATGGCGCCATCGGTCCCGGGCCTTATAGGAATAAAGATGTCGGCGTGGATTGAGGTTGGATTGTATTCCGGGAAGATAGCCACTATTCTGGTTCCCCGCATTCGAGCCTCTGTTAAGAAATGGGCATCGGGGATGCGGGTTTCCAGCAGGTTTGAACCCCATACCATGATATATTTTGAGTGAAACCAATCAGCAGCTTCGCATGAGTCAGTCTTCACACCCCATGTCACAGGTTCACCGGGCGGAAGGTCAGAAACCCAATCATAAAAGGTACACACAACGCCGCCAATCAGGTTTGCCAACCGTAAACCCCCGGCATAGGTAATTGCAAACTTTGCAGGGTTAGCCGAATAGAATGTTATCGTATCGGGACCGTGATTAGCTATCGTCTTTACGATTTTATCGGCAATATACCTCATTGCCTCTTCCCAGGAAATCCTTTTCCATTTTCCTTCCCCCCGGGCACCGACCCGCATTAACGGGTACTTTAAACGTTGCGGACCATACACATATTCCTTATAATTAGCGCCCTTCTGACACCCTCGTGGATTATAGGTAGGCAGCGTTGGGTTAATATCAGGATAGTCCGCATATTGCTCCTCTTTAAAGGCAATATTATTCTTAACGTATACCTTCCAGGTACAGGAACCTGCACAGTTCACAGAATGAGTAGTTCTCCCGGTGTAGTCATATTTCCAGTGTTCGCGGTATACTGTTTCCCAGCCCCGATAAGGATACTTTCCCATAGGCTCGCTTATATGCTCTAAGAGATCCAGAGATAAGGTATTTTTAACCGGGAGGCCATTCTCTGTTGATTTTTTCTCCATAACACGTTTTCCTCATGATGAACTGATGTACGGTCTTTTAAGAGACAGTTTCCTTGCTAAGTTTTTTTATCTTAAATCCAAAACGGAGGATAATTTGAGCAAAAAGAATACCGAAATGCATAAATATTGTATAACTTTACTTGACTTTCATCTCGCATCCGAAGCAGAAGCCCGGTCCCTTTGTATCGGTATCTCTGAGAGAATTTGAGAAATGCATGATGCACTTTGGGTTATCACAATGAGCTAAGCCGTAAGTATGGCCAATCTCGTGAATTGCTTCTTTTAGGATACGTTCCAAGAAGAGCGTATTATTTTCAGGTAAACCATAATATTCCTGGCGAAGTCTCATTATCGATATGATACAGACACTGTCTAATATGTTAGCTTCTCCGAAAACAAAGCTTAATTCTGGTACGTATAAGTCTGCGTCCATAATACCAAGAATCAATTCCCCTCTTGATTTTATTTGTTTCAGGTTTTCCAGAATTCTTGTAGAATGGTACTGGTTCCTTTTTGAGTCGAACGCATATTGTGGTATGGGTTGTGCATTAAATATTCTTGCTTGAAAACCAATGAGGTTAGCTAACTCAAATTGCAGGAAATTTAAAACCTCTTCTTGGATTAAACCAAAAGGTATAATAGAAAGGAATTGTATTACTTCTGCTCTCATAAATATACTATATCATATGTATATCGAAAAATACCTGAAGAATTATTTACAGTATTACTTGATAGTTGCTGAATAATCTTCTTATTATTTGGGTTCTTATTATTAAATAATAAAAAATCATTGTGCTCCTGCTAATATGTTATATAATTTTCAAAATGGCAAACAAAAGGCGGCTACATGCATATTCCTGACGGGTTTCTGGACACAAAAACAAAGACTATATATTTTATGAAATTGTTAGATAAAAAAAATATGGCAATGTTTATAGTGTTTGGGTTATCTCTCATTATAGGATTAGTATTTCTTATTGTGCCATTTACCTCTGATACGCCAGATGGGCTTGAGAAAGTTTCTGAGAATACCGCAGGTTTTCTTAAAAGAAATGATGTTAAATCTCAGTCGCATGAACCTATGCCGGATTATAGAGTGCCCGGTCTAAAAAACAAATTCGATATTGAACGATACGCGGCTGCTATTGGTGTATGTATTGTGTTTGTGATAACTATTTTTGCTGGATATTTGCTTAAAAAAGGCGCAAGAATGTGTGAATCGGGTATGCAAATCTTATTTATCCTGTCTAAAAAGGTCTTACTCAAAACAATTTTTTTATCCAATAATTCCTGTTGAGAAAACGCTTGACCCAGAAAGTAAATTTGCTTAGAATTTTATAAGTGCTTTTTTCATAATGAAATAATTTAACGAGTAACTTAAGGAGATTGTAATATGGGTAAGGCAAAATGCCCTGGCAGCATACGAAATGCAACACCCACACCAATTGAACGCAAATGCCATAATTGTGGGGTTATTGTGGAGATGTGGAGTGATGAAGAAAAGGCAGAATGTCATAAATGCGGTACGACTATTTTCAAGGATAAAGTCCCTACCTGTGTTGAATGGTGTAAATCAGCAGAGGAATGTATGGGTAATATTCTTGATGTTAAAAAGATTCAGGCAGAAGCAAAAAAGCGGGCTGAAGCTGACGGAGATCCGAAGTTTTTTGAGAAGGTTTCTGATATGATTAAAAAGAAAAAAGATAATGAATAATTCATGCTCAAGTTTATGATTAATAGATTAAAATTATTTTGTGGAAGAAACAGGTCTTCGTTATAAACCTACCAGCGTTTATTTACCAGCATTCTGCTCAAATTTAAAAAAATCATTACAAGGACACATTTTAATTGTTCGTCCCGGCGCCCTTGGCGATCTCATTGTTTCCTTACCCGCACTTGAAGCCATTCGTAATTATTTCCCTAGTGCTCATATTGAAATTATGGGTTATCCATCTTTTCTGGAGATTATAAAAGGACGTTTCTATGCAGATACCGTTAGTAGATTTGATCATGCGGATATTGCTACCCTCTTTATGAAAAATGCTCAACTATCTGAACATCTGATGAAGAGGCTTGGCTGTATGGATATGATCATTCTTTTTGTTTTTGATAAGGAACAGATTTTAACGAAAAACCTTGAGTCTATTGGTGCGCGAGCTATTGTTCATTATGACCCCTTTCCTCCCTCTGGCGAGTCTATCCATATAACAGATTATTTCATCAAATTTCTGGATGTGTTAGGAATACCTGATTCGGGTAAAATTCCTAAAATATTTTTACATGAGAAGGATATACTTTTCGGTAATGACTTTATAAGGGATAAAATTGATAATTCAAACAAGAAATTAATTGCAATTCATCCTGGCAGTGGGAGCCGGCAAAAATGCTGGCCGTCAGAGCGGTTTGCCGAATTAATGCTCTGGATAAGGAAGGAAATGGATGTACAGATTCTTGTTATTTCAGGTCCTGCAGATTATGAAATTGTTGAAAAGTTAAGGGTGAAAGTAAAGGATTTTATCCATATCCATCAGCTTCCTTTGCCCAACCTGGCTGCTATAATAAAACAGTGTAATGTTTTTATCGGGAACGATTCAGGTATCACGCATTTAGCGGCTGCTGTTGGTGTTCATACAATAGCTATCTTTGGATCTACTGACCCAAATGTCTGGGGACCACGGGGAGAACGGGTAAGGATTATTCATAAAAAATCAGATTGTAGTCCGTGCTTTCCTTATACCAGAAGAAACTGTTTTTTACAGACCTGCCTGGAAGCGGTAACCGTTGAAGATGTTATATGTGAGGTAAAATATTTTCTATAAGCTTTTATAACCATGTCTTTTAAAATTACGGGAAAAATCTTTTTTCAATTGACTGAAGTATTATTGTTTCATATACTTTCACCTTGCTTTTTTCTTTCCTGCGATAATTAAAATTTGATGGATAATAAGCGCTGAAGAATAACTTTGAAGGAAAAGATACCTATGGCTAAAAAATCTAAACAATCTAAACCATGTCAACTACAACATAAATATCTGTGTAGACCTCGGATATTTCCACAAGTTTTAAAGAAGGGTATGAGGATTAAGGATCTTGTTGATGAGTATAGCCGTTCAGGGGCATTCAATGCAGGAAGGCTGGCAGAAGCATGTAAGTTGTATTGTCATATGATTGATGAGAATGCCACGGTCGGTTTAACTCTCTCCGGCGCCATGTCGCCAACAGGCATGGGAGGGATACTCATAACCCTTATTGAGAATGGTTTTGTAGATTTCATTATTTCCACGGGGGCGAATCTCTATCACGATCTTCATTTCGCATTAAATCTGCCGATACATCAGGGAGATTTTAGGGTTAATGATACTGAACTTTACAAAGCAGGTATCGAGCGTATTTATGATATCTTTATTACCGATGAGCTTCTTCTTAAGACAGATAAGTATATCCAGGATGTGACAAACAAAATCTCTGTAGTTGAGCCTGTTTCTACCGCCGATTTTCATTACCTCCTCGGTAAGTCGGTTCTTTCTGATACTCCATCGCCTCAGATGAGTTTTGTTGCACAGGCTGCGAAACACCATGTGCCCATATTCGTTTCTTCTCCGGGTGATTCTTCGATTGGGATGAGTTTATCTTATCTTAAACTTATGGGGAAAGGTATTATTATAGATACTGACCTGGATGTTCTTCAATCCACAGCTATTATCTTTAATAGTAAAAAAAATGGGGTAATTAGTATTGGTGGTGGTTCTCCGAAAAATTTCTATATGCAAACGCAACCTACCTTAGCGCAGATACTGGACATTAATAAAGGAGGGCATGACTACTTCATTCAGATTACCACGGATGCGCCACAATGGGGCGGGCTCTCCGGGGCAACACCATCAGAGGCTATATCATGGGGTAAAATACGAAGTGAAGAGGTGAAAAATCATGTGGTAGTTTATAGCGATGCTACGATAGCTATGCCGATTCTTGCAAGCTATGCTCTCTCAGAAAAAAAACCAAGAAAGAAAAAATACCTTTACAAACATCTGCCTGATTATATCAATGATTTGAAAAAACATATCAAAAAATAAACCCTTCTCAAGAAGCTATAGTTGTTGTATGGTAAATTAACGTGTGCCGTTTTACGTATACATAAGCTATACTCATCGTTAAACAGTTCAATTTTAGAGTTTTTTTGTGAATTAGCGAATAAACTTTCCGTTGTTTCACACATATTTAATTTCATTAATTTTACACCTATCGCCTTACTTCTTTACTTTACAGAAAGAGGATAAGGGAAAACCTTCATCTCCGTACCAGATAACAGCGCCATTTATCACCTATCTGAATTAAATATACTTATTCGGGAATTTAAATTAATCAAATTCCGCCTTTATCATCTATGTTTTTATGAAAACAAAGATATTTGATGATTCATTTAGCAGGTATGTTATCAACAATGTAAAATAATGAATAAAGAATAAATGAACATGATTATATATATAATGAATATAGCACGTTACATTTATAACCGCTTTCATTAATCAACTAATAATCAACAAGTTGTCCACAATTCTATTCGTTACTACTAATAAAGTTGGGATGAAAAGATTTCTATTATATAAATGAATTTGTGCACGATAGGGAGGGCGTAACGAGGTTAAATGTATCTAAGTTTCAATTTAATATAAGATTACAAAAGTTATACTTTTTTATAGGGAAAAACACTACTTAATAAATAAATTTTTTTGAAAATTATTTATCATCCATTTGAAGACTTTTCATCTTTTTAATTACATTATTCATTCGAGTGTTACGTGCATTATGATGATGTGCCAAAAACGTTTTACAAATAAGGATTTCTTTTTTTTTGACACGTGTAACTCCTTCTGCTAATATCCCCACTCTTCAAGTGTAATTTTAATCCATTTCAAGAACAAATTTCTTATCAACTCTAATGAAGGGGTAGTAATGGTAGAATCTTATATAAAAATCTGGGATGATGTTCTTCAAAATATTCGGGAAAAGGTAGGACCATTGCGATTTAACCTGTGGTTTAAGAATACGAGACTTGAGTCTTTAGACCATGATTATGCAAACATTGTAGTGCCGAATGTCTTTACTCAAGTGTGGCTGCAAGAGAACTTTTCAAGTGTGTTGAGAGAAGGTATTGGAAAGCTAATAAATAATAAGGACTTGAATATTAAATTCTCTATTTTAAAAAGCGATGAAAGAGAAAATGGCTTATCCACAACAAATATCTCTTTGCCTGATAAGAAAACAGACATACATAAGAAACCTTTACAAGTAAATAGGGTTCTGAAGTTAGAGGATTTTATCGTCGGCCCGAATAACAGGCTTGCTTATACAGCATCCCTGGAAATGGTAAATGATAAACATCCTGCTTTTAATCCTCTTTTTATCCATGGTCCTGTTGGCGTTGGAAAAACCCATATACTCCAGGGGGTTTGGAACCGTGTAAAAGAGGAACAAAATATAAATGCTGTATATATGACGGCAGAGAAGTGGACGAATGAATTCATTTATTCGTTACAAAAAGGAAAGATGGAAGCGTTTCGGCAAAAATTTAGAAATGTTGATATGTTCCTCATAGATGACGTTCATTTTCTTTCTAATAAACAAGGGGTGCAAGAGGAGTTTCTCCATACTTTTAATGCATTATATGAATTATCTAAGAAAATTATATTTGCAAGTGACGCCCACCCGAAAATGATTGCACAGTTGAAAGAGAACCTTGCAAGCCGATTTATGTCTGGCATGATTACAAAAATAGATAAACCCGAATATGCTATGAGACTTTTAATCTTAAGGTCAAAAGCTGCAAAATTCGACGTACATTTTTCAGAAGATGTTTTGGAATTTATTGCGGAAAAATTTGATGATAATGTGAGAGAAGTTGAAAGCGCACTGACAACACTATCTGCACATGCAAAATTTAATGGGAAAAAAATAGACCTTCAATTAGCGAACGAAGTTTTGGGTGAATTTTTCTATAATGAGGGAAAGGTTATTAAAGTGAATGAAATAGAGGAAGAAATTCTCACCTATTTCAATATATCACGAAGTGAACTCCATTCGAATAAAAAAATGAAATCTATTTCTTTTCCGCGTCAGGTATGTATGTATTTGATAAAGATACTCCTGAATTGGTCATATCAGCAAATTGGGAATTATTTTAATAGCAAGAAACATTCTACGGTTATGTTTGCTATAAAGAAGGTAAAAGAACAAATTGATAGTGATAAACAATTTAAGCTATTTGTAGAGATGCTCATAGAAAGAATAAAAAAGCAAAAAAGATAGTCTCCTTCTGATTCATTTTTGTTGAGCTTGCTGCATATATGAAAAATTTGAATGAATTGAAAGGGAAATTAACAAGGGATGGGGTAGATGGTTTTTTAATTACGAATGAAATAAACATCCATTATCTCACGAATTTTACCGGTTCCGAAAGTATCCTTTTGATTACACCGGATAATAATTATTTGTTTACAGATTTCAGGTATGTTGAACAAGCTCAGCAAGATATTCCCTGGGTTAATATTATTGAAAGAAAAGTTTCTTTAATACGAACAATTTGTGGTAAGCTAAAGCAGCTTCATATAAAAAAATTATATATTGAATCCTTATACCTTACAATAAATCAATATTATGAGATTAAAGATACGGTAAAAGGGATTCATATTCTGCCGATACAAGGAATTATTGAAAAATATCGCAAACGAAAAACACGGGAAGAGATTAAAAAGATACAGCAAGCTATCGATATTGCAGAAAAGGCGTATACTCGTATCAGAAAAAAAATAAGAGCGGGTTTCTCAGAAAAGAATTTAGCAGATGTTTTAGAGTTTGAAATAAGGAAGCAAGGCGGCGAGAGAAGTTCTTTTGAAATAATTTGCGCTGCCGGTTCACACGCATCAAAGCCACATGCTCATACAACAGACAGGCAGATACAAGATAACGATAGTGTTTTAATAGACTGGGGCGCTCGTTTTCAGTTTTATAATTCAGACTTGACAAGGGTTACGTTTACAGATAAAATATCCCAAAAATTAAGGGAGATATACCAAATTGTGCTGGATGCACAATGTTTTGCAATTGATAAGGTAAAACCAGGTAGAATAGCGAAGGATATAGATAGTATAGCGAGGAGCTATATAGAAAAAAAAGGATTTGGGAAGTGTTTTGGTCATGGATTAGGGCATGGCATCGGGCTAGAGGTTCATGAAGGCCCTGTTATTAATAAGAGAAGTAAAGAAATATTAGAGGAGGGTATGGTGTTTACCGTAGAGCCCGGTATTTATATCCCGGAGTGGGGAGGTGTCCGTATAGAAGATATAGTTTTAGTAACTGCAGATAGTTGTAATATTTTGAGCCATTTACCTAAAAAAATAACAGATGTTTATCGGTAAACAAAAAATGAGGATCATCAGAATATTATTGCGAAAATCACAAATTTATGTATTAAACTAACCAGTATAACCCATCATTACGTTCCAATCTTTTTTCTTTTCATTTTTACAACCAATACATAACAAGGGATTATACCCTTTTACATAATTTATAGATTAATTGTGGGCTTTCCTGTTTAATAATTAAAAAGCAAACTCCACAAAGGAATAAAGAATGAGCATTATAGACAAGGTAAAGCAATTAATTTCAATCATGAATGAGAATGAATTGTCTGAAATTGAAATACAAGAAGATGTAACCAAAATAAGGATAAAGAAAAGAGAAGGGGGATATGTTCCTGCAATCTCGTCAGTAACTGCATCTCCAATACACCCCCCAAAAATAGAACAAGAACATTCATCGTATGTATTATCAAAGGAAAACGAGAATTTTGTAGACATTATTTCTCCAATGGTAGGAACTTTTTACCGCGCAAGTTCTCCCGGTGCAGATCCTTGTATTAATGTTGGAGATATGGTAAATGAAGAAACCGTTGTTTGTATTATTGAAGCGATGAAAATAATGAACGAGGTGAAAGCAGAAACAGTTGGTGAGATTGTTGATGTTTATGCAAACGATGGAGAAGCCGTGGAATTTGGCCAGCCTCTATTCCGCGTTAAACCCTCAACAAGAACGGCATAATTATTACGATAATAAATTGCAATGGATAATTAATGAAAGACACGAAGATCTATGTTTTCTAGAATAATGATTGCAAATCGGGGTGAAATTGCCTTGCGAATTATTCGGGCATGTCGAGAAATGGGTATCGAAACCGTTGCTATATGTTCTAAGGCCGATGAACATGCAATGTACTTGAAACAAGCGGATATTACCGTATGTGTTGGCCCTCCCGAGGCAGATTTGAGTTATCTGAATATTCCAAGCATAATTAGTGCAGCAGAGATAACTGATATCGAGGCTATTCATCCAGGATATGGTTTTTTATCAGAAGTGAGTCATTTTGCTGAGGTATGTGAATCTTCTAATATCGTATTTATAGGTCCTAAATCGGAAATGTTAAAGAAGCTCGGGAATAAGACCGAGGCTAGGAAAATTGCTATTGCTAATAAGGTTCCTGTCGTTCCGGGAAGCGAATCGGTTATAAAAAGCCAACAGCAAGCTCTCGATGTTGCGCATAAGATTGGCTATCCTGTAATTATTAAAGCCTCTGCTGGTGGAGGCGGACGTGGAATGCGTGTTGCGCATAATGATATAAGCCTTGTTAATTCTTTAGGAGTTGCGCAACGGGAAGCAGAAGCTGCTTTTAAAGACCCATCTATTTATATAGAAAAATACATAGAAAATACACGTCATGTAGAAGTACAAATATTTGGCGATAACTATGGTAATATTATTCATCTGGGTGAAAGGGACTGTACCTTGCAACGTAGACATCAGAAGATTGTGGAAGAATCCCCTTCTCCTGCAATTTCTGAACGTTTACGTGAGGAAATATGCAAAGCTGCAATTAAGATAGCAAGAGCCGTACACTATAAAAATGCAGGTACGGTTGAATTTTTAGTAGATAATAATGAAGGTAATTTTTATTTTATAGAAGTGAATACGCGTTTACAGGTAGAACACCCTGTTACCGAAATGGTTACCGGTATCGATTTGGTTAAACAACAAATAAGGGTTGCCCA
This sequence comes from Candidatus Jettenia ecosi, assembly GCA_005524015.1. Taxonomy (GTDB): domain Bacteria; phylum Planctomycetota; class Brocadiia; order Brocadiales; family Brocadiaceae; genus Jettenia; species Jettenia ecosi. The sequence continues at coordinate 41,382 of SULG01000019.1, forward strand.
TGGTGAGCGATTTAATATAAAACAAAGGAAGATTCGAAACCAGGGGGTTTCAATCGAGTGCCGCATTTATGCAGAAGATCCTTACAATGGATTTAGACCCCAACCTGGTAAAATTACTAAATATAATCCCCCAGGCGGACGTGGAGTAAGGGTAGATTCTCATGTACACGCTGGGTATGAAATCCCTCCTTATTATGATTCTTTAATATCAAAGCTGATCGTCCATCAAAAGACAAGAGAGGAAGCAATTGCTTGTATGAGAAGGGCACTGGGTGAATACGTTATTGAAGGTATTAAGACAACCATTCCATTAAATTTGGAGTTAATTAACCATCCACAATTTGCAACGGGAAATATCAATACAAACTTTGTAGAGAATTTTCTGTCAAAAGGCTAATGTTCCAGTTTTTATTTTGATTCCTCATCAATAAACATTTCAACGAAGCATTCCAAAAAGTATTCCTCCTAAGTACCTTAGAAATCTCTTATTTTGTGCCTATACCAATGCCTCAGTTTTTTCCTCCTGATATAGCGTTTTCAGGTAATTTAAGTATGAGAAAAATAAATCTTTGATGAATTCTTCATCTATTTATTAAAACAATTTTTGCTTGACACTATAAAAAAAGCATGCTAAGTTATGTTTCTTACAATTACGCTACAATACATTTTCTGAAATCAACAGTTAAGATGGTTTTTTAACCCATACAAACTTATTTTAAAATGATCTCAAATAAGCATTTATCATCTTTTAGATAGTGTTTTAGCCTCTTCTGAAATTATAATATATCCTAATAATTTAACCGCAATAAATTAAACAATAAAAACGTTATATTCAAATAAGTTCTTGATTTATCTATAGCGCGATATGATAGGTTTTCAGTAATATAAATTAGCGAGATTCTTTGTAGTTGAGAAGTTGAGGGTGAAGTTTGGTATTTGTTATTTATTACGTTGATATGGGAAAGGAGAGTTTAATGTTAAGTAGTAAGAGGATAACTTTTTTTGGGGGTGTTGTAGTTTCTTTGTGCTCGCTAGCTTTTTCACTGCCTGCTTTGTCTGTAGGGGCAGAATATGTCAGCAATAGTGGCTGTAAATGTCATATGAGTAAAGGTTGCTTTGAAGGAGAAGAATATAAAGAAAGATTGCATTCAAATACATGGGAAAAAAGATTAAAGGGAACCCCCGATGCTGAAAATCCGGAATGTTTAAAATGCCATGCAACTGCCTTTGGAGAGAAGATTGCGGAGGCAGGTAAAAAATATTTACCGAATGTTCAATGCGAAGCCTGTCATGGCGCCGGTTCAGAGTATAAAAAAGTAAAAGAGAACTATTTGGGAAAAGGTAAAGATGCGTTTAAAGAGTTATTGAAGAAAGATCCCTTTATGGCTCGAAAAGTACAATATGATGCTGGTTTAATCGTTGCCGGGATTAATGGACCCGCAACCGTGAAAGAGCAGTGTTTAAGATGTCACTGGGAGAGCAAGGATGCTAAGGATAAATGTCCAAAAACCGATAAGGTGATGGATTATAAAGATTATTTTAAGAAAGATGATCATCGTGACGAGGATGAAATTGATATAGCAATCAAAAAGCTTTCCCCGGAAGATAAAAAGAAATGGGCTGCTATACTACCAAAGGATGAGATTTTAAATACACCGTTAAAACCAGTGAAAAAGAAGGACTAAAATTTTAGATTGAGGGTTATGGATCAATCTTCAACTTTAAATTATCTTAGATCGATAAGATACGTAAGTTGATAAATACTGTTAATAGCTTGGGGAGGAGTCCGTAAGATGGGTTATTATCCAAAAAAAAGCTTGAAGAAAGAATTTTTTTCAAGTTTAAGAGTGTTTAGATTGTCGGTTCTTATGACAATCCCATTTTGTTTTGCCTTATCGCCTGCAATACTTTTTGCAGGCGATAATGGCCCTTGTATTGAATGTCATACAAAGCCAGAAAAATTAAAAGTAGCCGAAAAGGCAAAAATAGACCCAATTACGGGTGAGATTAAAGTGGTTCCAATGTTGATTGATGAACCCACTTTTAAGGCATCTGCACATGGCGGAGAGGATTTCTTTTGCATTGATTGTCATCAGGATTTGGATGGGGTAGATTTGTCTGAAGGGCACAAACCAAATCTGAAACCGGTTGATTGTATTACCTTCTGCCATGACGATCCGGCCGATGAATACCTGCAAAGTAGTCACGTAAAATTGATGAAGCAAAAGAATAAAGATGTGCCAACTTGTAAGGATTGTCATGCTGGTTTATCTTACCATTATTCACCATTGGGTGAGAAATCGCCAAGAGATGTGCCTAGAGGCACCGATCCACTTCATAGAAAATTAACCATTGAATCATGCGGCTCATGCCATGAAGAATATTTTGACAGCTATAGGAATAATGCGCATGGCCAGGTTGCGGCCCTTGGACATACAACAACAGATGTGCCGGTATGTTTTGATTGTCATGGTAAACATACCATATTAAATTCATCTGATCCGGAATCTAAAGTTGGAAAAGATAGAATTTTAGAGACATGTGGAAAATGTCATGCGAATGCAAATGCGAGTTTTGTCAAACATGTGGAGCACCCTCAAATAAAAAATATAAATTATTATACGAAACTGATGGTAGCATTAAAGAACGCACGTAATGATCCGGAAAATTTTAAAAAAGTTCTTATGAATCCACAAACAATTTTATGTGTAGTGTTTGTGATGTATGTAGGGATATTGGCGTTTACATTTTCTTCTTTCGGACTCCATTCCTTACTGACTTGGTTTGCAACTGTTAGAGACGAATGCAAGAGAAAGGGGCATGATGAAGAGCAACATTAATTATTTACGATTTGGTCTTTTACATAGATTTTGCCATTTTTTAATTATTATTAGTTTCTTTGGCCTTGTTTTGACAGGAATGCCTCTGGCATTTAGAGGCTATGATTGGGCAAGATGGCTATATGAGCTATTAGGGGGATACCCAACAGCGGGATTCATCCATAGGATTTGTGCTTTGGTTACATTTTTTGCAGCATTTATCCATTTTATCTATCTTTTTTATAACGTTTCTGTCCAAAAGAAAAAAGGTTTCTTTTGGGGGCCAAACTCCTTACTTATACAGCCAAGAGACATCTTTGATATTATTGGAGATATAAAGTGGTTCCTCGGTCTTGGCAAGCGCCCGAATTTTGATAGATGGATATACTGGGAGAAGTTTGAATATCTGTCGCTTATGTGGGGTACTCTTGTGATGGCTGTTACCGGGTTAATTCTTTGGTTCCCAGTGCAATTCACAAAAATTATCCCTGTTTCTGTTGCAAGTATTATAGACCTTCCTGGTATAGCGCTGATTATCCATAGATACGAAGCTATCCTCGCAGCTGGATTTATTTTCACTATTCACTTTTTCCATACTCACTTGCTTCCTGAAAAAATGCCAGTTGATGAATCTATCTTTACCGGGAAAATAACTGAAGAAGAATTTAAACATGAACGCTTAAACCAGTTTAACAGACTTGAAAAACAGCAGCAATTAGAGAATTTAAAGGTTGCCCCGTCATCTCTTTTCGTAAGTTTTCTAACCAGACTTTTTGCAGTTCCCGTTTTGATTACCGGACTTATCGTGACAGGCCTTATGTTCTCAGCGCTTCTTGTTTGGGCTTTATGATTACAGATTTAGTAATACATCCATAAAGTTCGTATGAATAGCAAGCTATAGCTGTTAAGTCTAAAATAGGTTTTTAAAGTACGTCAAGTGCTTTTATAAAGGTGTAATTATGACTTACAGAATTTTAATTGCAGATGACGAAGAGCGTATGAGAAGAGTGCTTGCCATGGTCTTTGATGAAATGAGAGATGTAAAAGTTGTTACTTCAAGTGATTATGTAACAACTATGGATTATTTAGATAAAGAACGTTTTCATCTGTTAATTACAGATCTGAAAGTACAAGAAGTGGGAAGGCTTGAGTTTTTAAGAGCAATTAAAAGCAAAACACCTGAACTTCCTATCATCGTTTTGTCCGCATACGGTTCCGTAGAATCAGTAATTGATGTAATGAAAGAAGGAGTATTTGATTATCTTACAACTCCTTTTGAGAATGAGATACTTAAGCTAGCGGTAAAGAGGGCCTTGCGCATGAGTAGTTTAGCTATTGAAAATAAAAACTTACGCCAGGCACTCGAGTCTCAATATAATTTCTCAAATATCATTGGTAATTCCCCGGCAGTTACTGATGCTTTGAGACTGGTTGGAGAAGTATCCAAGACTGATTCAACAGTATTAATTACTGGAGAAAGTGGCACGGGAAAAGAGTTAATTGCACGTGCAATTCACTACAATAGTAACAGAGCCGGAGGACCTCTCATTACGCTGAATTGCGCTGCGATACCTGAAAATTTACTTGAGAGTGAATTATTCGGATATGAGAAGGGCGCATTCACCAGTGCTGAAAAGACTAAAAAGGGGCGTTTTGAGTTAGCTGCCGGAGGCACTTTCTTTTTGGACGAAATATCGGAGATGAGTGCAGCCATCCAGGCGAAAGTATTACGTATTATTGAGTCTAAAGAATTAGAACGTCTTGGCGGTACCGAAACAATTAAAGTTGATATTCGGATTATTTGTGCTACCAATAAAAACTTGGAAGATTTGGTGCGGCTCGGTAAATTTCGAGAGGATTTATATTATCGAATAAGCGTCTTTCCAATTACTTTATTACCATTAAGAGAAAGAACCGAAGATATTATTCCATTAAGCAAACACTTTTTGAGACGTTTTTCAGTAAAAATGGGGAAAGCGCCAATTTCTCTCAGTAAAGAAGTAGAAAAACTCCTTATCCAGCATAAATGGGAAGGTAATATTAGAGAATTGCAAAATGCTATTGAAAGAGCGGTGATTCTCTGTAAAAGTAATGTAATCATGCCTGAACATCTACCAACATCTCTTATTAGAGGGTCATATTTCCCTGCAAAAGATAAATTCCAAACATCAGATAATACCACGGTTCAATTTGATATTCCTCCTCATGGCTTATCTCTGGATGCTTTAGAGAAACAATTAGTAACGCAGGCACTTGAAAAGAGTAAAAATAATAAGACAAAAGCTGCTAAACTATTAGGGTTAACAAGAGGAACATTCCGGTATAGATTACAAAAATATGGTTTATCAAATTAGTAATGGTTGATAACAACCATTTTGGTGCCTGCTCTTTGAGACTGTAGAATTCCAAATAAGAACTTTATTAGATACTGAATATTAGAAATCAATCCTAATATATTGGATGATTACAGCCATAGTTTCTGGATAAGAAAGTATATAATATAAGATAACATATCGTTCTAATATATTGAAAATGGGTGGTTTATGTAGTGTCAGCTTATATATTTTTGTTTGGTATAGATTATGCTACGCTTCAAGTGATTGTCCATTTATCTTTTGATAGTGTTATTTATGAAAGGGGATGAATTATGGTTAAGAAGGGCCTTTATTTTGCAACTGGTATGTTATGTATATTTGTTTCTATAACTCAATCTGTTTTTGCCGCATGGGATAAACCTTGTGATAAAAGACAGATCTTAGAAGCATATTGGTGTGATGCGTGTAAAGATGTTCGGGAGTTTAATGAGTGTTCCGAGATAGGGTATATTTGGGATTTTGCAAAGCACCGTGCTGAAGGAGATAAGACGCATACTGATCTGCCAACATGTTGGGCATGCCAAAAAATTGCATACAGTTGCGTTAATACCAATTGTAAGAAATATGGTGTGTGTTTGCCTGCTCCTGGTGCTTGTGATGAATGTGGTGATGATATCACCAGTAAAAAGGTTTGGTCAAGGACGTTATTTAAATGTTCTAAATGTGGTAAAGAAAGTCCAGAGCCAGGTAAAGGTTTCACGACTATGAAAGGAAGATATGCGCCTCAAATTGAGAAATCTGGCGATTGTGAGACTTGTGGTGTACCTCTTGAAATAGTTTGTACTAAATCTGGTACTTGTCCACATGTTGGTAAGTAGTTGTATTTTATATTTTGTAGCTATAGCTTAACTGTA
>SULG01000020.1 GCA_005524015.1 Candidatus Jettenia ecosi
TAGTGAATGCTTTAGAAAAGGGGGAAATCCCTCGTTCCTCCTTTTTCTACACTTATCCTTCTTCCCCCCTTTTTTAAAGGGGGGCAGGGGGGATTAGAGGGGAATATGGACACACGTTGTTCTTTTTCCAAGGAGATACCGCCTTTTTTATGGAACACTATTCTTGGCTTGATGCGTATGGGGTGGACCAGTGTCGGGGAAATAGGTATTTTACGTCGCCGAAAGGTCTCATTTGCTCTTTCTTCGTGCACTTCGTGGTTTACCTTGCTTCTCCCTTCGCTCCCTACCCAACGTGTAGATAAGGATAAATTTAGAAAAGCATCATGGAGAGTATCCATAAATACATTCTATTAAAAATATATCTCAAATGATGCGCTTAAAATAATTTGAGTATTTTTGGCAAAAATATTTTTCTTATTTTCCTTGACAGAGAAACCAATCAATGTTATATAAAGTGCCAAATTTCAGCAGCACGCAGCAATACAATACCGGTTTGTCTGAGAGATTATGCAATTTGAAGTGAGGAGTTTTGAAAGTTCTTTGAAGTGTTGTTAAAAAGTATCATCTTACCATTGAACTGTCTACTGTTTGAGGAATCGTGTCTTGTGAATGAAGGTTTTTATCTTTCGGTATCTTTGCAGGATGCTTGCGCATAGTTATTTTGCCTCAAAATAATCAAGCAGTTTACTTCTGTGGCTTACTTATGAAACATGTATCATGTATCCGGGAAGAGAGGTTAATTATGGTGTGAATATCGATGTGGAAAGTGTTGATGTGCAGTAAATTGAGCTTACCTTTTATTATACCTTAAAACATTTTCTATGATATTTTAACAAACAATGATATTTTTAATTTCTTTGACTTCGCTCGTTATAACTCTCGTTATTCTGCCAGGCCTTTCCAATGTCGCACCTAAAATAGGGTTAATGGATTTACCCCATAAGAGAAAAATCCACATGAGCCCTAAGCCTCTTGTCGGCGGGCTTGGAATCTTCATAGCCTTTTTTATTTGTTCCCTCTTATTTATTTCCCTTTCAAACCTGAGAGGATTTTATGTAGGCCTTATTGTCCTTGTTATTACCGGATTTATCGATGATTTCAAAGGATTGAATCATCGATGGAAGTTTGCAGCACAAACATTTTCAGCAATCCTTATGATGTATTTTAGTAAAACGGTTCTTGTCTCTTGCGGGAACCTCCTTTCACTCGGTCCAGTCCATCTCGGCATTCTTGCAATTCCCATTACCATATTCTGTGTGGTAGGCGTTATAAATGCAATGAACATGATCGATGGTATTGATGGCCTTGCAGGCGGCATTTCCTTTATAACCCTTATATCATTTGCCATTCTCTCTTACATAAACCATCAGAAAGAGTTGATGTTGCTGAGTATAGCCTTGAGTGGCGCTGTTGTTGGTTTCCTGAAATACAATTGGCATCCTTCTAAACTGTTTATGGGAGATATAGGAAGCGGTTCTCTTGGTTTTACTATCGCCTTTCTCGCCATAGCCATAACACAGAAGCACCACACCCATGTTTCACCTATGGTTCCCGTGCTTGTATTGGCTGTACCGATCGTTGATACCTTAACGGTTATGATTAAACGAAAGTTAAAAAACAAAAGTCCATTTCATGCAGGCAAAGACCATATCCATCATATCCTGTTAAGAATGGGTTTTCAGAAAGGGACAACCGTTAAGATAATTCTTTTCGCATCATCACTCTTTGCTATTCTGGGAATTTTTTGTGCAATCATGAAAATCCCGGATTACTACCTGTTCTTTATATTCTTCACCTATTTCATCCTCTATTTCTCATCCTCATTCTTTGTAAAAGAACTTTATCTATACAAAATGAAATTCACAAAGAGGATTGGCTTAGCTCATGGCTCAAAATAATAACGAAGTCAGCAATATATACTTTCCTAAAATTCGTTATATATTTAGTATTTCACTTGTCCATTTATAGCATCCAATAGATAAAACCGAACAAAATATGGCGCAAGTTGAGTCTTTGGTTATATGCTGGTATAGGGAACGTTACGGAATCCTTAAAAATGTCATTGCGAGGGTTTTTTCCGAAGCAATCTCTTCTGAAACTTGTAAAGGATTGCTTCGGAAAAAACCCTCGCAATGACTGGCGGGATAGTCTTTCCTCTGTTGAGGATATGTTCGTTTTCATCCTTGAAATACTATAATTGTCGTCTATGCTTTGTATCCCAAAAGGTATTAGCCGACGTTTGTATTATTTTTTTTAAAGCATTAAAATCACCTCTTAATGAAGCTAACCATGTTGTAGCAATCATACCTTCCGCATTTGGGGACATATTGATAATATAACGACTAAAATTTCTTATTGTCTTCTCTTTCTTCCAGGTAGCGCCAAGTACTTTATGACCTGTTTTTACAAATGATAAGGCTGACGGGAAATCAGACTGCTCATCAAAATAATGCCAATCACAAATAACTATGTCTCTGGGAATTTTGCCTCTTAAGGAAGAATAACCTTTAATACCATGGAGATGTCTGGCAAGCATCGTCGGAAACTCCTTTGGAGCTATAAGCATATCCCCCCACATCCATGTCTTAATACCCCGATTTTTAAGATGTTTATGCAAATATTGTACATCAGCAAGAAAAAGATGCCTGGGTAACGGTACTTCACCCTTACGAAGCCACTTCTTGCTAGATACTGGGCTAAGACCAGCTAACTCATCATGCCCTATATGAAATGCTTTTGGGTTAATTAAGTCTATTACTTCATCAATCATTGGTAATATAGTATCATATGTATCTTTATTTTGAGGATCATAGGTAGCTTGATTATACATAAGATGCGGGTAAAATATTTTGAGCAATTTATTTTGATGGGTAAGTAATTTTATCTCTGGTATGACATCAAGCCCGTTTTCTCTGGCAAATCTCACTACATCTAAAAATTCTTCCTTTGTCCAGGCATCCGCGCTTGCTAACTGCTCCATGGTATTAAAGCGAACATTATCTTTTATAAAAATTATCAAGGTATTATAATGACCAAATCGTGCTAATTTTATCTGTTCTTTCATAGCTTCTGGCCTTAACCCTTTTATAATTACTAAATGAAGGGCACGAACCTTCATATCAGGCCAATCAGCGATCTTCCCTTTTTTGATTTTTCCCTCGTTTTCCCTTACCAATGCCTCAAAAAAAGTTAAACCATGCAATGCGCCTAAATAATCCTTCCCTGTAATTACTATTTCACGGGAAGATATTTTTATTGTGTAGCCCTCATAATACCTTAATGCTTTTGTTTGTCGATTTGGTAATATTTTAACTACGACATCTATAGTATTTTCTTGTGAATCTAAACTCTTTAAGTAATTTTCTATCTCAAGTACCGCGGATTCAAAGCGATACCTAAAGTAGACAGGCATAATTAACCGGCTATTTGAGCCTACTTTAATATCATTATCTTCAAAATTGCTTTGCTTTGGAGAGGGGACAATGATCTGTTCGGATAATGCAATGCCTCTGCATAAGAATAAGAAGAAAAGTAAAGAGGCGAAAGAGCTTATCATTTTATAACTCATGTATCACCTCAGAATTTGGGTAAAATATTTTTTTGTCCATTTACTAATTTATGCTTGATTTTTGAATACATTGTATGTTTGGTTTTTGTTCTTTGTAAAATCAAAAGACATACCATAAAGTCGGATTGTATTTTACCTGGTAAAGATGTTATCTTGTTGAAAGTATTTATAAATTTGAGATAAGTCACGTGTACACAGATATTTAAATTTAGACATGTTACTATTTCATGTCTATTCTATTAAAACTTCTTACTTTTGATTAATTATTATATAAATACCTATGGTTATTATAGTTAAATTTAATTTTTTTATTTTCGAACAAAATATAAAGTATCATCCCAAGAAGAGAACAAAAGATGCTTAAACAAAAATGATAACATGTGAAATATCACATAAGTGTGTCGTTACAAGAATGTGACATGCTACACTGCGTTATGCAGAAAGGAGAAAAAAGTGAGGTGTACCCATTTGTCAAGACAATATTTTGATAAAAATAAGATAAAATTTATTTTATCTACATGATATTAAATTGAATGGCAGGGAAACGGAGTGGAGCGTAGCGGAGTTTCCCTGCCATTCCACCATGTGCTTGAAACTCTGTTCCTCAAATCAAAGAGTTTCCTATGTCACCCTTTCGGGGTTTAAAGGCTTTTTTCTGTTTTTTTCTATAATCATGACATCCCTACGGGATTATAGTATCCAATAGATGAAACCGAACAGAATAGGGAGAAAGTTGAGTCTTTGGCTCATAGGTAAGTGTATGAAATGGAGAGGATTCCTAACATGTCATTGCGAGGGGTAGAGACGCAAAATCTTGCGTCTGTACAGAAGAGATTGCTTCGGAAAAGACACTCGCAATGACAGACAGGATAATCTTTCTTCGTGTTTTTCGTGTGCTTCGTGGTGTTGATGTTTTAAAGATGTGGGTGATGTGGGTAAGGATAAGAACAGAAGGGGCACGTTGCCATGCCTGTTATCATCCCCGAGGTTGAGATTGATGTGTTTTCATTCGAATAGTAGCAAGGGCAGGCAAAAGAGTTTTATTTTCGATGAACTTGCCGGGTCCTGGTGAATTCCGAAAGGATATATGACATCAGAAATCTCAATTCATCTTACATGAGATTTTGGGATAGCTTCTAAATATTAAACATGCTGGAACTTTTTATCTTCAACAGGAAGATAACTCTCTATTAACTTCTTAGTCTCTTTTATATGCTGGCCGCTAGAAGCGCCAAAGACTATCGTTTTAATATTAGACAGATTATGAATATATTCAACTGCTTCACTTGGTTTAATAGCGCCTGAAGCAAAAATTGACATTGCAACAGGGCGAAATTGCTTTTCACGTATGGTCTTCTCGTATGATGAAATATCAGGGTTCATAAAATAGCCGATTTTATTGATTGAAGAACAAATAATAGGATTTTCTATGCCGCAATCGAGTAAAAAGTTGCATAATTTTGGCAAGTTCATAGTAATAAATCCTGGTTCAGCCGAATATTTTTCTCTTATATAGTTAACATAACCAATAAAAATTTCTTTTACCCCCAATCCAAGTAAAAGATCAGTAATCACATTTTGCAAAAAGACAACTTTTATATTCAATCCATGAAATATCTTCATCTCGGTATCTATCAAAAGTTGCATCACCTTGATACTATCTCTATCAAAAAGAGTAAAACTCCCTTTGACCAATAAACCAAAAATATCCTTTGCTGAATTTTCGGAAATAATAATATCCTTTACAGCATTAAAGATCCCTTTTTCATTTACCAGATCAGCATATTTATGTGGGTAAGGGATAGATGGATACAGTCTCAAATCGGCATACCGCGCTGAGTTTTTACGAAGATAGGAGCAAATATCTTTCGCTCTTTCATTTGTATTAAGCATGAAAGCCCTGATACCGCAATCATATGCAGCATCAATAACATTGATAATGGCTTTTAAATCATAAAATTTTTCTGATAACGCCTGTGCCTTTTCTTCAGACATATGGTTAATCCCGAAAAATTGATTGTCGCCTAAAATAATCCTATCCATTATTTTTTTATCTCCATACAATTATTGAAAATCTCTTCCATAACAATGTCTGTCTTTAATGCCTCGGCAAAATTGGAGGTATTATTAGCACGTTTTTTCTCAATAAAGTCAACAAAATAGCTTAATTGACGACTAAATTCATTACCTCTCACATAGAAATGAACACCCTCTGCACAATCAGTAATGTAACGCGTATTCCAACCCGTATGGAATGTATGAGACTCGTCGGATTCTTTTAAAAAAACTTTATAGGCATGTTTATCAGCTACAATTTTTCCCTTCTTCCCGCAAATCTCTATCCTGTTCGTTGGTTTACGATATGATAACTCACTCCAGTTAACCAGGATATTCCCGACACACCTATTATCATAAATGAATGTGGAGGAAACAAGGTCTTCTACATCAGAAGAAAAAATGCTCTGGAGAACATTGCCAATAACTTTGTTTGGTTGACCAATGAGGTAAACAACAAGATCTATGCAATGCGAGGCAAATTCATACATACATCCGCCGCCAAGATTCCTGTTGCTTCTCCAACTGGATTTGGAATCCTTTGATACCGTACAACCGAACATTTCAAAGGTAAAATTCTTTATTTCACCAATTAATCCCTCGTCCAATAATTGTTTTACTTGCATAAAAACCTCATTAAACCTATTCACATATCCTACCTGGTTAACCAACGATCTACCATTAAGGAGTCGCAATATCTCATTCCCTTGTACGGAGCTTGTTGCCAGTGGTTTTTCCACAAAGATATGCAGGTTATTGGCAATCGCAGCTTTTATAATTTCAGCATGTGAATCTGTTGGAGTAGAAATAACAACAAAATCCAGGCCGGACTCTTGTATCATTTTGTCATAATCAGAAAACGTGTTTACCCCAACATATTTTTTAAAAAAGTTTAGTATAGTCTTCGATTGATCACAAATAGCCACTGTCTTGACTGATGGATGGGCATTCAAAATTGAAAAATGGGTAATACCCATTCTCCCCATCCCGATAAAACCAGCTTTGAGCATTTTTAACAATTCTCCTTTTATACGTATCTCCAAATACCTTTGTAAAAAGGTGTTAATGAAAGGCAGCGGGTTTTAGAACTTTTTCCATAGCTTTCAAATACCCTTCAGAAACTTCTATCCAATTGTAGCACGTTCCTATTTTATCTTTATTTTTTTTAATAAATTCACACCGGGCATCTTCTCTATAATTATTAATGAGAGAAGAAACTTCCTCTGCGTTTCTAAAGTAGAATCCATTCCTCTCTAATACATATCTATTAAATATATTATCATGTGCCGCTATGTATGCATTTGATGCCATGGCCTCCAATAAAGATGGATTTGTTCCCCCACAGGAATGACCATGAAAATATAGCTTAGAGAACCATCTCAGCGAACTTAATATCTCATAATTGTAAATTCCACCTACAAATCTTACCTTTGGATGCTCTCTGTATTTCTTCTTAAGAAATTTGCCATAGTTATCCGAATGATTTCCAATAACAATAAACGGCTCATTCGCCTTTGACAAAACATATCCATCTAATATCATCTCAATATTATTATCCGGTTGAAACCTTGCAACGAGTATAAAATAGTTATATTTTTCTACTCCATACTCCTCCAAAAATTCCTCTTTTGGATTATAAAAAAGCTCCGCCCCGTATGGTATATAAAGGCTTTCTCTTCCATATTCCTTGAAAAGATAATCCTGAATGCCGGGGTTGTCTGCAATGAGAGCGTCACTCTTTTCAACTGCAAGTTTTTCGCAATATTTGATTATTCTCTTTGTAAGAGCATTCCACTTACTCCGTTTCCATTCAAGTCCAGCCACGTTTGTAATTATTTTCGACCTGCTCTTTCGCTTTAAATTATAAAAAAAAGAGCTTACTGAGTAACCTAATTCAAAAACAATATCAAACTCCTCTTTTAAAGCATCTTTCAAAGACAGGTAATCAAAAATAAAGGTGCCGAAAGACTTAAATTTTTTTTCGTTTGAAGAGATGCGCTTTATTTTTACTCCATTCCACTCATCCTTTTTATAGAAATGTTCGGAAGGATTATACACCGTAACATCCTGTCCTTTTTGGACAAAATACGATGAAATCTTTTCAGCGCATTGCTCAAACCCGCCGTAATTATTCGGAATTCCCCGGGTTCCTAATATTGCTACACGAATCCTATTTTGCATTCCAAAACGATTCCGAAGATGTTACTATAATTTTATTTACAAGATTCCAGTCTTTCTTTTGTACATGGAACCACGTGGTTGCAATCATACCTTCTCCCCCCGTTGGCAAATTTGCAATGTAACGACTGAAATTCTTTATCGTTTCCTCAGATGTCCAGGTAGCACCTAGCACTCTATAACCATCTTTTACAAACGATAAAGCTGAGGGAAATTCAGATTGCTTATCAAAATAATGCCAATCGCAAATGACTATGTCTTTTGGAATTTTATCTCTTAAGGAAGCATACTCTTGAGCACCATGTAAATGTCTGGCTAGCATTGCCGGAAACTCGTCCGGTGCAATAAGCATATCCCCCCACATCCATGTCTCTACTCCACGCCCTTTTAAATAGGTATGTATACGCTCTACATCCTTTAAAAAAAGTTCTGCAGGGAGTATTTTTTCTCCCTTCGAGAGCTTCTTTTTCTTTGAATTTTCATTATGGCCTGCAACCTCATCATGGCCAATATGGAATGATTTGGGATGGATAAGTTCTATTAACTCATGAATCATTGGTAAAACAGCAGCATACGTCTCTTCTTTTCTTGGATCATAAGTATCTTGATTATACATAAGGTCTGGATATTTATTGCCAAATAATAAACTTTGATGCGTAAGAAGATTTAAATTTGGTATAATATCAAGGCCATTTTCTTTTGCGAAATTGACAACATCTAGAAATTGCTCTACTGTCCAGGCATTTTTTCGTGCAATACGGCTCATAGTCTTGAGACCTACACCATCGGCTACACCCAAAATTAAAGTATTATAATGTCCAAAACGCGCGTACTTAATAAGTTGCTTTATATCATCAGGAGTTGTAAGCCGAAGTACCAAATGGAGAGCACGTATTTTATGGTCAGGCCAATCCATAATTCTACCCCTTGGAATTTTACCTTTCCTATCTATTATGAGTCTTTCAAGGGTTGTTAAACCGTGCAATGCTCCTAATTCATCAGCACCTATAACCCTTATATTATCACCTATCGCAATCACATAACTTTCTCTCCAATTAAGGATTGAGACTATATCTTTCGATAAAGAATCTTTCATTTTTTGAGAAAAAATTACCACAGTTATTGGCACATTATCTTCCAATGTAGTCAATGTACCTATGCTTGATTTAAAAGAATCAATTGAAACCGTAAAACGGTCACTTACCGTTGTGGGAATATTCAGAGAACTTTTGCTTCCAACAATAACTTTCGTATCTTTAAAATCCACTTCTTTAGGATTTGGAACAAAAGTAATGGTCGATGAAAAGCAAGGGGTTGATATAAAAAACATAGAGAGAAAAACCGGTATCAGAGAATAGAGACACAACCTTTTCATCTTACACTTCTCCTTTTTTACAAGAAACCAATATTTTTTCAACATATTCATTCGCAATCGTATCCCAGGAAAATTCTTCTTCTATAGTTTTTTGAGCATTTTTCCCAATATATGATATCAAGTCCGTGTTATTAAGTAATACATTTATTTCTTCAGCAAGGGATCTCTCATCTTCAGATTTAAATAATATGCCATTAAAAGCATGTTTAATAATCTCTTTATTTGGTTCCAAATCCGATGCAACAATAGGTAATCCATAACCCATTCCCATGAGAAGAACACCACTTTGGAAAATAGTTCGATAAGGAATAATTAATGCATCTGAAGCTTTGAATAATAGCTCTCTTTCTTTATCTGAGATAAATCGAATAATTTTTATTATCCTGTTTTCTGTATGATTCAAATCTATTATCTCCTGATATTTTTTAAAATCATCCCTCCACAGTTGTCCTGCTATTATGAGTTTTATATTATTATGAATACTTGGCATTGCCTTCAGTAAGATATCTAAGCCTTTTACCCTCTTTATTTGCCCAAAAAATAAGATATATTTATTGGAATTATTTAAATTGAGTTCTTTTAAAGCCTTCTCCTTATTAATATTTTGATTAATAAGATTTGAATATCCACCATGTTTTATAACAGATACTTTTTTCAGAGATTTCTTATGAAGGACCTTAGAAATTTCTTTATATGAATAGCTATTATGCACTATTATTTTATTTGTTAATCTATCATAAATTAATTTTTTAAAAAAACCTACATCGTTATCGGCAAAGCCTGAAATATCATGTGCTATAGCTATCAATTTCAAATTAAAAGATCTTACCAATAAAATAGGGAGTAAATTTAAAAAAGATGTTGAGAAAATATGATAAATTACAAAATGTATTCTTTCTTCTTTGCACTTTTTAATAGCTTTTACAAACCCTTTGAAAAGATTAAATATGTATATCCTTTTATTTTTTGCTCTTGTATCAAAATAATGATAAATATTTATTTCCTTATTCTTTTTCTCATAGTTTGTAAACAGGTATGTTTTTATCGATAGCTTGGAAATGGAATCAAGTAAAGACAGATCATAATAATCCATCCCAGCTTTATTCCCTACGGGATCAATAATTGCTAATTTTATAGCTAATCTGTTATCCATGTTATGATGCACACCAAGTATTCAAATTTACCTCCAGCAATGCTTCCAGCTTCTTTCGGTCTTCTGCATAAATATTTTTTAAGTAATTCTTTATTTCTTCATCAATAACGGGTTTTCTCCCGTTCGAAAAAAAAGCCTTCTTTATTTTTGATTTATATGAATCGGGTAATATTTTTTTAATACATCTCCTCATGATCATCGAATTGTAGAAAGGCTTAATTACATTATTTTTCGGTATTTCAAAGACATTATACTTCTCTTCTAAATTAGGAACAAAATTCCTATCGACATCTAAAAAACTATATAAAGAAGATATAATTTTTTTTACATTATTTTTTAAATCATCGAATATAAATATTTTTACATGTTCTTTTCCAAAAATCCCGATATAGCGCTTGATTTGCCCGAAATAGAGACCTAACTCAACATATTGCTGGTAATAAAGAGACACTATTCGGCTATTTGATTTCCCGTAAATTATATCTCCAAAAGGAATGTTTACATATCCAAGTCTAAGATCCATTAAATAATGAGAAAATGCCCTCTCTATAGGGTCTCTTAACATTATTATTATTTTTGCATTAGGTATCATATTCTCTATTTTTTGAGGTACTGTCGGATAAAACAAATACGATACACTCGCCTCACCTATTGCTTTTTCATCTTTTACTCCTTCAAATAATTTTTTATATTCCTCTAATTTTGTTATATTCTTCTCTTTATAATAAAGGTTCTGTTTTTTTATCTCATCCCAGGAAAAATAATTTGGTTCTTTTATGGAGCTCATATAAACTTCTGGATGTTCATTTAAATAATAAAATAACGAAGTAGTCCCGGCTTTTGGTGCTCCTACAATGAAAAAATTTGGCAACATAGTCTTTCCCCGAAAAACGAAACCTCTATCTACTTTGTTATTTCCAGCCAAGTATGCAAATCTCTATTCATTACATGAGATAAATTTTTTATGTCTTCTCTATAAATACCGAGTAAGAATTTTTTATCTTCGACGCTTAATTTAGGTTTTTTTTCATTCGTAAAAAATATTGATTTAATTTTTTCCCTGTACTCAAGGGGAAATAGTTTAATAGCTGATTTTTTTATCCCTGATTTTGAAATAATAAAATTAAAATATTTATTTTTTGGTATTTTTGATTCATTATATTTTTTTGAAAAATCTATAGTTATGTTAGGGTTTACCCCAATAAAACGAAACAAATCTTTTACGAGGAGCATCAAATCTTTTTTGTAATCATCATAAAAATATATCTTGATGTTTTCTCTGGGAAAAACATCAAGATATCTTTTAACTTGCTGATAATACATACCCAGTTCGATATATAAATATTTCTTTCCCCATTCTCTCGTTTCCAAGGTATAATTACTTTCAACTTCTTCTCTAAAATTTTTAATAGTTTTCCCATCTCTCATATTTGCTAAATAATGAGAAAATGCTCTTTCCATGGGATTCCTCAACATCATAATGATTTTTACCTGCGGGAGTTTTTCTATAATATTTTTAGCTGCAACCTGAGAAAATAAGTACGAATTACTTACTTCTCCAATTGCTTTCTCATGTTTAACATTCTTAAATAACTTTCTATATTGCTCCCATTTTTGTACATAATCTCCCCATAATTTATTGTCCATATTCCCATTAAGGTATTCATCTAAATCAATTCTTTTTTCTCTCTCATGTTTTTTAAAAGCTTTATTAAATTTTTCCGGTTCAATATCAGAGGAAAAATGGTTTGGTTCTTTTATCGGGCTCATGTATACGTCTGGATGCTCATCCAAGTAATTATACAATGAAGTTGTTCCAGATTTTGCCGCTCCTACTATAATAAAATTGGGTAATTTCGTGTCTTTATCCAAATTATCCAAGTTCATTTAACATTTCTCCTTTTTACGTTTATGGAAATCAAAGGTACTAGACCTGCCGGGATATTCACTATTTCCAGGGCGGCCGGGTTCCAAACAGGTCAGTTAAATTATCAGCCTCATGACAATAATAATCATGTAAGAGCTTCATTGTCGCCTTTGACATTGACAATTGTTCTGAAGATTTTGCGTTAAATTTTAAATAGATCGGTTCAAATGTAAAGCGAATTTTTCTCAGGATTTTATGAATTACTGGTTTATTATACGTATAATTGCGGGCATGAATTCTAAATTTAACATAGAATTGATGTAATTTCAGGCTTTTCATGATATCACTACGATTAAATATTTTAAAATCGTAGTTCATATAAAACTCTGGATCAATATCTGCAAACGTACAAATTGATTTAAGATTGAGCATAGGATTCTTTGAGAAATCCTCATAAAAAACAATGAAAATCTGATCCCTGTTAAATACCTTAAGAAAATATTTTAAATACAAAGAGTATCTTCCCTGTTTGAGTGCGAACTGAGATGGATGAGACACACGTTGTTCGGAATCGGAATCCGCATCATTTTTAAACTGAAATTGCACATACTCATCAAAGGTGACTTCACCGGGAAGCTTTCCAATCTGTTTTGCATACTTGTACCAGGAAATTAACCGTGAGACGGGCTCACGCAAGATAAAAATGAATTTTGTCTTTGGCAGGGAATCTTTAATTTTTTGTGGTGTATTGAAAGAATAAAGATAATCAGGCGTAGCTTCTAAACGTATCTTTTTATCTTTGCTATAGCTATAAAACTCTTCATATTTATGCAAACCATCCTCAAAGCGATATTTTGAAGGCAATGGATAATTTGCATCTAAAAAAAATCGAGTCTCTTTTATATTGGTAGCACAAATTTGTGGGTGATCTGCAAGATAGTTAAATAATGATGTTGTTGCAGCTTTTGTAGTTCCTCCAATAATCAAATAAAAGTTATTTGTCACGTTTAAATCAGTCCTCATCTTGCTTTCTTACAAAGAGAATAGAGAAAGTAACTATACTTAGATAGAACACATGATACGTATTAACTATGATATTTTTAAATCCAACGGTTTATTTTGTACTCTTAAACGGAGATATTCATTCATTACCAACCCTGCCATTAACCAAAAAAGAAAGCAAAAAGGCCTAAACTCAAAAGTTCTGACAAGAAACGTCAAAGGAATTGTAAGAATAATTAAGGTAGAGAAACTAACGGCAATACTAGTAAATATATAATTTTGAGCTCTTCTTAAGACAAAATTTGAGCATGTATACAGTTTATACAAAATCCAAATAAATAAAGTTTCTCCTATAATTCCAAAATAAGCCAGAAGAGCTATCCAATAAACATCTTCAAATGCTTTAGAAGTGATTATTTTACGCAGCGTTCCCCCGGAAGCTTTTAGAATTTTTTCCCTCGCAGTAAGCTCATCAGGACTAAAACCTATTAACGTGAGCGATCCTATTATCGTACTCCCTACTTCTTTTAATATCCATTGGCGTGAACCTTTTGTTTTTTCAACATATTCAGAACTCAGCATCAGGCGTAAGTTATCTAATGGATTCGTATACTCCTTATTCAATCTTTTATATTTGGTTCCAATACCTTGATTTGTAAATAGAAAAATATTTATGATAAAAGATATAAGAATAAAGCTTATTATCGTAAATTTCAATAAAGTTCTTTTTTTCTGTAAAAGAATAAGTATTATGGGAACCATGAATAGTGTCGCAAGAAAGATTCCTCTCGAATAGGTAAACAATATTCCTATGAAAATAATACATAATCCAATATATTGAAAAGTTTTTTTTATTTTAGATAATTCATGAGAGTTATACATATACGATAGTAAGGAGATTATCGCTATAAGAAGATAGAGAGCCATATTGACACTATGGCAAAATGTTCCTATTGAAGCACCTTTTTCAAGTGCCCCCGAGAGGACGGTAAAGACTTTACTATATCCAGCAATCTCAAGATCTGTAGTCCGTGGAAGCCAGAAGTTACTTATTCCATAAAAATGCTGTATGCATGCTAATAAACTTTCACCAATTGCAATAACGATAACAAGAAGAATTAATCTCCGAATATGATTCGGGCTCAGATTTGAATTAACGATAAGATAATAAACAGCAATATACCTGAGCAATGTTCGAATACCTAAAAGACCTCCAAACAAGGGAGCTTTGTTCACAACAATAGATACAATACCAAGGAAAATAAAAAGAAGCAAAGGAATGTCGATAGGTGTTCTGCGTAAAGGCAATCCCTGAAAAATTCTGTTCAAGAGCACTAAAATAAGAAGCGAGTAAACTGATAATTCACTTAATATTCTTGAATAAGAATAAACTTTATCGGAAACTGGCAACCATTTGAGGATAAAGTCTTCAGAAGGCAAAAATATTATCAAAGCAACAATTATCCAGTAAGGATGAAATTTCATATTAATCTTTTTTCTTGCTTATCATGGGAATATATAAAGTAGTTATGTTTAAATATAATTTAACATACATTACCGAGCTTAGATTCCAAAAAGTTATGCTAATTGCAGTTGCAAATGCTGCCCCGTTAATTCCATATTTTGGTATTAAGAATGCGTTCAAGCCTATGTTCAGTATGGTTGCAATTACTATTATATTTTGAAACGCCTTTTGCTTTCCTGTCATTTGAAGAATCAACCCTACAGAACCTGATATAGCATTAACAAACTGCCCTATAGTTAATAGTATTAATGCATAAACGCCTGACTTAAATTCTGTTCCAAAAACTCCCAGTACCATAGAGGGGAAAAATAAGAAAATCAAAAGGACCGGAAAAGAACTCCAAAATATAAGTTTTGTTGATTGCCTTGCTACCTTACCAAGACCTTTCATGTCTCTTTTCCCATAAAATTCAGCAAATTTTGGCGCTGCTATACTATTAATAGCAAATAACGAAATACTGGTAAAATTTGCGATTTTTAAAGCAACATTATAGATGCCTACTTCTGCTTCTGTTTTTAATATTCCAAGCATTATCGTATCAGTCCATTGCAGGATAAAAAGCATAGAACTTGATAGCATTAACGGAAGAGAAACATTAAGTATAGTGTTGTAGCTTATTGAATTTTCTATTGTATATTTGAAAATATTAGTATGTTTGAGCCATACAATGAGACTTACTATAGTCAAAATTATTATTCCTATAACATGGGCTATAACAGGCACTCGGGCATCCTTTGAAAGGAAAATGGCAATACCTATAACTACAGCCCCGGAAAGCGATACAGACATATTTCTAAAAAATGCATATGCTATTATCTTCTTTAAACCCCTCAGGCTCTCAGAATGTATAGAGAGTATAACCAAAGGAAGAATGGAAAGAGAAATTATTTGAAAGTACGAAGATAAATGAGGCTTTTTAAAAAAATAATCCGATATAAATGGTGAAAAATAAAAAAACAGGCAACTGAGGAAAAGAGAAACTGGAATTACCATTTTCAGGCTCTTTATGTATACTTCTTTTACGGAATTCCACTTCCCTTGCGATGAATATTCCGATATAAATCTCATAGATGCCGTATCTAACCCTAGTTTGCTAAATAATGAGATTACTAAAAGCACTGTTTGAGAAAGTGCAAATATACCCATAGCCTCAGCACCGTAGTTTCTCGTGACAAGCAAAGCAAAAAGATAACCGGTCACCATCCCCAACATGCGAATAATAAAAGCAATTGAACTACCCTTAAGAAGTTCCTTGAGATGTAGATCAAAATGAGAGGGTAAGAAAGGAAGATAGTGAGAGAGTTTTTTATAAATATGAGAAAGTAAGAAAGTAATGCCGAATGATGTAGTTTTATTCATTCTCCTTCTATCCTAAGGACTTCTTTCTTCTTTATTCTTACTTCTATTTTATAATTTTTATCTGTTTTTTTCATGTAACTCATAGTTGTTCTTTGAAAAGACAATAAACCATGGATTTACAAGACTCTCTTTATTGTAACGTAAAGACATGTCAGCTTGAGACTCCATCACCTTACCGCCTGATCCCTCTACTATTGCCTGCCCTGCCGCAGTGTCCCACTCCATAGTTGGACCAAACCTTGGATAGATATCGGCTTTTCCTTCTGCAATGAGACAAAATTTTAATGAACTACCAATAGTGACAAGTTCCATTTCCCCATATTCTTGTTTTACTGCATGTATGTAATCTTCGGTTTCTTTCGAGAGATGAGAACGGCTGGCAACTATCGTTATAGGCAAGATAGTATTTGTGGATGGTGTAGATCCTTTTATAATGGGAAGTTTTTGTGATATTTTTTTTAAAATTTCAATATTTTCTCTCTTTGCGATATTTATTTTCTGACCATGTGCCGCATCATCATAATCTGATAATTTATAGGCTCCTATCCCTTCTGCAGCAAAATAAAATACCTTTAAAACCGGGGCATAAATAACGCCAAGAACTGGTTTCCCATTGTGTATGAGCGCAATATTTACCGTAAATTCACCATTTCTTTTGATAAATTCTTTCGTTCCATCAAGTGGATCGATGAGCCAGAAATATTCCCAGTTCTTTCTTTCCTCATAAGGGATGTCTTTACCCTCTTCGCTGAGTATATGACCAGTAATATATGCCTTCTGATTGGTAAGTTGTGATACATGCTTCGCAATAATCTCATGAGAGCGCTTATCTGCTATCGTTAAAGGAGAATTGTCCTCTTTTTTCTCAACAGAAAAGTTTGAATTATAAACCTCCAAGATAGCATCACCCGCTTCCTTTGCAGCCAGTATGGCAGCAATAAGGTTTACTCCATATTTATCATTATTCATTTATTTGGTGCTCTCTATTGAAAGTTTACCTTGGATTCGAAAACGAAGTTATTATCAGTATTTTTTAACAGAGGAAGCTTTCTGTCCTTCTCTGAGACGATTGGGGTTTCAACAGGCCACGTAATGTTAATATCCGGATCATTCCAGATAATTCCCCGGTCACTCTCAGGAGCATACTCTTTTGTACATTTGTAGATAACATCTGCAGTATCACTCAACACTACAAACCCATGAGCAAATGCAGGTGGAATGTAAAGCATACGATTATTTTCTTCAGAAAGCTCCACTCCAATCCATTGTCCGAAAGTAGAAGACCCTTCTCTTATGTCTACTGCCACATCAAAGATCTTTCCTCTTAAGCATCGCACTAATTTACCCTGCGCGCTTGGATTTTTCTGGTAATGAAGTCCCCGGAGGACATTCTTTTTTGATTTTGTATGGTTGTCCTGAACAAAAGATTCTTCTATACCAAACTGAGCAAAATCTGAATACTTATAAACTTCTATGAAGCATCCCCTTTCATCGTAAAAGACTTTCGGCTCAATGAGTATAATCTCAGGTATTGATAATCGCTTAAAATGAAAAGGCATTAATTCCTCTTTTAAAAAGGCACAAATGGGACACAGATTAACACAGATACGTACAGATAAAATAATAATGTAGGGATTTACGGTTGAAAAATCAGTGTTTATCTGCGTTCTTCTGTGTCCTATGGTAATTTTTAGGTAGTTAATTATTTTCTAAAATTATCAAATACCTTACGTTTAATCTCCGGTTTAGGACCAAAATTAAATAAGAGTCCAACTTCAATATTACTCGCTTTTAAGTAATTCAAAAGCTGTGCTTCATTTTCTATTACTAAACCCTTTGCCGCTTTTATCTCCACAATCACCTTATCATCAACGAGTATATCCGTAAAATATTCACCTATAACATTGTTTTCATAGGACACTTTTATTGGAGATTGAGAAACAGCAGGAATATCTTCTTTTTTTAATTCTATCATCATTGCACTTTCATAAATCTTTTCTAAAAAACCATAACCCAGTTTGTTATACACTCTATAAAAAATATTAATGACTTTCTCAGTCAAATCTTTATATTTAATACTCTCATAATCCGTGTTCATCCGTGTCCAACCAGATTCAAGAGATACTGCCCATAACTATTTTTCTTTAAAGGTTCAGCAAGTCTCAATAACTGTTCTTTATCTATGTAGTTCAATCTATATGAAATCTCCTCTATGCACGCTATTTTCATTCCCTGCCTTTTTTCTATGGTTGCTATAAACTCTCCGGCCTCCAGAAGGCTCTCAGGTGTCCCTGTATCAAGCCATGCATAACCTCTTCCAAGAAGCTCAACCCTGAGACTGCCCTTTCTGAGATACTCTTTATTTACATCTGTTATCTCGAGTTCCCCTCTCCATGAAGGCACAATATTCCTGGCTATTTCAATAACTTTATTATCGTAAAAATATAGCCCTGTAATTGCGTATCTTGATTTTGGGGACTTGGGTTTCTCCTCTAAGGATATAGCCACCCCATTTTTATCAAACTCAACTACCCCATACCGTTCCGGATCATTTACATAATATCCGAATATCGTTGCTCCTTTTTTCATAGATACATCCTGAACAGTTTTTTTTAGCAAGTCAGTCAGACCATGTCCGTAAAATATATTATCTCCCAATATGAGGCACACGTCATCGCTGCCAATAAATTCCTTACCAAGTAAAAATGCCTCAGCAAGCCCATTTGGTTGGGGTTGTTCTTTGTATGAGAAACTTAAGCCTAAATGAGAGCCGTCATGGAGTATTTCACGAAATTTGTGGAGATCATGAGGTGTGGAGATTATTAAGATTTCCCTTATACCCGCAATCATCAGGACAGATAAAGAATAATATATCATTGGCTTGTCATAAATCGGTAAAAGCTGCTTACACACAGCCAACGTTACCGGATATAACCGTGTGCCACTACCACCCGCTAAGATAATACCCTTCATAGTATTGTTTATAATCTTTTTCTTTACATGTAATGTTTAGGAATTTCGAAATAGCCACGTAGAGACGCAAAATCTTGCGTCTCTACAGGTTCGTGTCAGCCTGATACCAACACGAATCACTAACACTGAAAAGCTATCAAAGGCCTGATGTAAAATTTAAAGGTAGTTGATATACCATAAAAACTTTTGAAAATCAAGAATAAACAAAAACGAGGTGATGTACATCTTCTCGTGGGATATATGATAATTGATGAGTTTTATTATTGCGAAGCTGATAAAACATCTTATAATCAGGAATACATAACTATTATTTTATAATGAATGTTTAGGAATTTCAAAATTTTTCATGATGCCGCTAACACACCCTTAACCCCTCTCAAGAGAGGAATAAAAAAGTCCCCTCCTGGGAGGGGATTTAGGGGCATATGCATCAAGCTATAGCTCCAACAGATGAAACCGAACAGAATGTGGGGAAAGTTGAGTCTTTGGCTCATAGGTAAGCGTATGAAATGGAGAGGATTCTTAACATGTCATTGCGAGGGTAGTGTCCGAAGCAATCCCTTGAATATTTTAGAAGAGATTGCTTCGGAAAAGACCTTCGCAATGACAGACAGGGTGATCCTTCTTCAGTTGATGATATGTTCGGTTTCATCATTTGGATACTATAACATGTGGAAACGGTGAAGAATAACAAACCACCCATAATCCCCCTTGATCCCCCTTTAAAAAAGGGGGAAATGTATAATCCCCCTTAGTCCCCCTTTAGAAAAGGGGGAAATGGTGAATGTTTTAGAAAAGGGAGAAAAGTTTGATATTTTTGATCGGGCAAACTTTTCTCAAGAGAAAATCCTTTCTTCTTTCCCCCCTTTTCTAAACTTATCCTTCTTTCCCGCCTTTTTTAAAGGGGGGTTAGGGGGATTTGAGGGAAACATGGACGCACCTTGCTCTTTTTCCAGGTGGATACCTCCTTTTTTATGGAACACGAGTCTTAGCTTGATGCATATGGGATTTAGGGGTGGGTAAAAAGTCGTTGGGTTTTGCCTTTTAAAACCCAACCTAATGTAATGTATAGGAATTTCAATGTTCTTTTGTAGGGGAGAACCTTGTGTTCGCCCTTGCTCTGCACAATCCAGAACGTTTGTGTTTGTTTCCCATTTGGGCGAACACAAGGTTCTCCCCTACAGAGGTGCTATAAAAAGCAACCGAAGGCCTATTTTATTGAAATTCCTAAATAGTAAACCAGGATATACCATAACTCGTAACACGGTAGTCTTTTGAAAAATAACCCTATAGGGGTGAAATATTTATAGAAACATGTGATATACAAAACCTTAGCTCCATCGGAGCGGCAGATGAAACACAGAAATAACATGCCGCTCCGATGGAGCTTGATTGTGGCAGAATGATGTGTCTATAAACATTTCGCTCCCAACGGAGCTGTTCACGGTATTTTTTCAAAAAACTACCGTGTTAAGTACCTGACTATAAGTTTTTGTATATTCCTCGTTATCAACAGAAGTCAGAAGCCAGAAGATAGAATATCGTGCATCAGGCATTGTGTATCCTGTCTTCTGGATTCTGACTTCTGAATTCTCTATTCTGTTGACACAGAGAATGTACAAAAACTTGTGGTCAGGTACTTACCACAATTCTCATAAAGTTATTGATAGTTTGGGAATAAGCATTTGAAAAAAATTAACTTCTATGAAACAACTTGAACTTACAGAAAAAAATCTCAACAACAATATCCTTACATTAAGTGTTCCTGTAGTTATTGAAAACATTTTACATATGGGTGTCTTTCTATCAGACACGATCATGGTAAGCCGATTGGGGACAGATGCTATTGCTGCAGTGGGTTTGGCAGGTACTCTTTTCTTCATTATCTCTATGGTCTTCTCTTCCTTCAATGTTGGCACAACGAGTATCGTAGCAAGACATGTAGGTGCAAAAGAATATGAGCAAGCCCGGATGGTCGGGGGCCAATCCATACTTATGTCACTCATTACCGGTATAATAGCCACGCCATTCCTGTTGCTTTTTGCAAAAAAAATATTAATTCTCATGAGCGCAGAGCCAAACATTGCAGCCCTTGGCAGCGATTTTCTTCACATTATCACGGCATTTCTTGTATTTCGCCTGATTACTCTTACCGGTAATGGAATCCTACGAGGAGCAGGTGATACAAAAACTCCCATGAAGATAGCTCTTATTGTCAATGGTATAAACATTCTGCTCAATTGGCTATTAATCTTTGGTATAGGACCTCTTCCGGAACTCGGCGTTACCGGAGTCGGATGGGCCACAGCCATCGCTTATACTATAGGCGCCGTATTACTCTGTATAAGGCTCTTTGCGGGAAGGTATGCTCTGCATATCTCTCTCCGTCATGTGGTACAGATCAATTACCACGCAATCCAAAGAATTATCCGTATTTCTGTTCCTGCTTCTATTGATGCCGTTCTGACACAGACAGGATACTTATTCTTTACAAAAATTGTCGCTCTCCTTGGCACGGCGCCTCTGGCAGCGCATGAAATTGCTGTTCGGATCGAAGCGATGTCCTTTATGCCTGGATTCGCCTTAGCGGTTTCGACAGCCACGCTCGTTGGTCAGAGTCTCGGAGGAAAGAATGTAAATCTTGCACTGCTCATTATGAGACGTAGTTGCTATTTTGCCCTGATTTTGATGGGGTCATTTGCCTTCATTTTTCTTATCTTTCCTCAGCAAATAGCTATGATATTCAAACCCGAAGACAAGGTACTCTCATTGTCAGTAGCATGTATCATGGTAGCCGCCATTGAGCAACCTGCCCTCGCTATCTATATGGTTTATGCCGGGGGGCTTCGCGGAGCGGGTGATACGATAAGTCCCATGATTATAACTATCGTAGGTACTTTATGTTTCCTCGCCCCTCTTGCCTATTTTTTTGGCATTACACTTGGCTGGGGATTAGCTGGTATATGGTTTGGCTCTGCCCTGGACTGGATTGGCCGCGCTGTCGCTATTTATATTCTCTATAGAAGGGGCAGATGGAAGAGGATTTATGGGTAAATAAAAGAAAGAACCAATAAGCATTTATAAATCGATAATAAGTTTCTCCATGACCGTATGTTTTCACTTGACTTGCAATGAAAAAGGTATTAGCATGATTTCATAAGTTAATGAGACCTTCGGCAACCAGGTAACATGTAGGGCAAGGCTTTACCTTGCCTCCCCGCGTGAATGCGCACGGGGATAGCAAACCTAAAGGTTTGCCCTACAGAATTGAAATCCCTGTACATGAAAATATAACCTCCTTCATTTGTGAGCGTTGGATATGCCTTTGAAGTATTTCAGAAAAAATAAAAATTTAGCAAACAACGTGTTTGTTTCTGTCCTGCTTCCCTATCTCCTCCTGTGTCTGACGATAGGCGGGTTCCATGATAGTATCTTTACCACCCCACATTGTGCCCACACCCAACAATCAGCAACTAACGATACAGATACTACACAAATTGGGATCTGTGAGGATGCGTCAGAACACAACTCCGAGACATGTCAAATTTGCCAGTGGTTAAAGACACCCTCAACACTTATACGGTTTCTCTTACCAGATACTCAATTCCAGTGTATCTGTGTCAAATTCGTATGCCGTTCCAATCCATTACTTCCGTCTCTATCCATCCATAAATTTACCATCCGGCCACCTCCGTCTCTCGCCTGATTTTCAGCATAATAAAAAAACGATAAGGGCTTTAAACAGGAATAGTATTTGTTTGTTTTCAGGACTTACTAACTATAGTATTCAAGAGATGAAACCGAACAGAATGTGGAGAAAGTCAAGACTTTTGCTATATACAGGTGTATAGGATGTACGGAATCCTTAACCATGTCATTGCGAGGGCCTTTTCCGAAGCAATCTTTTTTATAATGCCAGATTCAATCAGAGTAATGGACAAATTATACTGCGTCTACATAATGACGAATAAAAATAATACAGTACGTACTGAAAAAAATGTGGGTAAGAAGGTGTAATGACCGGTAGCCCTCTGTCAGTTAAGGATATGTTCGGTTTCATTCTTTGGATACTATATTTGTACCTATACACTACCTGAGACTGCGGGGGATTCTGCAGATTTATACTCGTTCATAATAATTTCCTGCATGATTATTTATATAAGAGTCGTTTTCACAGGAGAGTTCGTATGAGACGGCCAAGTCATCTTTTACTCGTATGCATACTTATTATAGAAAGTAATATACCGTATGCATATAGCGAGGTAATAAAGAAGAATTCACAATTGATAAGCACAGAAGAAGATTCAGATAGTATCCGTATGAAAAAGGACGAATTTAATGAGATCATTGGGCAACTGCAGGGTATGAGAGACCTTCTGGAAGAGATGAAACAGGATTATGATTCGCGCTTGAAAGAAATGCAAGAAAAGATCGCTACCCTTGAGAAAGAGAAAACGGAACTCGAAAAAGAAAAAATACCGTGGGAAGAGAATACAACCATCCCTCCGGAGACAGATTCAAAACTCTTAGAGACTTCTGTTACAAACGAAGAAGAAGTATCTATGCTATCAAGCACAGATACTATTACAACTACCCCTCCGCCTTCTCAAACAGTATCACCTTCTCCGGAAAGTGAGACAACAGAATCTGTCATGCCATCAATGAATGTAACCGCACCTGATCAATCGGCAGGCGCAGGAACAGGACAATGGTCTCCTGCACAACCTGTCACGTTATGGAGTAGCGGACAGAGTTATATGAATATCTCTTTTAATGGATTGTTTGCGGCAGCAGGTTCTACAGCGAAAGATTTAGAAAAAATTGAAACAGGAGCACATGACCCTGTTCAGCGAGGATTTACTGTGCAAAATTTAGAAACTACCTTTGAGGGCGCAATAGATCCTTATTTCAAGGGACAAGCAAATATCATTTTTCAAATCGATAAAGATGGTGAATCGTCTCTCGAAGTGGAAGAAGCTTATCTGACTTCTTTATCGTTACCTCTGAATTTACAGGTAAAGGCCGGAACATTTTTTACCGAATTTGGCAGACAGAATCAACTTCATCCTCACGCATGGAGTTTTGCAGACCAGCCGTTAGTTAACGGCCGGTTTTTAGGACCGGACGGGATGAGAAACCCCGGCGCGCGCCTTTCATGGTTAGCTCCTACAAACAACTACACGGAATTATTCTTTACGGTACAAAATAGTCAGGGAGAAACTGTTCACAGCTTCAGATTTGAAGAAGATGGCACAGGACTGTTTGGGCGTGAGGCAGTGGAAACACGCGTACGCAGCATGGAAGATCTCCTCTATGTTCCACGAATTGCTACCTCCTTTGATATAACAGATGAGCAAACCGTTTTATTGGGCGCATCAGCAGCCTTTGGGCCAAATTCCACAGGAAGGGATAAAAATACCCTGATCTACGGGATAGATATGTTTTGGAAATGGAAGTCTAAATACGCCGCCGGTGGATTCCCCTTCGTCGCCTGGCAGACAGAAGTTATGGGCAGACGTTTCGAAGCCGGAGAAGATGTTAATTCCAATTTGCCAGACGAAGTAATGAATAACTGGGGCGCTTACTCTCAGATTATGTGGGGATTTAAAAAGCGCTGGATAGCCGGGCTCCGTGGTGATTATGTTGATGGAGAGAAGGAAGCAACGGATCCTTTAGGATTTGAACGATGGAGACTTTCCCCCAATATTACCTTTTATCCATCAGAATTTTCAAAAATACGGTTGCAATACAACTACGATACTATCTTAGGCAATGATAGTACGGAACATTCCGTATTTTTACAATTTGAATTTTTGCTGGGTTCACATGGCGCGCACAAGTTCTAATTACATGAGGCCTTTGACGACTTTTTTATAACACCGGCGTAGGGGCGAACCTTGTGTTCGCCCGAACGGAAAACACATACAAACGTTTTGAATTGCGCTGAGTAAGGATGAACACAAGGTTCGCCCCTACAGCAGAACATTGGAATTTCTTAAACGTTTAAATTAAGCTGCCTTTGGCAGCGACTTTTTGAATATACGGAAAATATCGGTTAAAAATAACCTCCTGACCCTCTTTACTAACAGAGACAACCCCCTAGCCCCCTTTCTTAAGGGGGATTTCTTCAAGTCCCCCTTAGAAAAGGGGGATTCAGGGGGTTGTTTCGTATGCTATGATACAAACTTTGAAATTCCTAAACATTACATTAGGTTGGGTTTTAAAAGACAAAACCCAACGACTTTTTAGATACACGACATATGGCGCTTAAAGACAACCCCCTTGCCCCCTTTCCTAAGGGGGATTTGGGGGAGGCATACGTTTGAATTTCCTATGCATTAAATTAAGCTGCCTTTGGCAGCGAATCACGAAAAAACAGTGCCGATGTAGGGCAAGGCTTTAGCCTTGCTTCCCCGATGGAATGTACCTGGGTAAGAGCAACCCTAAAGGGTTGCCCTACAGAATTGAAATTCCTATACATTTAAATAGGCCTTTGGCAACTTTCCAATGTCAGTTGATTAGTAACCAGCATCAGACTGACATGAGCCTGTAGAGACGCAATATTTTGCGTCTCTACGTGTCCATGCCTTTGTGGCATGATTTTTATAAAGGACGTACGATATGAAGATAAAATACCAAATATGCCTTTGTCTGTTATTTGTTTCCAGCTGGATGTCTGTTGCCCATGCAAAACTAAATATCGTCGCATCAACATCTGATTTGGGCGCCTTAGCTGCTGAAATTGGAAAAGATAAGGTTACCGTTACCAGCATTGCAAAACCCACAGAAGATCCCCACTTTGTGGATGCAAAACCCAGTTTTATTGTTAAACTAAATAAAGCAGATATACTTATCGAGGGAGGATTGCAGTTGGAAATCGGCTGGTTACCACCTCTGGTTATGGGAGCAAGGAATAAAAAAATACTTCCGGGGCAAGCCGGATATCTGACTGCCTCCAGGGGAGTTGAAATAGTAGATGTACCCAAAACCCCTGGCAATCGTTCTCTGGGCGATATTCATTCTTTTGGAAATCCACACTTCATACTGGACCCATCCAATGGCAAAATAGTTGCGACACATATTTGTGAACGCCTCTGCCAAATCGATACCGTAAATTGTAACTATTATAAGAAGAATTTACAGGATTTTATGAAAAGGCTAGACCAGAAATTATCCGAATGGCAAAAAATATTACAACCCTTTCAGGGAACAAAAATCGTTACGTATCATAAGACCTTTCCTTATCTTGCACGACGATTTCATTTGAATGTATTGGGAACGCTTGAGCCAAAACCTGGCGTTCCACCTTCTCCCTCGCATCTAAACAGCCTTATTCCCATGATGAAAAAGGAAGGAGTAAAATTGATCATTATTGAAGAATTCCGGGAACGCAAGATACCTGAATTTGCTGCATCCCAGACAGGGGCAAAGATCGTTATCTTGCCCATCATGGTTGGAGGTCAAAAAGAAACCAAAGATTATGTAGCCCTTTTTGATTATATTATTAAGCAAATTGCATCAGCCCTTAAAGCGTAAATTATATCCACAGATTTCTCTGAATAATACAGATATGGATACAGACAACTGCATCACACTGAAAGACCTGGCTATCGGGTATAAAGGGAAAATCATCCTCAGTGATATTAATTTCTCATTAAAAAAAGGGGAATTTACAGTCCTGTTTGGATCAAACGGTTCAGGCAAAACCACATTGTTCAAGACCATTTTACGGATTATTCCCCCTATTCAGGGTACCATCCTTTATGGTAATAGCCAGTATCCGAAATTTGGTTATGTACCGCAACGCAAATATTTAGATGAAATATATCCATTTACCGCAGAAGAAGTAGTATTAATGGGCACTTTCGGATCGGTAAAACCATTTAGCCCGATTCCTGCCTCAAATCATATTTTAGTGAACCAATGTTTAAAGGATGTTGGAATGTTTGAGTTAAGAAAACAATTGTTCTCCGAGCTATCCGGAGGGCAAAAACAGCGTATACTGATAGCCCGGTCACTTGTGACAAAACCTGATGTTTTACTGCTTGACGAACCTATTACCGGAGTTGATATCCATGCACAAAGGAAGATTACAGAGCTTATTTCTGAATTACATAAAAAGCGCAAATTAACGATTATGATGGTTACCCACGAGGTTCATCATATTCCAAGATGGGTAAATAAAATAATCCATATTCATCACTATAAAGTGGTACTTGGCTCATTGGAAGAGATAATTTCTTTATCAAGAATTGATGAAATACCAAATTAGGAATACGTATACATGGAACAATTAGGAGAAATATTGAATCCGCATTTTCTTTTGCGAAATGCCCTGTATGCAGGATTATTGGTAGGCCTCGTATGCCCACAAGTGGGTATATTTTTTGTATTACGCCGTATGATTTTACTAGGCATAGCCTTACCTCAGGTATCAAATGCCGGAATTGCCTTTGCATTTTTAATGCATACCTTAGGATGGCATCTCTTCTACCATATGGAATCTGAAAAGGTTATGGCTCTGTCAGGTTCGATCGTTTTCACGTTCATTGCTATATTTACCCTGGCAATTCTCGAACGCAAGCAAAAAGGGTTTGCTGAAAATCGTATAGGTTTTACCTATGCCCTTGCAGGAGCGGCCTCCATACTGTTTGTTGCCTGGAATCCGTATGGACAAACAGAAGTACTTTCTATGCTTAAAGGAGAGATTATCTCTATTCCGGATATTTATGTGTTATCAATGCTTATTATTTATGGCACTATTTTCATTTTTTTAATCGGTTTTCATCGCAATTTTATCCTGGTATCATATGATATCGACATGGCTACCACCCTTGGTAAAAATGTTATCCTGTGGGACACCCTCCTCTACCTGATCATCGGTATCATTATATCATTCGGTGTAATGACCGTTGGACCGTTGGTTATATTTGGTTTCCTCCTGATACCGCCAATGGCTGCGAAAATGGTCACCCGGGGTATCTTCCTTTTCTGCATTGTTTCCTCTATTATCGGAACTTTCACATCTTTTATTGGCTTTTATATCTCATACCGTTTCGATCTTCCAACAGGCCCCACTGATGTAGCATTGCTTTGCGTCATATTTGTGATGCTCTCCTTAGGGAAAATATTTTTCCGGCTCAAGAGATAGGTTGCATGTCTACCCCTGTATCGATATAATTACTACGATAACTTTTTCTGCAATAGTGCCATACAGGCACTGGAATGGAAAAAGTTTATTGATGACGGAACCAAAAGACTTTTTTATTATTGATAAATCCATAAGCGTTGATACCTTTTGGATTAAACTATGAGGAGAGGTATATTGAATAAGAGAAATATTGTAAGTGTTGCAACTGTTTGCAGTCTTGTGATGGTAACATTATGTAATCCAGCCCGTTGCTTTTCTCAGGAAGGAAAAGAAAGAGGCACAAGTGATACTGCCAGTAAAGTCGAAAAAGATAGCTCATTCAACAATATTAATACTGCGCGTGAACAGTATAAGCAAGGCTTACATTATGCAAAGTATGGCCTTTTTGAAGAAGCGATAGAGATGTTTAAAAAATCGCTAGCCAAAAATCCCAACAATGTGGATGCGTATAACAATCTGGGGCTCGCATATACCCAAAAGGGCATGTTTGATAACGCTATTGAGGCATTTCAGAAGGTTATAGAACAAAAACCCGATAATGTCGATGCTCATTATAATTTAGGTACTGCATATTTTGATACGGGTCGTTTTGATAAGGCTATTGAAAGCTTTAAAAAAACCGTTCAGATAAAACCCGATCATCGGACTGCTTACTCCCTCCTGGGAATTGCATATTCAAAAGTCGGCAAATACGATGATGCAATCCAGACATTGAAAAAACGCATAGAGTTAGACCCAAATCTGGCAATAGCCCATTCAAACTTAGGTATTGTTTATTCTATGAAGGGCAGGGACAAGGAAGCTATGAAAGAATACACGAAGGCATTAGAAATTGACCCAGGCCATGAAAGTGCACTGTACAATACAGCGCTTTTATACGATAAAACAGGAGATACAGATAAGGCTATTCAATATTATATAAAGGCAACCGAGTCAAATGTAAGTAATGCAGATGCCCAGTATCGGTTGGGCAAAAATTATATAAAGAAAAAACAATATGACGATGCAATCAATGCCTTTCAAATAGCGGTAATGACAAATCCAGACAATGCAGAAATCTATCAGGATATCGGCAATGCCTATAAGGCAAAAGGTATGAAGAAGGAAGCAGAGGGATATTTCTCTTTATACAAGAAGCAGACAAAGGGAAAGAAGAAAGCAGCAGCAAAATAGTGAAATACTAAGGGAGAAGCAAGGTAAACCACGAAGCACACGAAGAGCACGAAGAAAGAGTAAATGAGGCCTTTCGGCGACTTTTTTATAGCACCTCTGTAGGGGAGAACCTTGTGTTCGCCCAAATGAAAAACAAACACAAACGTTCTGGATTGTACAGGGCAAGGGCGAACACAAGGTTCTCCCCTACAAAAGAACATTGAAATTCCTATACATGTACGTAGGGCAAGGCTTCAGCCTTGCCTCCCCCGCTTGAACGTGCACAGGGATGGCAACCCTAAAGGGTTGCCCTACAGAATTGAAATTCCTAATAACTTTTTAGATACACGACATATGGCGCTTAAAGACAACCCCCTTGCCCCCTTTCCTAAGGGGGATTTGGGGGAGACATACGTTTGAATTTCCTATGCATGAACGTAGAAGACGCAAGGTTTTGCGTCTCTCTCCTGATATTACATGGATAAAAAGAATTCGTTAAGACAGGATGAACAGAATTATTATTTTTATCTTGTTCATCCTGTCTCAATAAAAACAAATTGGAACTCTCTCATTCTTCACGTACTTCATGCTCTTCGTGGTGTTTTAAAAATGTGGGTAAGAATACGTCTATAGCATCCAACAGATGAAACCGAACAGAATGTGGGGAAAGTTGAGTCTTTGGCTCATAGGTAAGCGTATGAAATGGAGAGGATTCTTAACCTGTCATTGCGAGGGTAGTGTCCGAAGCAATCCCTTGAATATTTTAGAAGAGATTGCTTCGGGAAAGACCCTCGCAATGACAGACAGGGTAATCCTTCTTCAGTTGATGATATGTTCGGTTTCATCATTTGGATACTATAGAACAAGGGGTTTCGGTCTCTGCCTGGAAACAGGTTTATATTTTGTTTTGAGTAAATACTATATTTATACAATCTATGCATTATGAGTTTAAAAACAAAAAAATCACTGTTATGGGGTTAGGCTCTTTTGGCGGCGGTGTGGGTGTAGCTCAATTTCTTGCAAAACAAGGCGCTCTCGTTACGATAACTGATTTAAGGAATATGCCAGAACTTTCTTCATCCATAAAACAGCTTGAAGGACTCCCTATTTCATATAAACTCGGAGGACATTGCGAAGAAGATTTTATCAATACAGATATGGTTGTTGTTAACCCCGCCGTGCCAGATAATTCAAAATTTCTACAAATTGCAAGAAATAACCAGGTACCGTTACATACCGAAATAAATATTTTTTTCTCCTTATGTCCTGCCCCTATTATCGGTATTACCGGCAGCAACGGAAAATCAACTACAACCGCTCTTCTTGGTAAAGTACTCCAGCAAACCTCTCGTACAACATGGATTGGAGGAAATATCGGGAGGTCTTTACTGACAAATCTTGAAGAGATAAAACCTCAGGGAATTGTAGTTCTTGAACTCTCCAGTTTTCAACTGAAAGAACTATCGGGTATCAAAAAAAGTCCACACATTTCCATTGTAACCAACATATCTCCCAATCATCTTGACAGACACACAGGTATGGATGATTACATTCAAGCGAAAAAAACTATTATCACCTATCAAAAACCGGGGGATTACGCTATTCTTAACTATGATGATCCCGAGTTAAGAAGATGGGAGCAAGAGTGCAAAAGCCATGTTTTATGGTACAGTGCAAGACAAAGAATAAAAAACGGCGCATGGATAAAAGATGGTAATATTGTATTATCTATCTATGGCCAGGAAAGAGTGATAGCATGCACATCCAGAATCAAGATACCAGGGAATCACAACCTTCAGAATATTTTGGCGGCCTCTTGTGCTGCCTACCTGGCGGGCGCCCACGAGCAACACATGGAAAGAATTATGACAAACTTTGGTGGATTGGAGCACCGTCTGGAATTTGTGCGGGAAATACAGGGTGTACGGTATTACAACGACTCCAAGTCCACTACACCAGAATCGGCCATTGCCGCTATGAGAGCCTTTCAGGAACCGGTAATACTTATTGCCGGTGGAATTGATAAGGGAAGTAATTTTGAGGAATTTGCTGAAACCTGCATACAACAAACTAAAGCTATTGTTCTGATCGGAAAAATGGCGCATAAAATACAAGAGCTTATCCTGCAAAAAACAGAGGGAGAGAAAAAGCTCTCAATATTCATATCAAACACCTTCAGAGAGGCATTTCAGCAAGCCCATGGTATCGCAAAAACAGGAGAAATTGTACTGCTCTCCCCTGCTTGTGCCAGTTATGATATGTTTCTGAATTATGAAGAACGAGGGAGGCAATTTAAGAATATGGTGCAAGCTTTATGATCCATGGTGCAGTATAGTACGGCTACGGCAAAAAGTTTCCAAAGTAATCGTAAGGCCATCATAATTCATTGTTTTATAAATCCTGACCTACTTTTTATTTCCCGTGTAGTCAGGTATGCTAAAATTTGGCTTATCAGCAATAAGTCTCATATATTTAGCCGTTATATCATCCCAATTGTATTTTGATTGAACACGTCTTTTTGCTTTATCTGAGATATCTTCCTGTTCATGAGATGAATATAGTTCAATTCTTTTTATAAGAACAGGAATATCATGTGAACCAGTAAAGTATAATGCAATGTCACCCGCTACTTCCCGGTTAAATCGATTATCATGCGCAATCACAATATTTCCGCAACCAAGAGCTTCAAGTAAGGATGGATTTGTCCCGCCCGCTGTATGGCCATGAAAATAAGCTAATGAATGGGAGCGGAGCGCCTGCAGTTTTAATTTATCATAGACAGTACCAATAAAACGAATACGATCATCTTTTAACCTTAATAAACACTCCACATACGGTGTTCTTGTTGTATGGTCACCAACAATGACAAGGGGATAAGAGCTACCAGAAGCGATAAATCCCTCTATTACTTCTAATACGCTATTCTCTGGCTCTAATCTGCATACCACAAGATAATATGCCTTAGCATACAATTTCCACTCCTGTAATAAAATCAACAAGGGGAGAAACTTCAGACACACAGGCGCCGTATGGAATAACTGAACATGGTGGCGCATATGTTTATGCCGTAATTGTAAATGCTCCTTAATACCATCGGCATCAGCAATAAGTTGATTTGGCATATACATAGCAGCAGTTTCCATACATTTGAACCATAGTTTAGCAAAAGCGCCACATTTGGAGCGAGCCCATTCAATACCATCCATGTTTAACCAAACCCGATTTCCCCATAAACGTGGAATAAAACATACTATGCTAGCACCGTAGCCTAACATATAAACTATGTCAAACCTATTTCTGGCATGCCAAAGGCAAAGAAAATCAAACCAAATAGTAGTAAGAGGACCTAAATGAAAGGAAGGAATATATACCAAATGAACGCCCTTATAAGTATTTGGCTGTTGGTTATTGTCTGCCTTACAATATACCGTTACATCAATACCTTGCTGGGCAAGACGGACAGCCAATTCTTCCGCAAATGTCTCAAAGCCACCATATTTGGCTGGTATACCCCGAGTTCCAAGAATAGCTACTTTCAAAATATTACCTAACTCATATCCATTGGCATAAAGTGAAAACTATAATCAAAGACTGAGAGAGATGCAACCTTATAAGAGAGATTCTATCACTTGCATACCGCTCTCAAAGGCTTGCTTATTGATAAGAAATAATTCCCCTTTTTTCTGTTTTAACATTATCCGCAATTGGTCTAAAACATGATCGGTAGAAAATAACTTTTTAATTGCTATATAGGCGCCTAACATAACGATATTGGAAACAAGCACACTTCCCAGCTTGCTGGCAATCTCTGTTGCCGGCACATTGTATATTTTTACATGAGGAAGATTATCTGATTTGCTCATGGAGGAATTTAAGATAAGTAACCCGTCATGCTTCAACATATCCTTAAATTTTTGATACGAGGGTTGATTCATTATGATAAGAGTATCAGCAACCTCGATGAGTGGAGAAAAGATTTCTTCCGTTGAAATAATAAGGTGATATACAGCCGTCCCTCCTCTTACTTCAGTACCGTAGGAGGGAAAATAAGTAACATATTTGTCATTGGTCATAGCCGTCTGAGCAAGCAACTTACCTAACAGCATCATTCCCTGTCCGCCAAAACCGGCTAAGATTATCTTTTCCGTCATAGTTATAATTATTTAGCTACGAATGGACACGAGTCTACACGAATAACGAAGGTATTATAATAGGTATTATACATTTGCATAGCTAAATTTAAGTTTTGCGCTCCCAATCTTTCACCACTCCCAGGGGAAAGGTAAGAGACATCTCTTCATCAATATATTTCATTGCTTCATTAGCGTCCATTCTCCAGTAAATTGGACAGGGGGAAAGAACCTCTATGAGAGAAAACCCTCGCTTTTCTATCTGAGTCTTAAAACCCTTCTCAAGAGCCTTCTTTGTCTTTCGAATATTTTCCGGAGAGGAGATGCTAACTCTCTCCAGATAACTGCTACCATCAAGAACGGCCAGTAATTCACATACACGGATGGGATATCCATAATTCATCGCATCACGGCCCGAGGGCGTGGTGATAGTTTTCTGCCCGATTAAGGTTGTTGGAGCCATCTGTCCGCTTGTCATGCCATAAACAGCGTTATTAACAAAGATAAAGGTAATATTCTCTCCTCTGTTGGCAGCATGAATAATTTCTGCTGTCCCGATTGCTGCCAGGTCGCCGTCCCCCTGGTAAGCAAACACAATGTGGTCAGGATGAACTCTTTTGATACCGGTAGCTACAGCAGGCGGGCGGCCATGAGCAGCTTCGCACATGTCGATATCAAGATAATTATAAGCAAGAACGGAACAACCTACCGGAGCTAGCCCAATAGTTTTGCCTCGAATATCCCATGCATCAATAATCTCTGCAATCAGCCTCAACACAATTCCATGACCGCAACCTGGACAAAAATGTGTTGGTGTTTCTGTAAGCGCCTTTGGTTTTTCATATATTAGTTGCATAGTACCAATCTCAATTAATGTGATGCCACAGAGACTGAGTGGCTATCCGATATGATGTCTGCTAATTTCTTCATCACTTCCAAAGATGTAGGTACCCCACCTCCGGTTCTTCCATAAAAATGAACCGGGCATCTACCCTCAACTGCCAGCCTCACATCCTCAACCATCTGCCCCGCACTCATCTCCACCGTCAAAATACACTGCACTTTTTCTGATACCGTTCTGATACACTCCTTTGGAAATGGCCATAAGGTAATGGGGCGTATCAAACCTACGTTACATTCAAGTTGACTGCTTTTCCTGATAACCTCTTTGCATATACGCGCAGAGGTACCATAAGCAATGAGAACAACATCGGCCTCATCAATATCAATGGCTTCATAACGAACTTCATGTTCTTCAATTGTCCTATATTTCTTCTGCAGGTGGGCATTGAACTCTTCCAATTGACCCTTAATAGGATAAAAGGACTTTACAATATTCCTCTTTCTCCCTTCGGCGCCTGTCAATGCCCAATCTTTTGGTGGAAGATCTTTTTTCTGTTTCTTATGAAATTCTACCGGTTCCATGAGTTGTCCTATCTGCGCATCTCCCAGTATCAAAACAGGATTTCTGTATTTATCAGCTAAATCAAAAGCATCATACACAAGATCTGCCATCTCCTGAACAGAGGCTGGCGCAAGCACTATAACATGATAGTCGCCATGCCCTCCGCCTTTTACCGCCTGAAAGTAGTCAGCCTGAGACGCTGAAATATCACCTAATCCTGGTCCACCCCTTTGTATATTAACAATTACACAGGGAAGTTCACTTCCGGCCAAATAGGAAATTGCTTCTTGTTTTAAACTTATTCCAGGACTCGAGGAAGAGGTCATTGTCCGGGCGCCTGCCGCTGCACTCCCGTAAACC
Source organism: Candidatus Jettenia ecosi (assembly GCA_005524015.1). Classification (GTDB taxonomy): domain Bacteria; phylum Planctomycetota; class Brocadiia; order Brocadiales; family Brocadiaceae; genus Jettenia; species Jettenia ecosi. Next base: position 35,254 of record SULG01000020.1, read on the forward strand.
ATATTAATTGCTGCAATCTCACTTTCAGCCTGAATAAAGGCGCCGCCAACCTGAGGCATTCTTACTGCCATATAGTTAATAAGCTCATTCTGGGGAGTGATAGGATATCCGTAATAGTATCTGCAACCGGCTTGTATGGCAATCTCGGCAGCAGCTTCATTTCCCGTTAATAACTGCTTCATAATCGTATGTCCTTCGAAAATTATCTTTCTCTACAATCTGCAATGGGACACAGATTAACGCAGATACGTACAGATACATAATGATGTAGATCTATGTACCTCACCTACTAGGTGATTAACCATACTTCTCTCTTCTATTGAAAATCAGTGTTTATCTGTGTTCTTCTGTGTCCGGCTGCAACGCTCAGGTATAAATCTCTATCGCTACATCAGGACACATGATTGCGCATTTCTTACAGCCATCACACACACTACCTTCTTTAAATACTACGGGGTGCAATCCTTGTTCATTTATCGTAGTTGATACCACTAATGACTTATTATGGCATACCGGTAGACAAAGAAGACACCCTTTACAGTAATTTTCTTTTATTTTAATTACGGCCATAATTCGGATGTCCTCCCCAGTTTAATTTTTCGCGCAATACGCTATAAAATGTCCTTGTCCCTGTATCGATCATTTGGACTTCAATAGCAGATCGCTCGATCTTTATTTTATCACCTACCTCTAACTCGGTAAAAACCTGTCCATCTACGGTAAAACCGGTGCCGCCCAATTGTGATAAAAGCTCCATTTCTATTTTCACATTGCCTGAAACAACTAACGGACGGTTTGTGAGGGTGTGGGGACATATAGGCACAATAATAAATGCGTTTAAATCAGGGGTAAGAAGCGGCCCTCCCGCAGACAAAGAATGCGCTGTTGACCCTAAAGGGGTTGATACAATTAAACCATCAGCCCGGTATGTTGCTACACATTCTCCGTTGATATTCAACTTAATAGAAATCAACCTTGATAAGGATGAGCGGGAAATTACCGCATCATTAATACCCGTCGATTCATTCAGTATTTTACCTGAACGTTCAACATGGCATAAGAGCAGCATTCTCTTTCGTATCAGATAATCTCCCATAAATATCTTTTCTAAGGACACGAACACATCCTTTTCCATAAGTTCTGCCAGAAAGCCAAATCTTCCCATATGCACACCAATAATTGGTATTTGATTCCTTCCGAGGGCTCTACAGGTAGAAAGGATTGCGCCATCGCCGCCAAATACTATGGCAATTTCTGCTCCAACTCTCTCAAATTTTTTTTCTTTAGACAGATCAATAATTTCAATACCTACATACTTCTCAAGCCACGGCTTTAATCCGTAAATAGAATCATAAATCTTTTTTCTGCTTAAATCGCCTAAAACTAAAATCTTTTTCATTCGCTTAAACGGCAAAGCTCCGGCTTCTCACTCTGGTAAATAGATTAATATTTGTCATTTCAAGCGCCTCGATAAACCTGTTAGCAATTCCATCCTCATCTAAATTCAGGTTTTTTAGTATGAGATTCCGGGGTCCATGCTCAATAAAGCGATCGGGAATACCCATCCTCACAATTTTATTTGCATCTTCGCCTTCACTCGTAATAAGCTCAAGCACTGCAGACCCAAAACCACCCATGAGGGCATGATCCTCGACTGTCAGGATTAATTTATGATTCTTCACCAGGCTTAAAAGAAGTCCTTTATCAAGGGGTTTGGCAAATCTTGCATTAACCACCATAACTTCTATACCTTTTTTACTTAACTTCTCCGCTGCCCCTAAACACCGGTATACCATCGCACCATACGCAAGAAGCGCTCCATCAACTCCCTCCCGTAATACCTCAGCCTTCCCAATCTCAAATGTTTTATCGTGTGAATCCTGTTTTTCTTCAGGAATATCTTCCTTAGGATATCTGATCGCTACAGCTTTACCTGAATCCAGAGCTATTTTCAGCATAGATCTCAATTCACTTCCGTCTTTTGGCGCCATCAGGATAATTTCCGGCAAATGACGGAGATAGCCAATATCAAATATACCATTATGCGTAGGCCCATCGTTACCAACAATCCCTGCCCGGTCTAACATAAATACGACTCCGTTTCGCTGCAGGCAAATATCATGGAATACCTGATCATAGGCTCTTTGTAAAAACGTTGAGTAAATAGCCACAACAGGTTTCATGCCCCCGGCAGCTAACCCATTTGCCAAACCAATTGCATGTTGTTCACAAATCCCGACATCATAAAACCGGTCAGGAAATTTTTTACCAAAAGAAATAATACCAGTCCCATCAGGCATGGCAGCAGTAATTCCCACGATCTTATGATCCGTTCTGGCAAATTCTACAAGGGCGTCTCCGAAAACATTCGTATAAGAAATTGTCTTTTGGTCTTTTGTACTTTGTGTGACCTTTCCACCGCACATTTCAAATTTACCAGCGCTGTGGTATTGGGTCGGATTCTGACATGCCGGCTCAAAACCTCTTCCTTTTTCTGTAATCACATGCAAAAGTACCGGACCTTCAAGATGCTTCATATTATTCAACGTCTCAAGTAATATTTTAAAATCATGTCCATCAATCGGACCAAAATAATTAAACCCAAGATCCACAAATATCTGGCCCGGAGCAGCCCCTTTTCTTATTGACTCAACAATATGCTCCAGCGTCTTTCCTACCGGCTTGCCAAATACTGGTAAGATACTCAGTAAATTATGAAAATCCTTCTTGAGATCGGTATAGAGTGGCGCGGATCTAATCTTATTCAAATATTTTGAAAAAGCTCCAACCGTATTGGAAATTGACATCTCATTATCATTTAACACTACCAATAAATTTTTCTTAAGATCGCCCGCATGATTAAGCGCCTCCAAAGACATTCCAGCCCCTATAGCGCCGTCTCCAACAACAGCAACAACAGACCTCCTGTATCCAAGAATCTCATCAGCGCAAGAAATTCCGAGAGCTGCCGATATAGCATTACCACTGTGTCCGCAGGTAAAGGGGTCATAGGGACTTTCATTCTTATCTGGAAAACCACTCAGGCCCTTGTATTGCCTTAAGGTTGAAAATTTCGATTTTCTTCCGGTAAGGATCTTATGAACATAGGCCTGGTGGCCTACATCCCATACTATTTTATCCCTTTTAAAATCGAAGCAGTAATGCAGTGCAATGGTTAATTCAACAACACCCAGGTTTGAAGAAAGATGGCCTGGATTTTTTGAAACAACATCTACGATGAGTTCTCTAATCTCTGTTGCCAGTTGAGGCAAATCCTCTGCTTTTACTTTTTTTAAATCCTCTGGATATTCAATACAATCTAATAATTTACTCATATTGCATCCATTATGTTAAAGGTAAACATGTATGTAATTTATTCATCTTCCAGGCAGTTCCGGAATATATTTTTCCTCAAAATCTTCATATCCCTTTATGCATGATAGTACATAATCCTGACAAAAACAGATACAAAAATTTCTTCAGGTAGTCTCAATCCCGAAATCTTTTGTACGAAAGCCTCTGTTCCCATCTTTCATCAGGATTTGAATCTTTTTTTCTGCATCTTCTAACATAGAGACACATTGTTTATACAATTTAATACCGTTCTCATATTCAGATAATGCCTCATCCAGAGATAAATCCCCTCTCTCGATCCGCTCTACAATATCTTCTAATCCTTTTAGTGCATCCGCAAATTTTATCTTGGCCATACAATCGTAACCATATATTCCTGATTCGAAATATCCTATACACCGAAATGTTTAGGAGTTTTAATTCTGTAGGGCATGGCAAGGCTAAAGCCCATATGCCCATAAAAAAGGAGGTATCTCCTTGGAAAAAGAACAACGCATGTCCATGCTCCCCTCTAATCCCCCCTACCCCCCTTTAAAAAAGGGGGAACAAGGGATTTCCCCCTTTTTTAAAGGGGGATCAAGGGGGATTACGGGTGGTTTGTTATTCTTCACCGTTTCCACATGTTAGCTTGATGCATATAAGGCTAAAGCCTCGCCCTACATCGATTCTCTCTTTTACCAAAGGCAGTCTCATATAAAATATTTACTTTACTATCTCAACTATTGAAGATACAACGTTACCATGAGAAAATCGTATTTTCAATTTTTTCCCAACAACGAGTCCCTCGGTTGACTTGATCGGTTTATCATCTTCTCCGTTTGTCGTAATGGAGTAGCCTCTTTCTAATACTTTTAATGGACTCACATTATCCAATCTACTAGCAAGACCCGTTGACCGTTCCCATTCCAACTCCACGGTATGTTTACTTACCGTAATTAATCTTTGCGCAACTTCATCTAATTCCTGTTGTAACCTAAGAATTTTATCACGTAGTTTCTTAAAGGAAAGACTATTTTTGATTCCCATAAGCTGACTCCTGATAAGCAATATTTTATTATATAGCGCCTGGGCAAGTCTAGTTTTAATTTTCTCCAATGAATCGCTTACCTGATCATAGCATGGAACAACGAGCTCTCCCGCCTCTGTAGGTGTAAGAGCCCTTTTATCAGCAACCAAATCGGAAATAGTTATATCAATCTCGTGACCTACTGCGGAGATAACGGGAATTTTTGAGGCATAAATACTCCGTGCAACTACCTCCTCATTAAAGGCCCACAAGTCTTCTAAACTACCACCGCCCCTTCCAACAATCATCACATCAATATCCGGAATAGTATTCAAATCAGAAATTGCCTGAGCAATCTCCTGTGCTGCCCCTTCCCCCTGTACTTTTACCGGATAAATGAGAATCTTTACCTTAGCGAATCTTCTGTGAATCACCTGGATAATATCCCTGATTGCGGCGCCGGTTAGAGACGTTACAATAGCGATCTTTCCCGGAAACGACGGAAGGGCTTTTTTATGTGCCAGATCGAATAATCCTTCTTTCCCGAGTCGTTCTTTTAGCTGCAAAAAGGCCAACTGCAATGCTCCCATACCTTTTGGCTCAATCGCTTCAATAATTAATTGGTATTGACCACGGGATTCGTATACGGTAACAGAGCCAAAGACCAACACCTCCATCCCATCTTTTAACTCAAATTTTACAGAGCTTGCAACAGACCTGAACATAACAGCCTGAAGCTGGGCATCGGCATCTTTTAATGTCAGATATACATGCCCGGATATCGGTCTTTTCATGTTGGATATTTCTCCCACAACCCATACATGAAAAAACTCCTGCTCAAGCGAACCACGTATCCTTCGTGTAATTTCAGAGATCGTTAGTATACTTTTTCGATTCTTTGTGATATCCGTCCGGAAAGGTAATGGTTCAGTAAAATTCATTTAATCACCCTCTCTGACTTCAACTCTCTTTATACTATCAGCTTTTCCCGTTTGGCTATCAACAACTACCTTCACTCCGTTTATACGGATATCTCCTTCTGCCACCTCAAACCGGGTTGGCATTTGTGTCGTGATTGCCTTCAATACACAATCAATTTTCCTTCCCAGTATAGACTCATGAGGACCTGTCATTCCCAAATCGCTGATGTATGCCGTTCCTTTTGGCAATATCTTCTCATCTGCAGTAGGCACATGAGTATGGGTGCCAACAACGGCGCTCACCCTGCCATCCAGATACCATCCCATTGCAATCTTTTCAGAGGTTGCTTCTGCATGCATATCTACAAAGATTACCTTTGTCTCTTTTGATATAATCTTTAAAATATCATCAACTACCCGAAAAGGACAATCTACCGGTTTCATAAATACCCGACCTAATAAGTTAATAACACCAATTGGCGTACCTAAATGAGAAGTCTTTACAACATACCCTTTTCCAATTGCTAACGGTGAATAATTGCCTGGTCTCAGGAGACTCCTATTCGTTTCTAAAAAATGCATTATATCCTTTTTATCCCAGACATGGTCACCCATAGTTATAACATCAACACCATAAGAAAATAACTCATTAGCTATCTCCTCAGTAATACCGGCGCCGCCAGCAGCATTTTCCCCATTTGCTATACAAAAATGTATCTGTTCCCTATCGATATATGCCTTTAATTTATTCTTTAATATGATACGTCCAGGTTTCCCCACGATATCGCCAATAACCAGAACGTTAATTTTCATTCAACTTTCTTTCCATAAAAATCCTTAAATTTCTGTTTTAAACGCCTTTCGACATCAGCCGGAACAAATTGACTCACACTACCTCCCAAACTAACAGCCTCCTTAATTAAGGTAGAGTTTAAGAATGAATACTGCTCGCTTGTCATTACAAATACCGTCTCAACTTCTTTATTGAGGACCCGGTTAGTAAGCGCCCTCTGAAATTCATACTCAAAATCAGACACCGTACGTATACCGCGGAGTATGATATTCGTCTGTTGTTCTTTTAGATAATCAACGAGCATGCCGGTAAAATAGTCAACTTCCACATTCTTCAAATCTCCGATATTATCACGGATCATCTCCATACGCTCATGAACGGAGAACAGGGCGTCCTTCAAAGGATTGCATCCTACAGCAACAATTAAGGTATCAAAAATAATACAACCCCTTCTTATTACATCCAGGTGCCCATTCGTAACCGGATCAAATGTTCCCGGATAAACTGCTTTTTTCATAGTAATATGGTATCGCTTAAAACCAAAAACGGTTTCGGGTTCTCTGCAATCCTTTCGGTGATATATCAAACCTGTAGGAACTATCATTCCTCACAGGATCGAGTTCCAGAGTAAGACTTGCCACCCAATCGTGAAAATAACGGGACAGGATAAAATTCGTTCTTAGATTTTTAGGGTCGTTTTCGCCATCATCATCGGTATCGTCCGTATCGAGAGATTTAAAATCATACATTTCCCTGGCTGCCACACTCCATTTCTCACTAATCCGGTAATCTGCCGCCAGGATGAGAGTAGAACTGATGTCCCGGATAAATCTGTGGCCAACAAAATATTGCCATTTCGGTGGATTGTAAATTTCAAAACCTGAACTAAGGACGTCAAATCGGAATTCTTCGGTATTAAACTCATTTCTTTCAGAAACAAACGTAACGATATCGGTGAGTTTACAACGGAAATCAAGATTCACAAAATTGTCTTCCCTTATGACAATTCCATTAATACCATCATTAAAAATACCGGCATCTGTTGGAAAAATGTAATACTCTAAGTTAAAATAAACAAAATCTACATTTTTTTCAAAACCCGGCTCTCCCCGTTTTGTCTGCAACATATTCTTTACCCCTATTACAACAATCTGCGATGAGTCCTGCGCATCAATTTCATCATACTGATAGAACTCGTTCGGATCTTTCGTAACAACCGGATTGTACACATAACGCAACTCAGGAACAAAGATATGTCTTAAACGGTTTATCTTTAAGAAATCGTTATAGACACTGTAGGTTCTCCAATGTGTCGAACTCCAATCAAATCCCAGGGAACCTATGAAACGACCTGTGGCAGGACCGTTTGGCTCATCATTCGGACCAGAGGTATCTATACTTTCGGAATATCCTGTCACTCTGCCTTCTACAAAAGGATTTATATTAAAAAACCCCGGTTTCCAGGGCATGGTTATCCGATTCACATTATCAAGTCTTACAACAGATTGAGGTTGCACTGGTTCATCTATCCGGTCAAGAGAACTATCAAAATGAGTCGCTGATGATTCTGAGGTAAATATAAGGCGGTTATCCCATATAGGTTCTCCAATAACCTGATACGTTAATTCCGGTAAACGCTCCGCATATCTCTTTTCCCTTAACGAATCCACCGTTGTATCGAATCCATTGAACTGCTCGTTAATCAAAAATGTCTGCGCAGTAGTATCGTGAATTCTTCGTAAATATAATACCGTCTCACGGTCTTTTTCTTCTTTAAATTCATGGCGGAAAAATTCTCTCAGGAACCTTGGATCACTCAAATATGAATACTCCATATCCAAACGAAAATCATAAGGCAATTCCTGACGATGTCGCCAAAGAACTGCGCCACGGTCTTCGTCTTCGACAGGAATATCATTAATATCGAATTCACCCTTATCTTTTATATAATAGGTGTCGAGAAAACCATAAGCATCCTGCCCCCTGTACTCAAAATTAATTCCTGCGCCCAAACCTCTCTCCTGCAAATAATCGAGGCTAAAGATAAGGTCACTCCAGTCTTTTTGACTTCCACCTGTTATCGCAAATAAGTCCCAGTCCGTACTAAGAAACGAACCAAAGCGTGAAGAACTTCCAAATTCCCAGTTTCTTAAGATTTTTTCCTTTTTCCGGACATCAAGGGATAAATAGGGTAAATAGCCCATAGGATAGCTGCCTACATGAAACGTATTGTTTGTAGAAGATATAATATTGTGTTTACCTCTCTGAATCAACCGTATCTTTTTACCTTTAAAATGATAGTGGGGATGCCCATATCCACACGTAGTTATTACACCGTTTTTAATCTCATATTGTCCTTTATCAACGTGTTTTATCTGTTCTCCACTAATATAAACAGGCAACCCCTCGAGATATTCACTTTTACCTTTTTGAGATTCGTCGCGTATGGTATCTTGCTTTTGTGGCTGAAGAGTCGTTTTTATCTGACTATTAATAAGAATCCCTTTATCTTCCTCTATATTCTCAAATATTTTATCGGCAATGAGCATATCATCTTTGCGGCGCATCATCACATTACCTTCCGCATATATCGCACTCAACGGTAGCTCCGAATATTCAGAATCCTCCGATTTTTTTTGATCAAACCATAAAATTACATTATCAGCATCTATCGTCGCATCTTTTTTGTTAATTTTAACATTTCCAAGCGCTACAACGATACGCTTATCTTCTTCCTGCCATGAGTCGATATTGTCGGCTATAATATCAACTATTTCCTGTTTCTCAGGAGTATCTGAGGTTAAGACTTTTTTGGGTATCTCATAAGATAAATATTCCTCTTCTTTCCTGGATCGTATTTCTTCACCACGTAAAATAACTTCTGTCTTTTGCGCCTCTTCAAAAGTCTTTATCGGTGGTGTATACGAATTAACTACGACACCAGTCATCGTCTCAAATCTTAAATATACCTGTTCGTACTTCTCGTAGTTCTCATCTTGCAGAATAGTTATGTTACCCTCACAATACACTTCTACCGTTGCCTCTTTACTTTGTATAGCTTCTTCTTCATGAAACCAGCATACAATAGTATCTGCGGTAATTTGGAATGGCGCCTGTAATACTTTCGCTTCCTTATGGGCAACAAACACTCTAATCCCTTCTTTTTTCCAGGTACTAACGGTTTCCGCCGACAGAGAAAAAGGCTTTTGTTCTATATATTTTACCGACAATAGTCCATCAGCATAACTATCTCTGTTTACAACAAACAGAATGGCTAACATTATGAAAATATGTATTTTTTGCATGAAAAGAATGTAACGTTATATCTTTGAAAAGAAATTTTTTATGTGATCAATTACACAATCCTGCTCCTTGTATGTAATTTCAGAAAACACAGGCAGGGCTAATGTCTCACGCGATGCTCGTTCGGATTCGGGTAAATCACCTTCTTTATACCCCAGATATTCAAAACACTCTTGTAAATGAAGGGGCATTGGATAATAAACAGTAGTTTCTACTCCTTGTTGCCCAAGATACTTCATCAGAGCGTCTCTTTGAGATGTCGCTATCACGTATTGATGAAATATGTGAGTATTATAAGATTCTATTTCAGGCAGGCGGATGGGTAACGACTTCAAATGCTCAGAATAATATGAAGCAGCCAACCTGCGCTTCTCAGACCACTCATTCAGATATTTTAATTTAACCGACAGAACAGCAGCCTGTATGGCATCTAATCTTCCATTCATACCAACATATGAATGATAATACCTGGATTTCGACCCATGCACTCTCAAAACCTTAATAAGCTCTGCCAGTTTATCATCATAAGTTGTCACAAGCCCACCGTCACCATAGCCGCCCAGATTCTTTGTAGGATAGAAAGAAAAGCAACCTATGTTCCCGATAGAGCCGGCTTTTTTACCTTTATACACCGCCCCTATTGCCTGTGCAGCATCTTCAATAACCACGAATCCATGCACACCTGCAATTTCAAGGATACTGTCCATATCGGCACACTGCCCGTACAGATGAACGGGAAGGATAGCTTTTGTCCTTTTACTTATTGCAGATGCAATCTTGCTTACCTCAATATTATAGGTAACAGGATTTATATCCACAAATACCGGAACCGCTCCCAAACGAGCAATCGACCCTGCCGTTGCAAAGAAGGTAAAAGGTGTAGTGATAACCTCATCATCCTTACCAATACCGGATGCCATTAAGGCTAATAAGATTGCATCTGTACCTGAAGATACTCCAATGGCGTGCCTAATGTGGCAGAATTCTGCTATGCTGTGCTCGAATGATTCGACAAAAGGACCGAGGATAAAAGATTGGCTGGCTATTACTTCCAAAACAGCGTTATTTATTTCATCTCGAATATTTTCGTATTGCCGTTTTAAATCCAGAGCTGTTACTTTCATCTACGAGTAATAATTATCCCCTCTATAAATTTAATTCATAAATTTGCTAATCTATTGTATTTGCATAATAAGAGTTTGGAATTATATTTATAGAATAAGGCTTTGTCAATTAAAAAGAGATTTTACCTATCCTAACTTATGTCGAACATTAATCTTGATTTTAGTTATTCTTTTTATGTAAAATTTCGAAATATACGTGAAATGAGTAGCCCCTATAGCTCAACTGAATAGAGCGTTGGCCTCCGGAGCCAAAGGTTGCAGGTTTGAATCCTGCTGGGGGCGCTTGTATCTCACAGGTTTCAAGGTATAAGTAAGGGTGGATTAAGGCGTTGGTTTTTACACCGAATCCCACTAATACTATTTCCAGAAAAGGCGGATTCGCTATCGCTTAATCAGCCCTACCGCAAACCCGCTTCATGAAAATGAAAATTTCTCTACAATCAAGATACCCCGTATGAAGGTGTGGCATATGTGTGACGCAGCGCCTTCAAAATAATATTAAATAGGCCTTCGGTTACTTTTATAACAGTAGTGGCAAGGCGCGCCTTGCCACTACGTAGTTTGTTTGAAATTCCTATACATATATGATGGATTTTATTAGAGATCAAAATGGAATGGCAGCTTTACTGTTAAAGTCCTGAATTACTTTATCTATACAGAAGCTGATATGAAAGAAGAAGTGATCACTTTAGTGAAGTTCCTGCAGTATATAAGCGGAAACGAGCTTATTAAATACCTCTCAGAACAGGCGGTAAAGCTATGAGTATAGTAATATGAAAAAAGCTAAGATTTTCAATATATCCTTCATTGTTTTACATCAATTTTCTAATAGTCCTTTACTAATAAAGAACTTTAATGTTCGCTGAACATCCTCTGCTATATCATACTCTCTTGTCATAGAAAAGTTATCCCTTACAGCTTGCTCTATATCTTCTATGCTATGCTCACCATCACAAAGTTCCCAAATGAATTTTGCTGTAGCATTAAGGACGTGAAATACCCGCTCCCTGGCGCTATAAATAAGCGTTTCACGTCCTATGTCTTGTACAAAAATACCCTGTTTTCGGATAGGCATCATTTTATCAATATCATCGTTCCTTATATCCTTTTTATTCGCGAAAAACCTTTATGACGCTAAAACTTCCATGGGCATGTTCTGATGCATCGGCCGTTGTGATCTCATTGGTCTATGACGGACTAACTCTTCAAGAATCTCCTCATCGGTATAGGTAACCACACTGGGTAACTCATATTCGGGTAATTTTTTTTCTTCCATTTTGTATATCCTTTCCGTAAATAGGAATTTTTTATATGTAAACTTTCCGGTCTTATTCAAGTATTTTATCGATTTTAGGAAATCATCTTTATCAAAATATGTGCCAGTTAACAGGTAAATTTTGAAATGTTTATTTTTAGAAAATTATTTATATCATAAATAACCTTTAATAATAAATTTACATAGTTTTTAGCAAGAAAAATAAACTATGAAATTCTGGCAATATCAGAATAAGGTTATCAAACAAAACAATAAAAAGTGTGACTT
>SULG01000021.1 GCA_005524015.1 Candidatus Jettenia ecosi
CCTTGCCGAAACCATCCACCGCCAGGGAGGTATACCAACCTACCGATCCACCACTATCCACTGCCTGCTTTATCCATGATCCAGAGGCATTCGTCGCGTACTTGAGGTCTTTATTGGTAGCATCATAGTAACTGATGTGCGCCTTGCCTGAACTATCCAATGCAAGGGAAGTAAACGCACCTACCGATCCTTCGCTGTCCACCGTCTCTGTTACCCATGATCCGGAGATATTCGTCGCATATTTGAGGTCTTTCGTAGCATCATCATAGTAGCTGATGTGTGCCTTGCCTGAATCATCCAATGCAAGGGAAGTATTCAAACCTACATCTCCACTACTATCCACCACTCTCTTTACCCACGAGCCGGAGGCATTCGTCGCGTACTTGAGGTTACCCTTACTCCAATCATAATAGCTAATGTGCGCTTTGCCTGAGCTATCCAATGCCAGGGTGGTATACCATCCTACACTTCCACGACGGTCCACCGTTTTCTTTACCCATGAGCCGGAGGCATTCGTCGCATACCTGAGGTCATCGTTACTCCAATCATAATAGCAGATGTGCACCTTGCCTAAACTACTTACCGCCAGGGAGGTATACCAACCTACACACCCTTCACTGTCCATCGTCTCTGTTGCCCATGATCCAGAGGCATTGGCATTCGTCGCATACTTGAGGTCATTGTTACTATAATCATAATAGCTAATGTGTACCTTGCCTAAACTATCCAACGCAAGGGAAGTAAACGCACCTACCGATCCTTCGCTGTCCACCGTCTCTGTTACCCATAATCTGGAGACATTCGTCACATACTTGAGGTTACCCTTACTTCGATCATAGTAGCTGATGTGTACCTTGCCTGAATCATCCAATGCAAGGGAAGTATTCAAACCCACATCTCCACCACTGTCCACCGTCTTCTTTACCCATGATCCAGAGGCATTTGTCGCATACTTGAGGTTGCCCCTGGTATAATCATAATAGCTGATGTGCACCTTGCCGAAACTATCCAACGCTAGGGAGGTATACTCACCCACCCATCCTTCACTGTCTACCGTCTCTGTCGCCCATGATCCAGAGGCATTCGTCGCATACCTGAGGTCATCGTTACTATAATCAAAATAACTGATGTGTACCTTGCCCCAGGTATCAATAGCAATGGATGCATAGAAACCAACTCCAGGCGAAAAATCCACGATCTGATAATTCCATGCATTTCCATCATGGCAGGCATAATAAAGACGGTCGCCACCATAAGCAATGTGGGGATGGTTACTGGTATCTACTGCAATGGCCCTTGAGGATAAATAATTAAAATATTTTGGAGCATCCACTGTCTTTATCTGCCATCCAACTGACAAGGTATTTGTTGCATTGCGTTTCGTATATAGTCTTTTTTTACGAAGGGTTTGATATGCCGGATATAGTTCTATTCCTGACATCCCCTCCCTCTCTTGATCAGGATGGCGAGGCTCTTTATACTCATGATAAGGGACTCCCGTTCTTTTATCTGTCATGTGGGGAAAAGGATCAACTTCAGCATGGCAAGACCGACCCTCAGTAGGAATTACCTGTTGCAAGGAATTTCTCTCCTGCTCGTTCTCTAAGGGAAGACTGCTTACAGTATCAGCCGCAACATTATAACCTGCTGGAGATACTCGAAAAATAAAAAAAGATGGAGGATCGCTTACAGTATCAGCCATAACATTATAGCGTACTCCTCCTCGTTCAATAGAAACAATATTGGGTAGTAATACAAATAACAAAAGAAGTACCGGTATTCCAAAAACCTTACCCCTTTTCACAATATACCCCTCCCTGTATAAGGTAAAGCCTGCGTGGCTTGGAGAGTCTTGCACAGAGCGAAACTCTTTTTAGAGCTTTATTTGTAAGAGCATATATTTAACTTGTTATTAGCTTTACTTTCAATCAATTTGTATACCATTTTTACTGGATGCTTATGGTTATTATTTTAAATCATTTGCTCAATACAGGATACAAGAAGTTGGCATAGCATCAAAGAGATATTACAAATTAATTGTATGGAATTTCGGCGTTGGGCAACCCTTTCACTTTGCCTTCTGCAAGGCTAAAGCCTTGCCCTACAGTAGGAATATATCAATTTGAATAAAAAGTGTGTGACATGAGACATCCTGCCCAATGTCACTTACTTTTCATGGTTTTTAACACACCGCAGCCCTTCTTTTGAGAGGAGAGATCGAAAGTTCCCTCTATCAAAAGGAGATTTAGGGGTGTGTTTGATACCACTCTATGGCTTAACTTTAAAAAGCGAGTAACATTGGGCAAGATGCCTGTGCGTACAGACAAGATATCTGCATTACTTTATGAGAAAATTACTAATAGAATACCACTACACCATTCTCCCCTTATAAACAATTACCTTTATTTAACTTATGATTTGAAACTAATGATATACTTAACGTTTCAGAATATTTGTGTCAAGCATATCTCAATACCTATCACTTAAAACTTGACAGGAAAGTAATAAAAAATATAATGGTGAACATATGAACACCAATAAGTCAAAAAGCGTAAATGCTTCACTAACCAAAAAACAATCAGAATTCTTCTCTTTCCTGAAAGAATATCTTCAGGAAAAGGGTTATCCTCCTACTGTACGGGAAATGATGCAAGGGCTTGAGCTCTCCAGTACTAATATCGTGAGAAAATATCTCGATATCTTAGAACGGAAAGGGTATATCAGGAGACAATTCAACAGTCCACGGGCTATAGAGATTGTTGAGATGGCTTCCAGAAATAGGGAATTCAGGTCAGTACCAATTGTGGGGAGAATCAGGGCTGGTACTCCTCATCCCGTTATAGAAGATATTGAAGGGTATCTCTCCATAGATAAGTCAATATGCCGCAGCAATAATACATTCCTTTTAAAGGTAGTTGGAGATAGTATGATTGATGCTCATATCCAGGAAGGAGACTTCGTTCTGGTTAAACCACAGCCTGTTGCTAACAATGGAGATATTGTAGTTGCCATTATCAATGGTGAGGCTACTATAAAACGATTTTACAAAAAGGGGGATACGGTACAACTAAAACCAGAACACCCAACGATGAAGCCTATTATTCTTAAAGAAGGTCAAGCAGATGTGCATATTGTTGGCAAGGTTACTACCGTAATAAGACAACTTGAGAAATAATCCGGGAGAGAACGATGATTACAGAAATTAATGAACCTATTAAGGTAGGAGCTATCTTTGGTGATAATAAGAGGAAACTCAAGCCTGTTTGGTTTCTCTGGAGTAACCGGGAATATCGTATCAAAGAAATTACCTATACCTGGACAGAAAGAGCAGGGAGGGCAGTCTTACACCATTTTACGGTCACCGACAGCATCCATCTCTTTACCATCTCTTACAATACCGAGACCCTGGTATGGACACTTCATTCCATAGAGATGATAGGTTAGTACTCAACCTTGTTCTCCTGGGATTTAACACAGAATAACAAAATCAGATACGAGATATTCCATCAACCACATCAGGAGGAATTACCGTGAGCGAAAAGATTATTATGCATATCGATATGAATGCCTTCTTTGCCTCTGTAGAGCAGCAAATCAATCCAGCATTACGAGGAAAACCTATCGCAGTAATCGGTTCCAATGAAAGAACCGTAGTGACCACTTCTTCATATGAGGCACGTGCATATGGAGTAAAGACCGGTATGACAAAATATGAGGCCAGACGACTCTGTCCCCATATCATCCTTGTACCTGGTACTACAAGCCGTTATACAGATACCTGCCGCAGGCTTGTAGAGATATACCAACACTATACCCCTCTTGTTGAAGTATACTCAATAGATGAGGCATTCTTGGATATTACCGGTTCCCTGCCACTCTTTGGTAATACCGAGATGATAGCAAAAAAAATCAAGATGGATATTCGGGAAAACCTTGGCAGGCTTACCTGTTCTATCGGTATAGCCCCGAATAAACTTTTAGCGAAACTGGGCAGTGATATGAAAAAGCCGGATGGGCTTGTTATTATACGGCAAAAGGATATTAATAAATTAATGGAACATCTGCCGGTAAAAGAACTGTGTGGTATTGGTCAACAAATTGAAAGCCATTTAGCTGCCCTGGGAATTAAAACCTGTGGTGAGCTGGGAAGGGCTTCAATACAGGTATTGAAGAATCAATTTGGTGTAATGGGAGAACGGTTAAAGCGTATGGCGCAGGGTATTGATGAAAGTCCTGTCATACCAATGGAACAGGAACCTGATGCAAAATCCGTTGGGCATAGTATGACCCTTGATAGGGATGAGAGCGATAGAGAAGTATTAGAGCACCATATCCTTCAACTATCCGAGATGGTCGGCAGACGCTTACGCCGTGGTGGTTATCTGGGGAGAACGATTACCCTTACCCTGCGGTATGCAGATTTCAGTACCTTTACCAGACGCAGTACTGCAAGAATATATACGAATGATAGCATAGATATTTACCTAATTGCTCAGGAGATATTCCATGCACTACGTCTCCGGCAGCCGGTCAGATTGGCAGGTGTTAGTGTTCATAATCTTATCAGGAACATAGCACAAATACCGCTATTTCGTACAGACAAAATGAAACAAGCCGCCACTCGTGCAATGGATGAGATCAATGACCGGTATGGTGATTTCTGTATTACCTGGGGTACGTTAATTGAACGGTATCATCACAAGGGTGTTATCTCTCCATCTTGGAAGCCGAATGGGATTAAGTGTGTTAATCCTTTAACGAATAAAACATAACATATTGCATTATCCCTATAAGCCTTAAATATCTTTATGGCAAACAAGGTATTGATTCCATAGCCTCATAAAAAAATGACATCTCTGATTGCTTTATGTTCTTACCATGAATTTTTAACATCGAACAACTTTTTTCATCGATACGGTAATACTAAGGAGATCATCTATCATTTCATCAAAAACCTGTAGAGCGTGTTATGCACTTTTGTAGGTAAAATTGTTATAATTTGGGTATGGAATCTAATCAAAACAAAAGAAAACCATACCCAAGGAAGGAAAAAGGAGCCTTCTCGAGCAATTATCGATAGCCAGACTATTCAGTCTACACGGGAGAATCCGCCTTGATAACCTTTGTGGATCAAGGCACACAGGTGATTAGGCAAAAGAGGAAGCTAAAGAGCATGGAATAGAGCTTCAAGTGGTAAAGCTTCCCTCATGCAAAAAAAGGATTTGTACTTCTTCCCAAAAGATGGGTCATTGAGAGATCCTTTGCATGGAAGAGCAGGTTCAGAGGACTCGTAAGGGATTATGGGCGACTGCCTGAAGTGTTGACTGGTCTTCATTTCCTTGCTTTCGCCATACTCATGCTCAGAAGATTTGCTGAGGTGATATTTCAAAGTGCATAACACACTCTAAGTAAAAAGATATATTGTGATAGGATAATAATATTGCGTGAGAAAATAGTTTTATTTGGTAACTTCTCAGGAAAGATATTTTGAAATACTGTGACAATTACATCTACATAATTATGGAAGCATATTACCATTGATCTTTACTATGGCTCTATGCAACAAAGGTAAAACAATTGCCTTATTTGGAAGAGAAAAACATGTCTCCATTTCTATAAGGACATGTTTCTCTGTTTATGATAAGGCAAATATCGCTACCCAACGACCAAGCTCAGCCGACTGCGGCTGCGGTCGGCTGCAGCGCCTGGTTCGGCGGAGGTCCGCCTACCAAGCCGCCGAGCATATCCATTCCGGTTCATTCCCTTCATTCCGGAAGAATGGCGGTAACCCGGATCTCGACCCGCATCTTCGGGTCTCCGAGGGCGGCGACTCCCAGACAAGTCCAGACGGGAGCATGGTCTGGCATGTAGTAACGGAACCGCTCGGTCATGGTCTGGACGGTCTCCTCGTCTAGCCCCACGTGGTAGGAGTTCACATGAATCACGTGCTCCCAGCCCGTGCCAGCAACAGTCAAGGTCCGCTCGACATTGCGGAACGACTGAGCGATCTCATCCGTGATCGACTCGGGGAACTCCCAGTCATCGTTCCAGCCGCCCTGACCTGAGATCTCCAGCCGGTTGCCGATCTTGACCGCCTGGGAATAGTGGAACAGTCTCAGATTGCGCTCACCGTAACCGGGGGTGACAAAGAATTCAGGCTTGTTCATAATGTCCTCCAATCGCATTTAGACGGCGATAAACCATCTCTTCTCTTCGCCGAACAATAATTATACATCTGTATAAAACGGCAAAGACAGACTGTCTTCTTCACCCGGTTTATACAGACTGTATAAGCCGGATCAAAGCCTGTCAACCGGACTTCGCACACCGTGTTCTCCTTTGTTTAAAACATGGGTATAAATCATCGCCGTGCTGAAGTCTTTGTGACCCAGTGTCCCTGTATCGTGCGAATATCGTAGTCTACCTCAAGGAGATATGTAGCAAAGGAGTTGCGAAAGGTATGACAGCGACATGCTTAGCGATGTCTGCCTTGCAGACAGTCTCATTGATGGCTCTTTGCAAAATCGTTTCGTGAGCATGATGTCGCCTCTCTTCGCCGTTCTTCAGATTCTTCCAGTGGTTATCTTGGGGAAAAACCCATTGCCAACATCACTCTTTTGGAGTGTTAGAATATTTTAGGATATTTCTGGTAAGGCCCAGTAGTTTCGACTTGCGATAAGCCTTCGAGGTGTCTGCTGGACGCTCGTTATCGCTATCCGAGTTTATTAGTATGGGGCAAGCTTGTCGCAACACGCTTCTCTCCTCTAATGATAGAAGGTTGCTTTTTTCTTAAAGCTAATAAAATATTCATAAATAAAAACAAAGAATATTGCAAGCTTTTTTTAATTTTTTAGCAAAATAAAAAATCAGAGGAAAGAGAAATGGAACAATATAGAAGAGCGTAGCGTCAGTAAACCGTATGTTTCTACCAAGCTTTGGAATCCAAGCATTTAGAACTTTTCATGTTTTCCAGAAATCTGAGGCTGTTTTGATGAATTGTGCAAATTGGCTATTCATAGAATACCGCGAAGCGCCTAACGATAAAGTTGAGTTGCGCCCAGCAAAAATAGCAACCAGGGGTTTTTAATAAATTAAACTGTCTATGCTTAACAGTCGCTTGAACGGAGATTTGCTATTGGGCGTCAATCTCCAGCGGCTTGTTAGATTTTTTCTTTATCGAATATACGTTTTCCATGTATTATGGTAAGAATATGAATTTCATTTGCTTTGATTTCATAAACGATACGATATTGGAAAATAAATAATTCTCGAATAAATTCATTGTCAACTTCTGGCACGACTCTACTTATTTTGGGATGGTGGATTAGTGACTGAGGGGCTTCAAATATTTTTTGAATTGTAGATTCAGCATAAAATTCAGAATCTCTTGCGATAAACTCTCCAATAGCCTCTATATCTTCTAAAGCGCCGAGCGACTAAGTATTTATCCGTAAATAACTCCAATTTTTCTCCACAAATGATGGCTGCGCCTTTACCATTGCCCATCAATACTCTTCCACTTCCAGGCTATGCCTTCGGGTTCATCATATTCTGCTAAACCAGCAACGCCATAACCGAAGTATGAAAGCCTTAACACATCAGGAAGCATTGAAAATATAGCAGAACAGGACTATGAGGATAAAACCAAGGAAACATTTAGGCATTCTTAAACTCCTTTTAACACCCTCTGCGCCAATTCATTCGGCAATTTTGCTTCCAGGATTTTTTTTGATGCCGCTTCCGTATTGTAGGATACCCGCCTAAAGCAGAGATGTTTTGAAGAGGAATCAAATACTACATAACAGCCACAAGCGTTTCCATCCCTCGGTTGCCCTACGGAACCTACGTTGATATAATATTTCCATCCTTTGCTCAAATCGATATGAAAAGATTCTACTTTATTTGTTGATTCCTTTTCAATAAGCATGAGTCTCATATCATAATTGTCTGTTGGAATCAGGACTGAGGCGTTTACTGTTCTTATCTCTTTTGTATAAATATAGGCTGCCGGGCGATGAGTGTGTCCACCAAAGGTTATCTTTGACCATAAATTTGTATATTTCAGCACACCTGCATTCTTCGCATATTCGTATCCTTTCGGATAGGCGGGTGTGCTATGTACGATTTCGAATTCTTCCTTACCCAATCTCATCCTTAGTGAAAGGCGTCTTAAAAATTTAAGATTCTTTTTTGTTAAGACACCTTTAGTCCAGTCTATGGCAGTCTTTGCTACCGGATTCATTTCTGTAGTAAGAGATGGCTCACCAACTGCCTCTCTGTCGTGATTTCCACCAATAGCAATCCCTTTTTTTTCTAATAACTGAAAGGCATTCAGTAAGTTGTCTCTTTCTGATGGGCTCAAATATGGTTGAGATAATATTTTATCTATATTTTCTAAAGGAACTTCCCTCCTACCGTAAACTAAATACCGTATAATATCGCAGCACTCGTTTGGCGATGCGCCGTAACCAACAATATCACCAACAATTAATACCCTATCGATACCATGTTCCTTGTCGGTGATTTCTTTAATTACTGCTAGTAAAGCATCCACATTGCTATGGATATCCGATATAATAACGTTTTTCATCCAAAAACATTTTTCCCAGAGAAAAGGTCTAAATGATACTACTTAACGATTTTTTTAATTCTTCGGCTGATGAAATTCTCGAAGAAACATGTACCTCTAATAATCCCTGAATAATTTCTTCCAGTTTTTGAGACACCTGATCGTTTATCTGATGGGGTAAGGTCTTTTCTACTTGCCATAATTTCTTTGTTAGTATTTGATACAACATAAGTCCTATAGAGTACAAGTCTGTCCTGCCATCGAGCCGGATAGCTGAAGAAATATCCTCATAATGAAATTTTCTTGGTCTGTCTTTTAAATAAGCAAGCATTTGCAATTGTTCCGGTGATGCATATTCTTTACTGATTCCTTTAATAATCCCTCCCTTTTTAATAGCCAATTCAAAATCAACAAGGTGCACTAACTTTGTTGTATGGTTAAGGATCAAGTGTCCGGGTTTTAAATCACAATGAATATAGTTCTTACTATGAAGATATTGCAGAGGATCACAGACGGTAATAAATAATTTGATAATTTCCTCAATAGTTCTGATGTCTTCCACATCCTTTTCGTTAAAGTAATCAAGAAGGTCATATCCATTGATGTGTTGCAATACAATAAAATTTTGTTTAATTAAAAATTTTCCATCTTTGAATAACTCAGCGTGTCCAAAATCGTAAGCTACCGGTATTTGAATATGATTCAGTTCCTTCAATATATAATACTCTTCTGAAAATTCAAAGTCTGGAGAGTATTTTATTCCCTTTTCCGGCATATCAGTCAAAACGGCATAATTAGATTTATGCAAACTCGCCTGACATTTAAAATCACCAAAATGATATTTATTAATTCTATACATGATAGATTATTAAATAAATATTGTATCTTTATTAAAGACGGGAAATTTTCGAGATTATAACGGAATATAGTGATAAAACAAGAATTTTAAAAATTCTGGAAAAAACAAGAAATAAGAATTATCAAACAAATTTTTAAACTAATTATGGCTGAAATAAGCCAACACAATATTTTCAATTTATAATTCAAATAGTATATAACTCTAATTTAGTGAATATATTAAGTAAAAATACAAACTCATATGAGAAAAACTATCAATGATGCCCATATTAAAAATCTCTAACAGAAATCATAAAATTATAATCGTAGAAATAAGTCATATCTCGCAATATAAAAGGATTTAGGAATTCTACCCACACTATTGAACATTATACGATATTTTTTTAACTTAAGAAGGGAATAATAATTGCATCTTATTGATAAGTTTAGTTGTGATCTTATCACAGGATTTACCTGTTTATTTCACGGTATTTTGATAAAAATTTTTCACAAGGAGGTGTAAAGGATAAAAAATAAAAGCATTATTACGTATTTTTTTGCTATTGTATTTAATTTGTATAAGAGGTAGTATTTTGCCAGGAGAGGACAGGTTTATGAAATGCATTTCTAACAAAATAATTGGCATGTGGTTATTGTTAATAACATTAGGGATATTTACTTTAAATTCCGGAGTTGCTCAAGCCGGGGACCCAAATGGAGCTGAAACATATTCAGACAGCATTGGAGGTTTGAAATATGCTGTTAACTTTACATGGACATTACTAGGAGCTTTTTTAGTATTTAGCATGCAGGCGGGATTCACCTTTTTAGGTGGATTTTTAAGGCAGAAGAATATGCTGGGTTATATGGCTCACTGCTTCATTGATTCTACTCTTGGGGCAGTTGTTTTTTATCTTTTCGGATTTGCCTTGATGTTTGGCGGCTCGAAGCTGGTACCCGGACTTGATTATGGCAATTCTTTTATTGGATGGGATGGATTTTTCCTGAGTGGAAGGTCGTACGATGTTCAAACAATTATGTTCTGGCTCTTCCAGATGGTATTTGCAACAAAAACTGTTTCAATTATTGCGGGCGCTGTAGCGGAGAGAATGAAATTTGTGCCTTATCTTATTTATAGTTGCCTTATGTGCGGCTTAATTTATCCTATTTACGGGCATTGGGTTTGGGGCGGAGGCTGGCTAGGCTCGCTTCCGATTGGAGCCGGAGTAAAAGATTTTGCGGGTTGTGCTACGGTACATACCGTGGGAGGTATTATGGCGCTGGTCGGAGCGTGGGCATTGGGTCCAAGGAATGGAAAGTATAATCCTGACGGTTCGCCGAATGCCATTCCAGGTCATAATCTTGTATACGTTGTCATAGGTACCCTTATTCTTGCCTTTGGTTGGTTTGGTTTTAATGCAGGCAGCACCTTAGCAGCGACAGATTTACGTATGTCTGTGATTGCAAGCAATACTTTTATAGCTGCTTCAACAGGCGCCTCTATTATGATATTTTTCACGTGGGCAAGGATGGGTGTTGTGGACTTGCCATTTGTTTGTAATGGCGCCTTAGCAGGATTAGTAGCTATTACAGCGCCTTGCGCCTATGTGGCGCCATGGGCAGCCGCAGTAATTGGACTTCTCGCTGGCTTAGCGATGAGATGCGCCTTTTGGTTTGTAGAAGCTAAGATGAAAATCGATGATCCGCTCGGCGCAGTAGCTGTACATGCAGCCAACGGTATCTGGGGTATGATTGCTGTGGGTATTTTTGCGGATGGCACCTATGGTGGCGTGAGTGGTTTGATTACCGGTTCGGGTTCACAATTATTGGCACAATTCATTGGAACGTTAGTCGCTATAGGATGGTCATTGGCATGGGGTTGCGCCGTATTCTTCTCATTAAAATATACGATAGGTATACGGGTATCCGATCTTGTAGAATCTGATGGAGTAGATATCCACATCCATGGTTCTCCTTGTTACCCTGTTGAGCCGGAATTCATTGCTCCCGTGATAGGAGAGGAAGAGGTTGATATACAACAGGAAAAGAGACAAGCATCTTTACTTGAGGAAGCATTAAGCAGGGACGCTGACAGGGAAAAGATATACTCAGATAAACTCGGCCGATGGGTATATGCCAGACTTAAAACGGATACGAAGAGACGATAATTTTCACCGTGATTTAATGTAATTAGACCCTATTCAATGGATGGAGGCTTTTCATGAAAAAGATAGAAGCAATAATTAGGCCAGAAAAATTTAATATTGTTAGGGATGCCCTAACTGAATTGGGCTATCCGGGAATGACGGTTACAGAAGTAAAGGGGCATGGCAGTCAAAAAGGTATCAGCGAGGTATGGCGTGGAAGAAGGTATCGGGTTGATCTCTTATCAAAAATCAAACTTGAAATCACTGTCAAGGATTCTGATGTGGATAAGATTGTAAATACCATTATGAATGAATCCCAAACAGGAAGTATCGGCGATGGGAAGATATTCATTTTCAATGTAGAAAATGTTTATCGCATTCGTACAAAAGAAACCGGTGAGTCTGCAATATAAACGAAATGATATAAATTGAATTTTTCTGCTGATGTTGTCTCTATTCACGTGAGACAACATCAGCTATTTTTCATGAAGGACTAAAATTGAGACAATACTTTTTTGTATTCACATTATTCATCGGATTACTGATTTTTCTGGTTAAAGGCGCCTTCGCAGGAGATCCGGGAGGCACCCGAACCTATTCTGATAGCATATTAGGATTAAAATTTTCTGTAAATTTTGCATGGACATTGCTCTGCGCCTTTTTAGTCTTTAACATGCAGGCAGGCTTCACTTTTCTCGGCGCTGGTTTTCTTCAAAAGAAAAATACACTCAATTATCTGGCGATGAGCTTTGCAGATTTTTGTATTGGATCAATTGTATTTTGGTTATTTGGTTTTGCATTGATGTTTGGTGGCTCAAAGCTGGCGCCTGGTCTCTCCTGGGGAAATCAATTTATTGGTTATAGTGGATTTTTACTTATCGGAGATTCCTATGACGTATCTGCATCTGTACTTTGGATATTCCAGATGATGTTTGCCGCCTCTGCTTGCACAATTGTAACTGGCGCTGTTGCAGAGAGAATTAAGTTTCATATACACATTATTTATAGCGCATTCTTATGCGGCGTGATCTATCCTTTGTTTGGACATTGGATGTGGGGTAAAGGATGGTTAGAATTGCTGCCGTTTGGAGTAGGCGCAAGAGACTTCGCAGGTTCAGGTGTCGTACACGGAATGGGTGGTTTGATTGCTTTTGTCGCAGCATGGATGATAGGTCCCAGATTTGGGAAATATAATCCGAATGGTAGTCCGAATGTAATACAAGGCCACAATATGGTATATATTGTGATTGGGACCCTTATTTTAATTTTTGGGTGGTTTGGTTTCAATGCAGGCAGCACGCTTGCTGTCACAGAATTAAGGATAGCTGTTGTTAGTGTAAACACCTTCTTATCTGCTGTTGCCGGCGCTATTACCCTTCTCTATTTTTCCTATTTTAAAACAACAAAATCCGACGTTATAATGACTTGTAACGGGGCATTAGCAGGTTGTGTAGCAATTACAGCATCCGGAGCTTATGTACCTCATTGGGCTGCAATTATAATTGGGGTTATTGCTAGTTTAATCACAAGAACTTCGCTCTATTTTGTCGAAAGTAAACTAAAGATCGATGATCCTGTTGGCGCCATATCTGTACACGGAGCAAATGGAATCTGGGGTTTACTTTCGGTTGGAATTTTCTCTGATGGGACGTATGGTGGTGTGAGAGGTTTAATCACCGGTTCAGGCTGGCAATTGTTAGCTCAATTTATTGCTTGTGTAACATTAATAACCTGTGTGCCTTGTGGTTGGTTTTTTGTTTTTCTTTGCACTTAAACGTTTTTTGGGTTAAGGGTGCCAGTAAATGTAGAACGTTCTGGTATTGATATTTATGAACATGGGGCAAGTTGTTATCCTGGATGATAATTTAAAAATCTAAATAAGACACATCCTCACAACAGATAATTTTAGAAATGCTATGAGGATTAACCGTTTTATAACCTAACCTCTATAATAGGTTATGTTAAAGTATATGGTTAAATTTTTAGAGCTTTTCATAAGTAAGTCCTGTTACTCTTCTCTTCTTCCTTTCCATTGTTTTAATTCCTTGTATCTCATCTTTATTATAACTGTTTTGGTTTTAATCAACCATTTAAAGATTCAGCAAATATTGTGCAACACAATAACGATTAACTGTAAATAAGTATTATGTTGTTTAATTATAATTGCATATAATATTATTTTTTTAAATATAATCTTTAGGTATAAAATTTGTTAGTTATATCTATAAAACTTAATTTTTTAAAATAATTATTACCATTGTTCAACATACTATAGATTCTAGCCTGATCAACTCAGGTATTAGTTAATGGTTTTTGCCTCATACTAACTATAGAACTGGAGGCTTACATATGTTTAACCATAAATTTCTCTTCTGTTTTGCGATACTACCTCTTATTCATGTGCTCGTAGCTTTTTCTGCATTCTCACAGAATTATGTAATCAACGGGGTTCTGGAAGAAAGTGATCTTAAAATAGAAATTAAAGATAGTATTGTTCGCAAAGAATCTTTAACCATTAAAGATCGTCGGGTTTATATTCAGGTAGTACTCGACGAGGGTGCAAGGAATATTGCAAATCATAAAAGATATAAAGAGATGTTTTATCTGCTTCCGAAGGAAGTAGTTTATGACGATGGAAGTAAATGTATTTTTTATTATAAAGATAATACAGAAATCGAGATAGGAAAGGTAAAAAGTTTTTTAGGTTTTATGCCCTATATCACTTTAGCCGAAGGTGCGATGATAGTAAGCTCCCCTACCGATGCTAAGGTATCGATTTCACGAGCTAACAACTATCAGGATATTCCAAAATCAATAATACACTCTGAACAGTGTATGGAAGCAACTTTACGTAAGAAGTGCGGCCAGTGCCATATATTGGAATATATATTTTCACACAAAAAGTGGATTGAGGAAGATATCCTGCATGCATTTAATAGGCTGCAGATGGAAAAGGAAGAAAGGCTTACTGAAGATGAACAGAAAATAATTGATTTGTTCAAAAAATACCAAAAAGGCGAAGTCGATAAAGAAAAGCTTGCTGAATTTACAACACTAAAACAAATCGGAAAAACTGACATAGTTAATTTTACAAAAGACATTTATATGAATAATTGCGTACCTTGCCATAATCCATCAAAGATAACAGACGTTTCTCTGCTCTACTCAAAACGGAGATGTAAAAGCATCGTTGAACGAATAAAGGAAAAAGAACCATCTCTCTTTTTACAAAAAGATATGGATAGTTTAGCCAGCTATTTATGGGAAATAAAGCTCAGGCCATATAAGAATTAAATTCATAATTTTCATGAAAGGAGGTGATGAAACGACATGCCTTACATGATGGTCTTTTAATGAGAATTGTTTCGTTCCATGGTATTGATGTTATCATAGCTTTCTAGTAGCAGTAAAGTGGCAGCAGTAGTAAGAGGGTATTAACTTACAACTTTAAAAGGAGACGACAATGAGAAAAGAAGCTATTCTAGGCATTTCGTCGATTTTCGCATTATCGATGATAGCGCTTTTTGCATCAGAAGCGATAGCACAAGATGCGCCAAAAATTGACACAGGGGATAATGCATGGTTGCTTGCATCCGCAGCGCTCGTTTTAATCATGACACCAGGTCTAGCCTTGTTTTATGGAGGTATGGTAAGAGCCAAGAATATGGCGAACACCCTTTGGTTAAGTTTTATTGTTATTTGTATTATAAGTATACAATGGATACTCTGGGGCTATAGCTTGTCTTTTGCGCCAGCGAACTGGTTTATCGGTGGCCTTCAATGGTGTGGACTTGGGGCAGGTATCGTTGGACAAGCGCCGAGTGATATTTACGCTACAACAGTGCCACATCTCTCGTTCATGATGTTTCAATGTATGTTTGCTATTATTACCCCTGCGCTTATGACAGGCGCTTTCGTAGAACGATTTAAATTTAATGCATGGCTATTATTCATACCCTTATGGGCAACTGCAGTATATGCGCCAATAGCACATTGGGTATGGGCTATAGACGGCTGGCTGCTAAAATTAGGTTCATTAGACTTTGCTGGCGGAACGGTTGTCCATATCTGTTCAGGAGCCTCAGCGCTGTCCCTGATTTTATTTGTCGGAAAACGGAAAGGATATCCAAAAGAGGTAAAGCCTCCTCATAATCTTCCCTTTATGATGTTAGGCACCGGTTTACTATGGTTTGGCTGGTTTGGTTTCAACGCTGGTAGCGCAGTTGCTGCCAATGGATTAGCTGCAAGCGCTTTCGTTGTCACCAATACAGCTGCAGGCGCTGCAGGGTTTACCTGGTCTGTTATGGAATGGATCTACCATAAGAAACCCACCTTACTTGGCGTTTGTTCAGGCGCAGTTGCTGGTTTGGTTGCTATTACACCAGCATCAGGCTTTGTAGGTCCTATGGCATCGATTGCAATAGGAGTCGGCGCCGGAGTAATATGTTTCTATTGTGTAACAAGGATGAAAAGAGCTTTAGGTTATGATGATGCCCTTGATGTTATTGGCATCCATGCAATGGGTGGAACATGGGGTGCCTTTGCAACAGGCATCTTTTGTAGCACTTCTGTAAATCCTGCTGGCTTTGACGGGGCAATCTATGGTAATATTGCCCAACTGGGAAAACAATGGGCAGGTATTCTGGCTGCATGGGGATGGGCTTTTGGAATTACTTCACTTTTAGCCTGGTTTGTAAATGCGGTAATTGGCTTCAGGCCGACAGATGCAGAAGAAACCGCTGGCATGGATATTACCCAACACAAAGAAATCGCTTACCATTTTTATGAAACAGAACAGGCTTAATCATGTGTGAGTAAAATACTCAGAGAATATAAAATGCCCAAGCCAGTAATTCAATGAAATGAACAGGATATTTTAATTATGAAGGAGATTCATAAATGAAAAAAATCGAAGCTATCATAAGGCCGGAACGTCTAACCATTGTAAAAGACGCATTGGAAGAGTTAGGTTATCCTGGCATGACGGTAACCGATGTAAAAGGACATGGCGCCCAGCGGGGAATAACCGAGCAATGGCGTGGAAGAACCTTCAGGGTAGACTTGTTATCAAAGGTAAAAATAGAGATGGTTGTTTCTGACCAGGATGTCGAAAAAATTGTTCAGTGCATCACCAAAGAATCACAAACGGGCAGCATTGGTGATGGAAAGATTTTTATTTCTACCATTGAGGATGTACTTCGTATTCGCACCGGTGAAAGGGGAGAAAAAGCAGTCTAAAAATTTTTAATAATTCGTATCTTTCATTTATTATTAAAAGGGCGTTGGTTTTCTCATAACTCCAACGCCCCTATTTTTGATCCATGATTATCAATAAACATAGAATACATACATGGTAACACATGATTGAAAAACGTATACATTCATTACCCTTATGGTTTTTTCAAAACCTGATAAGATATAAGGAAATTCATCATTTTGTGTCCAGTAGAATTGGAGGATTTAGCAATCCACCGTATAATTCTCTCAATCTTGGGTTCCATGTTGGGGATAATCCAAACGTAATACTAAAAAACCGGGAGAAACTTGCCTTAGTACTTGGAATCCCTCTGAGTAATTTTACTACTGCAAAGCAAACTCACGATTGTAATGTAGAAATAGTAACAGAAGGCTTGAGAGGCAGCGGTACATTCAATTATGATACAGCAATAAATGCAACGGATGCAATGGTAACGAATATACCAAATATCTGCCTTATGGTTCTTCAGGCTGATTGTGTCCCTATTCTGTTCTTCGATTTGAAGAAAAAGGTAATCGGAATTGCCCATGCGGGATGGCGAGGAACAGTCCGTATGGTAGCTAAAAACACCGTGAGTATATTAAAGAAAAAATTTCAATGTTCGGTAAATGATATTTTCGTAGGAATTGGACCCTCTATCGGTCCGTGTTGTTACGAGGTCAATTTAAAAACCCTTACTCCGGACGGTAAAAGTTTTGATACCAAAAGTGAATATATCGATAATTACAGCTCAGGAAATAAAGGTTACTTCAATTTATGGAGGGCAAATAAAATACAGCTAATACAAACAGGTATCCCGGAAAAAAACATAGAAACTGCTGAAATTTGTACCCATTGTAATCATGATACATTTTTCTCATACCGTTATGAGAAAAGAGAAACAGGAAGATTTGGAGCTGGAATAATGCTTAGTAATTTATAATATTTTACAACTTGCATTTCTAAGATAAATACCCGAAAACTTAAATATACTCTTAGTATAGCAGTTAGATACTATATATAAACACTTCCAGCTCATAGCCCTTCCGTAATGGTGGCAAGTCCTGTTTACTTGTGAAAAACAGAAAATCTAAGAGCCAGTAATAACATCCTTTACGATTTCAAATCCTATTACAAAACTTAAGAAATTTTACAAAAAAATAATCTATAAACCTTTATTACAAGAAAATGTGAAGAAAAACATATTTATTTCTTCGCCTTCCCTTTTGCTTTGCCTTTTACCTTAAGTTTTGGACTTATTTTTGACTTTGGTTTTGCTGTCCCTTTACTTCTGATTTTCTCTTTCCCCATAAGAATCTGTTCAGCTTCTTCAGCATCGATATCCATAATGTATTTTATACCCGTTACTTCTGCTGCATCACGAGTAAGACAGGCTATATCATTTCTTGTTAGATACTCTAAGGAGAACTTTCTTGCACCACACATCAATTGCCTTAACCCCTGGGATAAACGCTGGTAATATGAATATACACCAACTGCGCCAGGAGGTACTGTCCTGCCGTTAGAACCAAATAATCTCTTTACTTTAGGCGCTAAAACGAATATCTCATCCATAGTCTTACCATACATTTCGACACTCCTGTCAATTTCTTTTTTCTCTATTTGTTCACCAAGGAGCTTTCCGACATGTGCAGCTAGGAGTGGTGGACGCGCCATTCCCACAGCCTTGACATAAGGTGCGCCAAGCGCAAGCACCTTGAAGATATCATCCTCAAATGCAAATCCACCAGCAAGTATAACATCTGGAACATACATACCCTTAGATGCTAGTTTATGTGCATAGTTATAGGTAAGAGCAGATATATATAAGGATGGCACCCCCCATTCATTCATCATATGCCAGGGACTCATACCAGTTCCACCACCAGCGCCATCAACTGTCAATACGTCAACTCCTGCAACAGAACAATAGCGAACTGCCCTGGCAAGATCAGCAGGCCTGTAAGCGCCTGTTTTCAGGAAAACATATTTAGCGCCCGCTTTTCTTAACTCTTCAACTCTTCTCACAAATCCTTCTTCTGTAACCATTCCAACCCTGGAATGTCTTTCAAATTCTTTAAATGATTTCCCAAAGACAGAAGCTGCAGCATTATCATAAGGATCGGGTAGTACAATGTAACCACGGTCTCTCAGCATTCGCGCCTTTTCCAGATTATCAATCTTAACCTCTCCCCCAATATCCTTAGCGCCTTGTCCCCATTTCAATTCCACAGCCTGGACACCTAGTTTTGTGATGCCATATTCCAGCACACCTAATCGGCTATCTTCAACATTTTCCTGCATTACAATCGCTCCATAACCTTCCTGCTGCCAATCCTGAAAGGCCTTTACACGATATTCAATATCAGGACAATAGGTAATTCTCCCTTTTTCAATCTTAGAATTGGAGTCCATACCACCGACATTTTCACCGATAGTTAATGCTGTACCTGAAATCGCAGAGCCAATAGCTATTCCATCCCAATGTGTTTTAGCAACTTTTGTTGAGCCTAAACCGGGAATCATGACAGGGAACTTTAACTTAATCCCTTTATCTTTTCCTAGCCTCGTTTCTGTATTTACATTCTCAAAAATTGCCTTATCGCTATTTGTCTCTATTCCTTCAGCCCCAACAGTTGTTCCCATAATATTCAAATGGGAAAAGTCGACAGGATAGCCCTTATCTGCGCCTGCAGTGATGCTTCCAAATGGCTGTGGATATAAATTCTCACTTGCCCGAAAGGAAGATTTTCCGATTTCACATAAACCAGGACACTCATCCACACAGACAGAACACATACCATTAGATTGCGTTCTATCATTAGGTGTTCTGTTTTTTGTACGTGTTGCTATTGAAGCATTTGGTTTTGAAAACGACATTTACGAACCCCTTTCTCTAACATAAATTTATCAAGCTCTTATGCTTTGTTAGTGATAATTTCAAATTTTGAATATATACACATTTCCAAATTTACTGTCAATATAATTTTAATAAGAAGTGAAATAATTTACAAATATTAACATAGCATAATACATACCAAGATACTTCTAGAATACTCTCTACCTGTACTGAAATATATATAGCATTAAATATATACTTGATTTACAACTGGTTAAAGAAATATAATTTATTTGTAAATACAAAAGGGAGAATATATAATCGTTATTAAACATGTTATTTGTAGCATGCTTTCCGCCACTTTCTTTCCTTCCGAGCATATAAAATAGGGTTGATAGTGGTTTATTAATATAGGTAAAATTTATATATACTTATCTTCTTTAAAGACTTTTAACTTAATTTATTCTAAAAATATATACAAACCTCTACAGGCTTATTCACTATGAGGGGATTAGATATGAAATTACGCGCAAAGGCATTAAGTAACAGAGATTCTATTAGAGAGAAGATAGAAAAGATCAAAAAGGAGGTAGGAAAGGTTATTGTCGGCCAGGAAGAGATGGTTGAAGGTATCATAATTGCGCTTTTATCAGACGGGCACATCCTCTTAGAAGGATACCCGGGGCTTGGAAAGACCGTTACTGTTAAAACAGTTGCTCGTGTGCTCGATGCAAAATTTCAAAGGGTACAATTTACCCCTGATCTCATCCCTGGCGATATAACAGGATTTGAGATACTAGACCCGGAAACAAGGAAAAGCAGAATACAGAAAGGACCTGTATTTACCAATTTATTACTTGCAGATGAAATTAACCGGTCACCCGCAAAGGTCCAAAGCGCTCTTCTTGAGGCAATGCAGGAAAAACAAGTAACCATTGGCCGGGAAACTTATCCTTTAGAAAAACTGTTTCTTGTACTGGCAACCCAAAATCCTATTGAAATATCAGGCACATATCTCTTGCCAGAGGCTGAAATAGACCGATTTATGTTTAAATTAAAAGTGTGTTATCCGTCATATGCAAATGAAAGAGAAATTACTCAAAGGCAGGTTCTGGACACAGAGGCTACCTTAGATGTTATTTTAACGCCAAAAGAAGCGCTCTCCTTAAGGCATACCATTGCGGAATGGCTGCCTTTGCAAGAAACATCAGCCATCGTAAAATACATTACGCGGCTTGTCAGAGCAACAAGACCAGAAGACAACAGTGAATTAAGAGAGCTCGTAATGTACGGGGCTTCTCCCCGGGCAACCATTGCTTTAGCAAAGGCATCCCGTGTATACGCCTTTATTTATGGAGATGATGCTGTATTACCCGAACATGTTCATAAAATGGCTTATCCTGTTCTGCGTCATAGAATCATCCTCTCTCACGAAGCCGAATCCCAGGATATCGATTCTGACGATATTATCGAAAAAATACTTCATCGGGTTGCAAGATTGGAATAAGCAAGATGAGGAAAAGAATAAGGCTCTCCTTGCAGCGATTAATTGGGAACTTTTTTGATGGAATATTCTCTAGCTATCTCCATGCCCCTCACGGGTTAGAGCTTGATGAACTTCGGGGATATCAGCCTGGCGATGATTTCAGGTCTATCGATTGGAAAACAACTACAAGGACAGGAAAATTACATGTGCGCATAAAACTTGTAGACAAACGCGTAACCATCTTCTTCCTTGTTGACAGAAGCAGATCAGAAAAGTTTGGATCCCTTGTAAACACAAAGGAAGATATTCAATCATCTGTTCTTTCACTTCTTGTCTACGCAGCTTCAGAAACTGGTAATGAGATAGGCTTCGTTACCTTTACGGATAAGATAGAAAGTTATATCCAACCGAAAGCCGGCGAAAAAGAGGCATTGAAAAATATAAAAAATATTTTACTGAAAGTGCCATCCAGTAATTACACTGATTTAAATACCGCATTCAGATTCTTAAACGAACAATCGCATTTTCCATCTCTCGTATTTATACTATCAGACTTTTTAGCGCCTTATAATTATGAGCAATCTCTGAAAACACTCTCATATTACCACGAGGTAATCCCTATCATTATTTCAGACAGAATGGAGACCAACTTACCTGACGCAAAGGGATTTTTATCTGTTCAGGATATAGAAACCGGTATGATAAAATCCCTGGATATTTCAACAACATTAGGAAAATCAGCGCCTTATCTGGCCTTGTTCAGAAAATTGAACATAGATTGTCTTACATTATCTACTGAGGAAGATGAGGAAATATGGATTAAAAAAATCTCAGAGTTTTTTGACAAACGCATCAGAAGAGGAGGGAGAAGGAGACGATGATCTACACTCTTATTATTTTATTTATTAGTGCATTTCTTTTTGGAACAAGTTCTATTCCTGTCTATGCACAAGAACAACTACAAGCCCAGGAACCGGCAGAAACAGAACAAACCCCTGTCCTTACAGATAAACCGGTTGAAATCTGGACATTTATCGATGACTACAGAATAATTACCGGTAAAATACTGCATGTAACAGTTCAGATTGTATGGAAACTAGGAATAACGGTTAACCTTGAAGATTTAGACAAAATCGATCTCCATCCGTTTAAAATTGAAGGTGTAACAACAGGAGAACGCCAAATCTTTGATAATGATCATGATTATATCGTAATTACCTATACCCTTTCTTTACCCTCAGACGCCAAAGATGGTATTTATTCTATACCTTCTTTTTCCCTCTCTTATAAAAATGAGGTTGATAAGACTGAGGGTACGTCCTCATCGTCACCTATCGCAATACAAAAAACACCCATCCTCGTTGGAGGAAAGACAGATAAAGATGTCATTACCCTGGGTGATAGAATTAACTATACCCTTACCATACGGCATGAGAAGAATGTAAAATTATTATGGGAAAATATTGAAAAACTAAATTTCTCACCCTTTGAAATTCTCAAAAGGGATATCGAAAAACAAACAGAGGGAAACATTGAAAAGATACTCATTAACTATACCCTTTCTCTCTATGAGCTAGGCGGGAAAAAAAAGACCCCTGAAATTCCCGATGTATCGATCTTATATTACACAGAGAATACTTCTCAAAACAAAGTAACTGATACTGCAACTATTGAAACGAAAGAAGCTCAAACTATTCCTATACCCATTATTATCAATAGCCTTCTTAAAGCGGTAGATGTACCTCTGGAAGGAATAAAGGGTCCCGTATACCTATCAAAAAAACATGTCTTTTGGTACGGATATTTACCGATGAGTCTTGGAGCCATTTTGTTATTATTTCTATGCGGAATAATTATCCGGTCTACCACAAAAAAGCTTTCCTATACTATACCAAAGCCTGTGTTTGAAACACCACAAGCTGCCTTGCAAAGGCTAAAGAACAGCATAGCATCATTTCAGTTTGCCCATGAAGATGCAGTAAACCGAAAGAATATACACGATATTGATAAGGCATTAAGAGCATATTTGGGCATCCTTATCGGTATTTCAAATGAACTGGCACAGTCCACCACAACATCAGATTTCCTGAGCTATGATACGCAAAAACAAATATCAGAAGAGACTTCGGCTGTTATCCAAACAGTGTTAAGACAATTGGACACCCTGATATTTGGAAACCATATTGAGAAAGAAGCGGTAGATAAAATAACGCAAGGAGTGGAGGAGATAATAAGACTCACTGGTTCAAAAGCATTAGGATATTAGATAATGACAATCGCAAATCCATGGTTCTTTCTACTTCTTATTCCTTTTGGTCTCTTATATCTCTTTTGGAGAGAGAGAAAGTTTATTGGATACTCAAGCCTTTATCTTGCAAGAGAACCAAAAGGATTTAAAAAGATTATAGGCTATGTATTTAAACCTGCATTTTTTGGAGCTGTATTTTTTTTAATAGTAGCCATTACCCATCCGCAAACAAGATATTATGAGGAAGAGACTATTCTGCATGGACGGGAAATAATCCTTTCTATAGATACCTCTTTTAGCATGACAGGAACAGCAATCGAGACTATTAAAAAAATTGTTGGTGATTTTATTAAAAAACGACCACATGATCTTCTTGGTATTAGCATCTTTGGCACTGATGCAGCTCTTATTGTTATGCCTACCATGGAAACTCAATTACTCGAAAAATCCTTAGAGCGTGTGCAAGCTTCTCAGGTCGGTTATCAGACAGCTATAGGAGAAGGACTCTTTACCTCCATCTCGGCTTTGTTTGAAGAAGAAATGGGAAAGATGTTTACAATTAAAGACCTCAGAAATAGCATCAATAAAGAGTACCTTGCAGAGTACGCCATCTCTTTTATCAAAGAAATGGAAAAGCGGAATGTGCTGAAAAATAAACTTATTATTCTCTTTACTGATGGAATATACAATATTGGCATTTCACCAACAAGGCCGTTACGGTTGTTGAAAAGAATGGGAATAAAAGCATATGTAGTGGCAGTCAAGGCATCTGACGTTACTGGTGTTGATCCTGAAATTGCCGCCCAGCATATTGAGGAGCTAAAGGAGGCCGTTGAATCAACGGGGGGCAAGTATTTCCATGCTGAGAACTTTGATGAGGTCGCCAAATTTTATCGTGAAATCGACAGGATCGAAAAAGATAAAATTGTCGTAGAAAGTATTACGAAGAAAAAAGACCTTTTTGTTTATCCCACATTTGTTAGTCTATTTTTTCTTTTCATCTCTATTTTTATTGAAAATTTTTGGATACGAATTCCCTGATGTATTTTAAGGCCAATTCTATCATTCTTTAAGAGGAGAAGATTATGTCTGGAAAAAATCTTATAAAATTGTTTCTTCTCATCGCTGCCTGCTTCTTACTATTCTATGGCTACGCATATTATAAGGAATACCATACCTTAGCCCAGTTAGATGAAAAGATTAAAATGGGAAGATATCAGGACGCTTTAATCGCAATTCAACAACTAGAGGACTCTCTCACATTCGGAACTTTAGAAAAGGTAAAGGAATATCCCCTTATCTCATATAATAAAGGGGTGATATATACCCTTATGGAAAACAAAAAAAAGGCGAGTGCAGAATATCGAAAGGCTATGGAGACAGAGGACCCTGTATTAAGGGCAAGAGCAATTTATAATAATGCGAATCTTATTGCAACCGATATGGACTTTTCTACTGCCGCAATGCAATATGCCGAAGTATTAAAGATCGATGCCAATGATTTTCAGGCAAAGAGAAATCTTGAAAGGATGCGATTGGGTGAACAGCAATTCAACACGATGTTTAGCCCGGAACAACAGGAGCGGGAAGACAGGATCGAGGCATTAAAACTCATTCCATGG
Source organism: Candidatus Jettenia ecosi (assembly GCA_005524015.1). Lineage (GTDB taxonomy): Bacteria > Planctomycetota > Brocadiia > Brocadiales > Brocadiaceae > Jettenia > Jettenia ecosi. Next base: position 24,985 of record SULG01000021.1, read on the forward strand.
GGTACGAAATACAAGTATAGCGGGGAGCAAAAGATTCGGTGGTAATCTTCCAGCTTTGTCAGGTCAGAACAAAGATTAATTAGGCCTTCGGCGACTTTTGTTTTTAATCAAAACGTAGGGCAAGGCTTTAGCCTTGCTTCCCTGCATGAACGTACATGGGGGAGAGCAACCCTAAAGGGTTGCCCTACAGAATTGAAATTCCTATACATTAAATTAAGCTGCCTTTGGCAGCGACTTTTTGAATATACGGAAAATATCGGTTAAAAATAACCTCCTGACCCTCTTTACTAACAGAGACAACCCCCTAGCCCCCTTTCTTAAGGGGGATTTCTTCAAGTCCCCCTTAGAAAAGGGGGATTCAGGGGGTTGTTTCGTATGCTATGATACAAACTTTGAAATTCCTAAACATTAAAATAGACCTTCGGCGACTTTTATAACAGTAGTGGCAAGGCGCGCCTTGCCACTACAGGGGTGTTTGAAATTCCTATACATGCATAGATTTACAATTGGTGATTTACAATGTATAAATCGCCAATCAACTTGTGAAAACATCAACTTCAGATACAGCCGATTATAGAGCAGTATACAGAGCTAAGTCAAAAGCTGATTTTATTAATAAATTAAAAATTGTAATTTCGTTATACATAGTAAAATTTAACATAAAGAATACTGTATGCTATTTTTCAATTACGAAGAATACAAAATTCTTGTTTATACCCTTTCCGGTCTCATCTTTCTTCTCTACCTATTTCTTTACAGAAGAAAGCATGCATGGCTAAAGGCCTTTGGGCAAAGGGCTTTAATAGACAGATTTAGTAAAATCCCTAACATTTACCGAAACATTTTAAAAGGCCTCAGCATCAGCGCCGCCTTTTGTGCCATGAGCCTCGCAATCCTGCAGCCTAAATGGCAAACGACACAAGACTATTATGAAAAAGAAGGGTTGGAAATCGTATTTGTACTCGATGTCTCGATTAGTATGCTTGCTGAAGATGTAAAACCAAACCGATTACAGCGTGCAAAGATGGAGATATCGAATCTCGTCCGGGAATTAGAAGATGACCGTGTCGGTTTGGTGGTATTTGCAGCCAGGGCGTTTTCACTGTTACCGTATCCCACAAACGATTATGAAAAAGTTTTCTTACGCATACTCAATATGATTAACGAAAACTATGTGCGATTTGTACCTTACGGAACAAATATTGGCAACGCATTTATTCTGGCTATGAATTCATTTAGTAAAGAAAATGCAAAGAAGGTTATGATTTTTCTTACGGATGGCGAAGAACAAATTATTACCAGAAGCCAGGTTGCAGAAGCCGTAAAGTTGTTGTTAGAGAAAAAGGATATCGCTATTTACGTAGTTGGCATTGGAGATTCCAAGAAAGCATCTCCAATACCTAAAAGAGATAAAGAGGGAAACGTAATAGGTTACGAGGCAACAGAAGAGGGAGAAACGATCTACACGAAACCTAATCCAAAATTTTTAGGAGAAATCGCAGAAATAGTCGGCGGAACATATCAGCATGATGCCACAGGCGATGAGCTCAAACACATATTCACGCAGGTTATTGAACAAAATAAAAATATTATTGGTATTAAAAAGAAAAATATCATTAGAGATGTTTCACAATATTTTTTAGGTGGTGCACTAGCGCTCCTCGCGCTGTATTTTATCCTCTAACAAAATAGTACTTAAACTTACCCAACACATCATTCCCCCATTCCTTGATGAAGTGACAAACATAGAGAAAGTAAATAAACTTGCCAAAAAAGAAATTTATTATATAGTATAACGCAAGAGTTGAAAATCCTCAACTTCTATCAGGATTGAAATTTTTAAACATAAATGGCAAGTTAGAGGAATTATGAAATCTCTATCAAATCTGAATCTTGTAGCTATTATCCTTTATTGTTCTGCGGGCATATTCATCGGCCTAAGTGTCTACACGTTTTATTATGCGCAAGGCGCATCTTATCTCTCAAATGAACCTAAGGCTTGTGTCAATTGCCATATCATGCGCGAGCAATACGATGGCTGGCAAAAGGCAAGTCATCATGCAGTTGCAACATGCAACGACTGCCATATACCGCACAGGTTTATACCAAAATATTTAGCAAAGTTAAAAAATGGATTCTGGCATTCGAAAGGTTTTACCTTTCAGGATTTTCATGAACCAATTCGGATTCATCCGAAAAATCGTATCACATTACAAAAGAATTGCCTGTATTGTCATGGGGAATTTGTAAGTCAAATCGCTGCTTACCCGGGGGATAATCGGCGAATGTTAGATTGTATCCCTTGTCATAGAAACGTCGGTCATGGTCCAACACAATAGTATTTGATAGGTTACATTTATTATGATTATGGGCTGGATAATAGAACTGAGGATAGATTGAGGAGGAGGAGTAAGAATATGAATTGGGAAAATATAAAGATTACTTATCTGCTACTAGTCATTGTAATTGCGGTAGCAACGGTAAGTGTTATCCTGCTATTAGAGAACGTTTCACAGCGTAAGAAAGAAGCGAGACAACATGTATTTCGCGTTGTGGAAATAACGGAGGATACCATTGATCCCGTTATCTGGGGGAAAAATTATCCACGTCAATACGATGGATATCGGCGCACTGTAGATGAAGAACGGACCCGACATGGCGGGAGTGAAGCTTTTAACAAATTAGATGAAGACCCCTACTGGCGTGTGATTTTTAATGGTTATGCCTTTGGTATAGACTATCGGGAAGACCGGGGCCACGCTTATATGCTATCTGATCAGGACATGACGGAGCGACTCAAAGTCGCTGCACAGCCCGGGGCATGTTTACATTGTCATTCATCCGTTATCCCTGCTTACCGCGAGGCAGCTATCAAGGCTGGCGTATCTGCAGACGACTCCCACCGGCAAGAACAAATCATGAAAGGTTTTGAAATCGTTTGTGCTATGCCATACCAGGATGCCCGTAATATGGTTTCTCATCCTGTATCCTGTATAGATTGTCATGATTCAGAAACCATGCAACTTCGTGTCACCCGGCCGGGCTTTCTCAATGCTATCCAGGCATTAGCCAAAGTAGATTATCCATTACCGCATTTACCGAGTATCGAGCGTTGGCGTAAAGATGGGCGTAAAGATGAGTATGATGTGAATACCATGGCAACACGGCAAGAAATGCGCTCATTCGTTTGTGGTCAATGTCACGTCGAGTATTATTTCAAGGGTGAAGGTAAGCTTTTGGTCTATCCATGGCAAAAAGGACTAAGAGTAGAACAGATCGAGAGCTATTATAATGAAACAAGTTTCAAAGATTGGATACATAAAATCAGTGGCACACCCGTGCTAAAGGCACAACATCCGGAATTTGAGATGTGGAGCCAGGGAATCCATGCCCGCAGCGGTGTTGCATGCGCAGATTGCCACATGCCTTATAAACGTGAAGGTGCAATCAAAATCAGCGATCATCACGTACGAAGCCCATTACTCAATATTGATACTGCATGCCAAACCTGCCATCATTTTAGCGAAGCAGAACTTAAAGCTCGTGTTGAAGTAATTCAGGACCGTACAAAAGCCCTCATGATCCGGGCAGAGGAGGCAGTTGTTGCCCTCATTCAGGATCTACAAAAGGCAAAAGAATTTGGAATATCTGGCGAACAACTAAAGTCGGCACAGGATTTACAACGCAAAGCACAGTGGCGTTTGGATTTTGTCGCAGCAGAAAACTCAATGGGCTTCCATGCTCCGCAAGAGGCCGCACGTATTCTTGCAGAGACAATTGATTATGCCCGGCAAGGCCAGCTTGAGGTAATGAAATTGCAACCTGTAACACAATAAATTAAGTTACTTCCGGCAGCAACTCATAAAAAACAAAGACCGATGTGGGGCAAAGCTTTAGAGCTTGTGCAAAAAGTATGGCTATTTTTAGTCACGATACACTATAGCTGACATTCGAAATGTTAATTATCTGCTACTATATGTCTTATCAGATGAATTACATAATTTTTCCACTACGCACATCTTACAAACTGGCTTCCGGGCAATACAGGTACGCCGACCATGGGTTCCCAGAATGCGACATGATCTTGTCCATGTTTCCTGAGGTATAATTTTACATAATTCCATTTCAACCTTATCAGGATTATGAGACTGAGCTAATTCCAGGCGATGGGCAATACGAAAGACATGGGTGTCCACAATAATAGCTTGTTTTCCAAAAACATTGCCTAAGAGTACATTAGCCGTCTTCCTGCCAACGCCCGCCAGGGTTAAAAGATCTTCCATAGTATCAGGAACTTTTCCATTAAACCGATCCACTAACTCCTTGCAACAGGCAATAATATTCTTTGCCTTATTTTTATGAAAGTTTATAGAACGGATTTCTTCCTCAAATGCCTCATGTCTTACATTGGTATAATCCTGAACTGTTTTATATTTCTTAAATAGTGTTTCCGTTACCATATTAACCCGATCATCTGTACACTGTGCAGACAGGATAGTAGCAACAAGCAATTCTAAAGGATTCTTGTAATTGAGATAAATCCTTGCGTCAGGATATGCCTTCTCAAGGAGAGATAGTATCTTTTTTACACGTTCTTCTGACATAATACCCTTTTCAATAAAATTCGTTCATATACGGTAAGTACAGCCTGAACGAGCTTGTGCGAAAAACCTACACCGCATAATAACAGAAGCACGAATACCCGACCAAACTCGAGTGAAAATTCATTGGCCTGAATAAATAAGTCCCAGACCACAAGTTTTTGTACATTTGTTTATCAGAGAAAGACATTTTTCTCCGCATCAAGCTCAGTACAATTGACGCGTGAGCATCTTACCGGGAGCATCTTACCGGGAGCATCTTACCGGGAGCATCTTGTTCCCAAACTCTGTTTGGGAACACAGTTGCCTCGAAACTCTGTTTCGAGTTTCATCGGGAAACAGAGTTTCCCGTACATGCGTGTTCCCAAACCATGTCCTCATATAAATGGGGAAGAGTTTGGGAACAAGATGGAAAGATGGAACAAAAGGGAGATCCCGAAGCTTCCTGCATAAGGAAATAAAGAAAATGTGTTTCGCTCATAATGAAAACTATACAAAGATTTGTTGTCAGATACCTATTTGATCTTACCGGATGCGCCATGCGGAAAACCAGGTTGAAGCTCGGCAACCATGGACATATCCTCTGGCGCTTCATATTCACAGCCTATGTCGAAACGCGCAGCAGGCGAGAAACCAAGGCGAGGGCTGTAACTCGGAGTGTCCCAAGCACAACAACAGCGCCGTAACTAGTCTTTTGCACTGTTTTAGCCCGGCGCGCACAAGCGCTGACCCGATAACCCATGCGTTGATGCTCCGGTGCGGCTGCCATTGGCGCAAGGCCCATGACCTTGAGTTCGGGATGGCCAGAGAGTAAAACCAGCGAAAACATGATGCGGCAGAAAATCGCCTGATTTTCCTCAGCGAAGAACCACGGTAGATTCAGATTATCATTCCCATGCGACTTGTCCTTGCAGAACTTGCCCTCATGAAAATGGAGAACGGGGAGTGGGAATCTTGTATCCTTTCTCCTGTTTTCTTCCTCATGCTGAATTCCCGATAAAAACATTCGGGAATGACAGGAAGGACTATCTTCGATTATGCAAATCCAACACCGGTGTGTTTTCCCATAACCAGGGCGAACACGAGGTTCCTCCCTAACTCTGCCCCGTATTCTGACTGGATCAGATATTGTGTATAATTTCTTTCATGTCAATACCAGGTTTTTGAATTTTGCATTCCTGGACAATCTGGAAAGGACATGACAGGCATGAAGCAATTCTGTCAGACTTGGAATGCTCATCAGGTTTGAGTTTCGATTACCCGATCAAAATACCATTTTTTTGTCAACATGTTATAGGAGATCTGACAAGTAAGATTATTACTGATAACGACACAGTATCGTTTCTTTGATACACCTTGAATGGTTTGATCTACCCATTCATTGACAACTTCCCTTATACGAAAAATTCTTCCACGTAATTTGAAGCTATACGGAACCGCATAATTAATCGTCAGGTCGTTAACAGGTACCCATATCGAAGATTTCACCAAATGAATCAGGGTAAATACAGATGAAAAACACCAGAGTGCAATACAAGCAATGGAAAAACATATCGAGATTATAATAAGATATTGCCCTCCAAATAAGTTAGATAATTGAGTGGTACTATAGGCATATAACCCCAGAGCAAAGGCAACCTCCCAATATCCTACAGTAAACACAAGACCATCATCGCAGAAAGCTTGTTTTCTTATAGCCAGGATAACCAGAAACGGTAACCACCATAAACCTACAGACCAAAAAAACAGAGAAAATCCCTTTAAAAAAGGAAGGAAATCTGTGAATGGCCCATGCATGATATGTATGTGCTGATAGAGTGCGATACCGGTAAGCGCTGTTAATGCTGCTGCTCCCATGTCCATCCAATAAGGTGACAGCGCTGCATCGCTACTCAATTGATAAAATACCAGTCTTAACATAATGAATACCGCGAAGATGAGGTACAGACATGCTCCCACAGACCATAAGGCAAATGAAAATAATTGGATAAACGTTACGTGCTGCATTGCATGTTCTGCGATAGTTATACCAAGGAAAGCTGTCGATTGCGTGCCCACTATGGTAAAAAACCAACCACCATGCAAAATATCCTCAATCTTCCTATCTTCAGATTTTCGGTGGAGGAATAAAATGCTAAATGAGGAGAAAGAGGCGCTTAGCCAAAGACTAATGGCTACATACCAGAGTATATGAGCTGCTGTAGAGAAATGAAATACTTTAGATAAACAAATGCCAATAAGATTAATTGCACTAACAATGGTAAAGAAATAAAAACTTTTCTCTGGATTGAGCAATTCATTTAAGGAATTCTCATAGAATAGCGCAATCTGTGTTGCCTTAAAAATAATTGCAAAGAAGAATATGGCCAGGCTTGTCACAAAAAAGTATGGGACAATGGTCTTGAATCCATGTAATGACGAAATAGATACAACCATTATAGTGGCCATGACAGCAGTAAACCATCGGGTATCCATCGAATAGGTTGCGACCTTTAATAAATTCATAAATAAAGTTAATAAAACATGATAAGAGATGATATTTACTATAAGGAAATAAGATACCGTTTCATTGAGGATTAGCGAATGAAGATGCTTATTATGGTGGTTCCTTTGAGAAGTTATTTTATAGGAGGTGTTAAAATCTTACAGAAGTTTAACACCTCCTACTACTGTAACGTTTAAGTAGTGCCCAGCGCTTGTTTGTTTGAGTTTGACAAAGTCTTTTCTTCCATAAAGGACAGACACATGAGGCATACAAGAGATACGAAGATAAATCCCAAGTAATAATTATCGGTGTAATCCTTAATTGTACCCAGTATTATCGGTAGGAAAAAGCCTCCGAGGCCTCCGGCTGCTCCTACCAGACCGCCTACAGAGCCTGTATCTTTTGGAAAATTTTCTGCTACTAATTTATACACAACGCCATTCCCAATACCGAGACAAGTTCCCATGATATAGAACACAACGAGTGAAGTCACTAACGATACATTCAAATTAAGGAATACCGTTATGACAAGCACGACTAAGGTAAGGGCTATTGTTAACTTTCTTCCATTAAACTTATCTCCCAAATATCCTCCCAGGATACGGGTAAATGACGAAAGAAATACAAATATTGATGTATAGCTACCTGCTTTTACAGGACTAATGCCATAAAAGTCAATCAGGTAAGATGGCAACCATATTGAGAAACATACAAAAAACCCAAAAAACATGAAGTAAATTAAGCAGAAAACCCAGGCTAAACCAGACGACTTATATACCTTTAGTTTCTCTCTGAGGGTTGGAACCTTTACATTTGCCGGCCTTGGTGCATTAGAGGTAAAAAACCAATACACAAATGCCATTAAGAGTAAAGGGATTGCATAAATGATAAACGCTTTATGCCATCCTAAAGATTCAGCGATAAATGGCGCTCCAAAACCAGAAATAGCAGTACCGGCATTTCCCACACCATAAACCCCTAATGCAAGCCCTTGCTTTTTCTTTGGGTACCATTCTGAAACATGGGGAATTCCAACGGCAAATGATGAACCGATTAAGCCAAAAAAGAGCCCGCCCACTAATAAAAAGCCATAACTATGTGCGAAACCAGTTAAAAGCAAAGACACAAAACCAAACAGAAGCATGATAGTAAAAACAAGTCTTCCACCAAATTTATCCGTCACAATACCCATAGGGATCTTTGCCAGAGAACCGAGCAATACAGGCATTGCAAGTAATAACCCCACCGATGTGGAAGACAAATTAAACTCTTCCTTAAAGTAGATTGCTAAGGGAGCGAACAAGGTCCAACCAGCAAAACAGAGGGCAAATGCCACTGTTGCAAGTATCATTACCTTGGTATTCCCGTTCGGTGTTTGTACAGATTCACTCATAAAAACCTCCTAGAAATAGTAAACTAAGCCTATAAATTTTAAAATTATTATTGATTCCTTATATTATAAACAGAGCGATGTCTGAATAAATTCAAATTCATTTTTCACCTTTAAAGGACATTTATAGAGGCCCTCTGTAACAAGAGTACTACTTTGTCTTATAAAGAATAACTTACCACTCTTTGTTTTCATGAGGGTATAGAAGCCATTTACCTGACCATCCCTGAACAGCATTGAGAGTGTTTTCTCGTGGTCAAAAGGATGCGCATATAATTCATTTATCTTTTTCCCAATTACATCATCAGGCGAGGCAAACCCAAAAAGTCGCGCACCCGCACTATTGATATGTATGATGACCCCATCATAGGAAGGCTCGTACTCATACCATCCTTTTACATCCTGCACATCGGGAGATGTTTTTGATTCATCCTTTGCTGATGATATATTTTTGTTGTTCATAGATACCTCCTGTTAATAATCCTTTTTAATGCCTTCATTACCAGGTTACTGCCGTTTTTTCTGATGATTGTTTTGCATCGGTTTTTACCGCCTCTTTACCCTCATCTTCTTTGTGATTATTTATGGTATTCTCAGATTTTAAGACAGGAATTTGCTCTTTAAATTTAGAGATATTACTCTTGATGAAATCTTCATCCCTTTTTATCACAATAGACCCAAACACCTCTAAAGGGTTATAAACTCCGTATTTTTGTTCCCGAAGATACCCACGCTCTTTTCTTACTTCATAACCATCCAGAATAGCTATAACAAATCCAACCAGGAAGACAGTCGTTACACCCAGTAAGGCTTTCTGTGGTAAAGACAGGCCTTTTAACATATACCCCGCATTTAACTTCCGGTACATCAAGGTAGCCATAACAAATGCCGGAACGATTATCACCATCATAAGTGACTTTACCATTGAATTGATATTGTTTATGGTACTGAGCGCCTCGTCTGCATCGATCTCCACGATTAATCCCATATTTAAGTCCTTAACCCAGCTCCAGGCGCCCACAACCTTAAATCCGTCATAATCCATATATCCTTCCAAATCGTTTCCACTTGTTTTTTGCGTAATACACTTCTTTACCCCTTTTGTTATCAGATTGGTATCTGGGTCAACAACCTTATGGCATGTCTTGCAGGTATCACCGCTATTTTCTTTTATATGATCTGAAAATCTCGATTGCGTAATCATCGTACCATCTTTATTTACCAAATAAGCTTCCCCGGTTTTCCCTAGCACATCATTCCGTATACCATTATTCAGAACAGACGCATCCATCCATACCAGGACAGCGCCAATTACATCGTAATTTTGCCCCTTGATTGGATAAGACATAAACAGAGAAGGGAACTCTTTATCTGTTTTGTCCTGCATATCATTTATAGGAAAATGGATTACATCAGAAATATACGTTTTACCGTCATACAGAGTTTCCTGAATATTACGGAATGATTTTTCCTTTATAATATTCATGCCCAGCATGGATTTTTCATTTTCAGTTGTAGCCTGAATTACCCCTGCTGCATCACAAATAAATATTCCTTTATAATTGTAGTCTGCCTTTGTGCACTCTAATTGCGTTTTTAACCTTAAATATTCATGTTCATCTTTTCCCTTTAAGAGACTCACAAAATCCTCGCTACCATGGATAAACAATGCACTCTGAATGGTGTCTGCAATAGCCCTGGCATGCGACTTTCTTTCTTCCCACATGTGTGTAAGGAGATCTTTTTGTTCTTTTACGATGCCTTCCAGATTCCTTTTAACACTCTGTTTTAATTCGGCGCTTGCTTTTGGAAATGCAAGCATCCTAAACAAAACAAGGGGAAATAATCCAAAAAATATGAAAGTAACAATAACGATAACAATGCGTTCTTTAAATATTCGTATCATATTTCACCTCTTCTACGTTAAATTCTCCAAAGTATATAAATTATTCTGTGTCTTTTTTTGTAAATTCAGCAAGACATGCTTCTATATCACTGGTACTAAAAGGTTTTGTAATTACCTTATTTGCACCTTTTTTGATAGCCTCTTTCACGACATCCTCATCTGTATAGGCGGTAATAATAACAATATGAGAATTAACTCTTATCCCTTTCATTTGATCTAAGAATTCAATACCATCCATTCCCGGCATCTTCACATCTAATAAAATAATTGAATAACAGCACCTCTTAATCTCTTCTAATGCATCGAAACCATTATTTACCGCCTTTGTCTCAAACCCCAGATCAGCCAGGGAATTCGCCAATACCTTTCTATATCCTTCTTCATCATCAACAATCAATATTCTTCTTGCCATCATTTCCATAACTCTTCTATTTACTGAAATACCATTATTTGTAAAGATACTTATGCAACCGATATGCCTATAAAAATATAAAACATTTAGATTGCTCTAAGCAGTTTGTATTTTTATAGTTACGAGAAATAAAATTTTTTCTCAAATAATTTTTAACAATGTAACTGCAACCAAATTGTTTCATTTGAAAATCTCTGTAATAATCGTAAGTGTTTAATATGAAAAGATATAAGAGAAATAATAAAAATTTAATAAGTGGAAACAATTTGGTTGCAGTTTAAGAATTAAGGAATAGTGTATGATTTGATTTATACCGCGCACACGGGAGAGGAGAAATTAAAACAAAACATCTTCTTTTTCCTTGCTATTACTAACTAAACGCGATTCCAATTGTAAAAGCAGAAATGAGACGCTTTGATAAAGATTTCAGCATGATCTATCGTGCATCTGGAATTATTATGGCGTGAGGATATTTTGAGAGAATTCTGGTAACTATTCAGCATGATTTTATGGACTACCATATATGGCATAGAATGGCCAAACCAGATAAATTACCCACATGTTGTGGTGCTATATATAGACAAAAATGACGAATCGAGAGTTTTTTGCCATATATAGTGTTTTTTGTTAAAACTACCTGAGTAGTTACGAATTCTGAGGAAAAGACAAAACCAACACTTACCGTATTTTCCTCAGGCTAGAAAATCACTTGACAATAAGAACTTATCCGTAAATAGCTAGCTATTTTTTAGGACATGTATTAAGTTCCATTTTATCTATAACTTTTAGATTATAATGGAGGTGGATATGCCAAAAAACCATCATGGGAAGTATCAGATGCATTTTGGGACAGAGTGAAACTACTGATTTCGGTTATACCGAAGAGGAATCCGGCAGAAAGAGTATAAGAGAAAGGCTGGCGGAGAACGGAAGCCAATGGAAGCATGAAAGGTATTTGAAGGAATCGTGTACGTACTGAGAACCGGTTGTCAGTGGAAGGCATTACCGAAAGAACGCTTTGGCAGTGCAAGTTCGATTCATGCGTACTTTCTTCAATGGCTCAGAGCAGGCTTCTTTCTCCAGCTCTGGCGTGCCGGTTTGGCAGAATATGATGAACTCGAAGGCATAGCCTGGAAGTGGCAGAGTATTGATGGATCAATGGTAAAGGCGCCTCGCGCACAAGAAGCCGTAGGAGCAAATCCCATGTATAGGGAAAAAAGGCAGCAAGAGACACCTGCTGGTAGACGAGCATGGCATCCCCTTATCGATAGTCATAAATTGTTATTCGGTTTTTTTTAATTTAAGCATTTTAGCTTGTGATGATTCCAGTATTGAATCGCGAAGAAAAGAACTTGCTTCTAATATTTCTATGCCAATTAATTCGCCGCTTTCATTCAATTCAGCCGTAATATTTGGGCTTAACTCAATGCTATCTGCTTCTTTTTCCTCAGAAATAACTATGTGCAGAATGTCTTCAGCTTTAAAATATGACATCTTTGTTTTATCCATATATGAACCTCCCTGTTTTAAGTCGAAAATTAATCTGTTGACGCGTAGTAGTATGAATTGAGACAGGTATTATTTCACTTCCCTGTTTCTCATATGGAACTATAACCAGCCTATCATCATGTTTACCTACTGCAATTAAACGTTGGGTTGCAGTATCGAAGTATATCTCTTCCGAATACCGTAATATATTTTCAACCTTTGGAAGTTCAAATCCTCTTAATTCTGCTCTATACTTCATATAGTCCGTCCATACGATCTTTGATTCTTCAGGGGTTCTCACATCCCCTCCAATGTTTTATATTTAATTATACCGTATAATACCTGCCTCACCAACTGGTGCCGCTAAAGCTTGTTGGACGAAGCAAGCACACAAAGTTTATCACTAGTTTGGTATAGGCGGTTGTTCGATCTCTTTCGTAATTTGCCCGAAGTTGCCGTGCCACAAGTCGAACTCATCGCTTACACTCCATGACTGTACATCCGGGTGAGCCTCCAGCCATGCTGCGATGCTTTTCATCCTCGCGTCTCGATCATCGGACGGACGGCCAACTTCGACGACCACGTCCAATCTGGCCTCTTTACCTCCGCCGCCGCAATAGCAGCCGTTCGCCTCGATTACATCAATGAAGGCATCAAGGAATTCATCAAACTCATCTTTGCGATTTCGCGTAATCACAAGATGTCGCCCCCATTCGGTGAACTCACCACGATGCTTCTTCTTTCGAAGTCGTCTATTCATACTGTATTTCTTCCTCTATTCAATCCATTCTTATCGATCAAACATTAATGAGATTGATCCGCATACTATGCGGAATAAAGGTTTTTTTCAACATAACATACCTTTAAGGAAAATAATTGTATAAACGTAAAGAAGAATGCAAGCCTTTTTCGGTTTTTCCTCAGAGAGAAAAGATATGACGGGGAGTAATTCTATTGAAATTCTTACTACCAGGAGACTTGATCATCTTCCTTTGGTATCTGCGTGTATGCGATACTTGGAAATTGATCAGATTATTGATAAACACCTTACAAATTCCGGAGACACTATACTTAATTTGGAGATTCCTATTTTTCATTTAGATCCTTTGGGCCAAGTTTCTGCTAGCGTGAGTTTATTACGAAAAAGGTACTTGCTGTTTTTAAACCCTTGATAATAAATAGGCTAGGTGAAATAATAACGTATACACTAAAAAGAAAATATAGCTACACATATTACGATATGTTATATTACTTCAGAAAATATACAGATTTCGTAACTTATTATATAATAAGGAGTTTCAGTGTATACAAAAATTATACATACATACATATTATGAAACATAACAACTTACTTCCACAATAGTACCTATTATATAATAAACTCACGCTAGAGTATTCTCTCAAGAATATTCTCAAGCCAACCTATAAAGCTATCATTTTTTTCAGTACTATAGTTGTGGAGCAACCGGCATGGAGTAATGGATTGTTGTTATGAAAATCACCATTACTCCAATACTTCATATTAACTTCAGTCTCATGATAGGAGTAGGAATGCGGGTCATTGCGAGGGTATTGTCCGAAGCAATCTCATAAACCATCATAGAGGCCCTTCCATTTTCCATATCATCCTCTCTCGGTCAACATGCATATGGCGCGGTTCGTCGCAGAGCGTAGGAATAGAAGTAAAACGATAAGGCCCAATCCTTAATGTCGTTGGTTATAGGGCCACACCTTGATTAGTGATTTAATTTCTTCTAATCGTTTATGAATTTCATCATCTTTCGATATCATTGATTTCATAATAGTTACTCGCCGACTTATGGAAGAATAACCAAGACCAAACAAATTGCCAATCCCCATTTTCATGAGGACAAGTTTCTTGGTTATTGAAAATATTCCTTCGCTCATTTCCCCGTGATAAGACTTGTCCTCGTGCAAACGGGGATGTGATAGTATGCCCCTTCAAATTCTATGCGTCATTGTCTTGTCATGGCAGACAAGATAGCACAATTGCCTTTTATCGCCAATAATTCTAATCAAGGTGTGACCACTTTTGACCCCTTTGGTGACCCGGATTATACAGACTGTATATCCAGTCTACAACCCAAGAACCGGGCTTCGGACACCGCGACCGCCTTTGCTCAAAACATGGTGTAGATCGCCGTTTTTAAACCGCTATAGCTAGGGAGTTCCCGGACGGTTTGAATATTTGATTTTAAGCAAATATCAATCTTTCTCCCTTACAATATAGCTGTCAGCTTCATTACGTTGTTAGATCATTTTTTTATAATATGTTAAATCTTTGTTCCCCAATATTAAACCAGGAACACTAATATCTTCATCAATTTCTTCCCAATGAATTCCCGTTCCGCCTCCGCTCAACTCATAATTATTTCTCTGTTCAGGAGTAGCGTTTAACAAACGTGGAAAATAAAGTAAAGGGATAGAAAGTTGCCTTCCATCCGTTAAGGCAATCCACATATTTTCATTATCAAACCAAATTTTCGTTGCATTTGCTTCAAATGTTAAAGTGTTCATTCCATTTCTCCTCTATTAATTTACTTTTATTTTCTATCACTTTTCTGAATTCACTCAATTCCTTACTTGAAAATCCATAATTATATTCAAGGCTGACAAATGGTTTAATCCAAAATTTAGCCCTGTTCGGACCTTTTCGGACATGAATATGAACTGGTTCCAACGGATAACCCTCATTTGAAAAGAAGTGAAATCTACGTCCTTTCCAATCAAAAACTTTAGGCATGCAATTATTCTACCGTAAGGATTTCTTTATTGAGACCACCATGGCCACATCTTAATAGGTTGTCCGAGGATGCAAAATCATGAAAATCCAGACATTGATTTATAACGACTTATGACATGAAAAATCACAAAAAAGTGAATTCTCGGACAGCCCGTTAAATATCAAGTATTGATATTTTGCACGACACCATTATAATGATTTTTCGATTTTCTTTCACTCTAAAATTTAAACAAGAGAAAGACTCATGGCAAGACCCTTACGTGTGGAGTACCTTGGGGCGTATTACCATGTTATTAATCGTGGGAATGCCGGTGAAAATATATTTACAAAAGACATCGAAGAAGAGGTCATATCTTCCAGGGCAGGTTTAAGCATTACTTTGAATTAACGCGATAAAAATTTTTTTTAAGTCATAAGTCGAGTTTGGCATAACTTAGTAAAAAACAATGCTTTGCGACTTGCTTTATGCTTGACTTATTCCTTTACTCCTGCTATTAATTGCACTTGTGAACTTTTTGACCAACCAACAACAGGAGCAAAGGATTTGAGTATTTTTGGCGCAAACATCCCTCTGTTAAATACGTTTCTGAAAAATTTCGTCTCCTGTTTTAGCAAAAAACAAATGTCCATTCCCCATTTTCATGAGAAAACAGGAGAAAACAGAGAAAACAGGGTCACACCTTGATTAGGATTTAATTTCCTCTAATCGTTTATAAATTTTATCATCTTCTAATACCATTGATTGCATAATAGATACTCGCCGACTTATGGAAGAATAACCAAGACCAAACAAATTACCAATTTCTTGATTATTATACCAACCCGTACTCCATAAAAGAAAGATCAATACATCACGATTGTGTTTATCCGAATCGCATATCCTGGCGGATCGTAAGAAATCATTCGTATTGCATTGCAAGACCTTTGCAGCTTTCTCTAAGATGGTTTTAGGATTGGTATCTCTTAAAACGTGCCGTTTTTGGGGGATTTCAACATCAGGTTTTTCTGATAAATATTTAGACCTGATACGATCAATAAACTTCTGGGATCCCAAAAATAAACCGTGCCGAAAATCTTCCCATATTCTTTTCTCTTCCCGGGAATATTTTTGAACCATTTCTCTCTATGCCTTGTTCTTGTCTTTTGTATCAAAATGAGAAAGAATAGGCGCTGTACGTAACCACTCTGATGATTTTTTGCCATAGGCATACACGGGATAACTACTCCAGGGATAATCTGCTAACCGAGTAACTATTCCGGCACGCAGCGGATTCCTATGGATATAGCAGGAAAGAAGCATCAGGTATTCATTCTTTTCAACAAGAAAGTTTTTGAACCGTCCCTGGAAAAGGTGACCATTTCGCTTGTGTTTTATATTATACCGACGTGTGTACGTGGTTCCAAACCACTGCATGCCTTGAGAAATATTGGGCTTATTGGTTTTGAGGAGTAAGTGATAATGGTTATTCATGAGTACATAGGCATAAACCTCAATCTCAAATCTTTCAGACATGTTTCCCAAAATGTCCAGAAACACAATACGATCATCATTATCAGTAAAAACGTTCCTTCGCTCATTTCCTCGTGATAAGACTTGTCCTCGTGCAAACGGGGATGTGATAGTACGCCCCTTCAAATTCTACGCGCCATTGCCTTGTCATGGCAGACAAGATAGCAAAATTGCCTTCTCTTGGCAACAATTTAATCACTAATCAAGGTGTGACACCTTTGATCCCCTTGCATTGCAATTCCCTTGACCGTGCTAAATTCACATAACGCCAGCGTCACTGACGAGTGCCACCTGAATGATAAACAAATACCTAAAACCGATTTGCACGCGTCATAACAATGCATGATCAAACAACGTCCTGTGGCACTTGTTCATGTGCATGCAGTTGTTAGAAAATCATTTTCATCAGCTTGCGACAGCTAACTTCTCGGTCTCTTGATCAATCTTTCGCAGAATTTCCTGAATAGCATCGACTTCTGCTTCTTCAAAGTACGCTTCGCCGCACTGTCCGCATACCCAAGCAGGGATAGCATCAAAAAGCAGGTGATATCCTTTTCTGTTAATGTGAAAAGGTGCTGTCTTTCTAACCATATCCCCTTTGCAGTAAATACACTTCATGTTTTTTTCCTCTTTCTAAAATTATCTTCCCACTGTTCATAATCAGGAAGATATGCTGTTATTATTGCAAGATAATCTTCTTTTGGCGAACAAACGATATGTATGGGACGGTTATCTTCTCCGTGGCCTAAAATCAAACAACTATGACCTCTGACATCTTCCGGATAATCTTCAATAATCTCTCCGTTATCTATTGCCTTATGGACTTCTGATGTACTAATCATTCTGTCAACTCGCGACATCTGCCGAATAGCATGAGGAAGAAATAATATCTTCTTCATCGATGCATCTCGGACAAGTTGGATTATGTCATCTTGAATAGTCACATATAAACTATACTCTTAAACTATTCAATTCTTCAATCTTTTTTTGCAATATCGTGTGATGTGCGATCAATAATATCATGGGAATGAAATTAACCTCTTTTATTTTCTAACGCTGGAAATAACCGGCAAAAAGCCCGCGCAGCTGGTTTTTTGCCGGTTGATTGACTTGTTAGGCGCATATACGGGATTAAGCATTTGCCTGAGCCTGCATATAATCCCATATGCGGGCATCAAGGTTGGTTGCAGAAATGCCCATTTTCTTGGCTACTGCTTTTAGTGCTGCAATACCATCTGCTTCAGAGACCGTTGGGCCTAGCGAATTTTGCAGGAAATTTGCAATGTGACGATCAAGCTTGATTGAATTCACTCCATCAATGTACCAAAGTAATTGTTCATATGCGCGAGGGCCTAGACCCTTTATTAGCCCTACAAATTGCTCCTTGCGTACCGAAGCAGCCCATTTTTTAAGTGTGACGATTTCTGCTTCTTGTGGGCAGAATTTCTTGCACCAGTCAGAAAGACACTCCGCTAACTGTGTAAGTTGATGGGCTTTTTGCCATTCATTATTTTCCCATAGCGCATTTGAAAATAGTTTCCAATCATTAGTGTCGCCAACAATCTTTCGTGCGAGTTTTACCAACTCTTCTAATGGCTTTTCTGACAGGTATGCGTATTGTCCTTTTTCAAAGCGTGTTCGTGCAGGTAATGCTTGGGAATACCACTTTCGGCTCAGACTTAGAACGGTAGACATAGCGATCAAAAGCGGGCTTCCAAAGACGTGAGATTCCTCTTCAAGACACTGCTCTTAGGGAGTTTTTGACATTCCAGATACAGCCGGTCTATTTGCTGTTGTGTAACCATTGCTTTTACCTTGATGTGCGGCCTAACAATAATTATACGTCTGTATAAAACGGCAAACACAGACTGTTCTGATATATTTAAGAAGTTACCGATCTTCTTGTCACGTGATGAAAAAATTAAAAATCACTCACAACATAACACAAATAAAGAAGAATGCAAACTTTTTTCAGAGTTAAATTGGTTCGATTGTTTGTAATAATTCACCGCAGAAGGCGCGGAGAACGCAGAGAAATAAAGGAAAGATAGAAATTTTGTATAATACTTCTGCTTATACCTCTATTACATTCTCAGCGACCTCGGCGTTCCCCCATTCCCCGTTTTCACGAGGATAAATTTCATGAGGGCAGGCTCCGCGGTGGGCTGAACTCTTGTACGATTCTTTAAACCTTCTTATCTTTTTCAATGATCTCACCAGGCCCTGTGCCTACTCCTGGCCAAATCTTTCTTCCCGGATAGATTGTTGTATTTATTCCTGTATGAACATCATCAGCGATTATAGCCCCAAACTTCCTTCTGCCGGTATCAATCAGTTCGCCTTTCACTTCAGATTTCACGTTTTTATTGTCGTGTCTTAAATTAGCGGTTATTGTTCCTGCGCCCAGATTGCTATTTTCTCCAACAACACTATCTCCAATATAAGAAAGATGAGGAACTTTTGCTTTATCCATAATGATACTGTTTTTTATCTCAACCGCCTGTCCAATATGACAATTATTTCCGATAGAGGTATTTCCTCTTAAAAAGCAGTTAGGTCCTATGGTGCAGTTTTCGCCAATAACAACGTTCCCGTCAATGTACGTTCCCGGTAAGATTACCGTCCCTTTTCCTACATGTATCTTCCCTTTTACTACAACGTTCTTTTCTAATTTTCCCTTTATTTCATTTTTTATTTCAGAGACTAAAACGTTATTTACCTGAATTAAATCCCAGGGGTACCCTACAGACAACCAATGTCCTTTTACCTTTTCACAGACCACTTTCTCTTCTTTGACAAGCTCATTGATGTAGTCAATTATTTCGTATTCACCTCGTGGACTTTTTTTCAGCTTAAATTTGAACACATTTTTATCAAACACATATAATCCCGTATTCGCTATGTTTGACACATATGTCCGGGGTTTTTCAACGATGTTTTTCACCCCTTTACCTGACAAGACAAAGACGCCGAATCTGCCTGGATCTTCAACTTCACATCCCAGGACAGCGTATTTATGCTTTAAACATGCTTGTATGTCTTTTCTGGAAAAGAGATCGTCGCCGCCTAAAACGAGAAATTTATTTTTCATCAAATCTTCAACAGACTTCAGGGCATGCCCCGTACCCAACTGTGTTTTTTGTTCTCTATACTGAATGCTTAATTTCCCGTATTTAGGCCCTATCTCGTTTATGATCATCTCCTTCATAAACCCTACGATTATAATAACCTCGCTAACCAATCCCTGCAAAGCATCCAGGTTATGTTTTAGTATCTCTTTATTCATTACTTTGAGTAATGGTTTTGGCTTTGTTAAGGTCAGTGGCCATGTTCTTGTACTTTTTCCTGCAGCTAAAATGACGGCTTGTATCATAATTTAAATCCCGATCTCTCTTTTTATACCCTGAGCAATTTCATTCGCCATTTTTTGAATTTCTTTTTTATGCTCACCTTCAATCATAACCCTGCATAAATTCTCTGTTCCTGAATATCTGACGAGCACCCTTCCCTTTTCCCCTAATTTTTCTTCTGTTTTCCGGATATGCTTCTTTACTTCCAGGGTATCGATATCTCTTTTTTCTTTTACCTTAACATTGATAAGCACCTGGGGCAGGGATTTCATGCATTCCGCTAACTTACTTATTTTTTCGCCTTTCTCCTTCATAATTCCTAACAATTGTAAGGCAGAGATTATTCCGTCACCTGTTGTTGTATAATCTGAGAAGATTATATGTCCGGACTGTTCCCCGCCCAAAACATATCCTTTCTTTCTCATCTCATCAATAACATATCGGTCTCCCACCTTTGTCTTAACAACACGGATATTCTTTTTATCCATCGCAATGTCGAACCCTTTATTCGTCATGATCGTGGTAACAACGCAATTTTTCTTTAATATGCCTTTCTCTTTCAGGTAAATTGCGCATAGTGCAATGATATGGTCGCCATCCACATTATTTCCCTTTTCATCACAAACGATAACTCTATCCGCATCACCGTCTAGTGCTATTCCAATATCTGCCTTTTCTTTTTTCACAACATCCTGCATTATTTCAGGATGCAGCGCCCCGCAATTCAGGTTTATGTTGAGTCCGTCTGGTTTATCGTTGAGCACAATAACTTCTGCGCCTAACTCTCTGAATACCTGTGGTGCAATGTTATATGCGGCGCCGTTAGCACAATCTAAGACAATTTTTAGTCCTCGTATACTCAGGTTTTTCATAGAGGCTTTTGCAAATTCTATATACCTTCCTTTCGCATCATCAACGCTATATGCACTCCCTATGAGACCGCCTGTTATCTGTTCTGTTTTTACCTTTTCTGTTAAGATATATTTTTCAATTTCCTCTTCGGCGTCATCGGACAGCTTATAGCCATCACCACTAAAAATCTTTATTCCATTATCTGCAGCAGGATTATGTGAAGCGCTAATTACCATACCTGCATCAACATTCAGCGATTTTGTTACATGAGCAATGGCAGGCGTTGGCATATGACCAACGAGGAAGACATCGGCTCCTACGGACAAAATCCCTGATGTTAAAGCATTTTCTATCATACAGCCGCTGAGCCTGGTATCTCTTCCGATAACGAGTTTAGGCCTTTTCTTCCCGTTTTTTTCCCTGAAAACATGCGCAGTGGCTTTCCCAATGTTCAACACTACTTCAGGTGTCATAGGGAATGTATTTGCTATACCTCGTATACCATCTGTTCCAAATAATTTTTCCATGTTCATTTATTATCTGTCCAAAAATAACCGTGTAGTACCTTATGAAAAAT
>SULG01000022.1 GCA_005524015.1 Candidatus Jettenia ecosi
AGGAGAACTAAGGGGGATTATGCATTTCCCCCTTTTCTAAAGGGGGATCAAGGGGGATTACGGGTGATTTGTTATTCTTTGCCGTTTCCACATGTTATAGTGATCAACGATTGAAACCGAACAATAAAAGATATCATGATTAGGGTATACGGTGTTTTTTCTTTCTCAATCTCGAAGAGATGTTATGATTATAGCAAAAGCAGAAAAAAGAGTTTCAACCCCGAAGGGGTGACAGAACAAACCAGTGTTTCGGTATCATCCCTTCGGGACTTGATTTACGGGTAGTTTCTTATCTCTCAGTATCTCACTCCTTCAGAGTGAATTTCATAATCAACGATTGAAACCCATTAACATATGCTGGAAACCAAGCTTTTCCCTTGCCTTCTGAGATATGCGGTATGTTCGGTTTCATCCATGGAGTACTATAGCTTGATGCATATGGGCTAAAGCCTATCTCGGTTCGATTTTTTACTTCAAACAATTTTTTTTAGTTTTTTATCTTTATTTATTGATGTTTGTACTCTCATGGTACACATATTGCATACTATCATTTCTATAATGATATCAAATTTTCTCATTTTGGAAAGGAGGTAAGAATTATGAGGAAATTAGAAAAGGCACAAAAAATTCAAAGTACAATTTAAATATCCGGATAGGCATATTAACAGAAATTTGAATATCAGCTTTTCCCACAGTTTTTTCAATACATCATAGTACTAAACTCATATCAACAAGTCATCAAAAGCCAGGTGTTTTTATCAAGAGAACTTTTGTTTTTGTCTTTATAATCATTTTTCATTATTGAGGAGGAGTTATGGTTAATTTAATCGATAGGAAAGAAGGTGCTGAAAGGCGATTAAGTGAAAGACGGGTAGGATACTTCGAAAGCGGCATAGCAGCTTTCAAACGGATTTCATGGGGAGCCGTATTTGGAGGGCTTGTAATAGCATTAGTTGTTCAATTAATGCTCAGTTTGCTGGGAATAGGAGTTGGAATGGGAACCGTAGACCCATTACAGGAAAGCAATCCCTTCGCCGGAGTAGGCATAGCCGCATTAGGTTGGGGCATTATTAGTATGCTGTTAGCGCTCTTTGCCGGAGGTTTGGTAGCAGGGCGTCTTGCCGGTATTCCAAGAACAATCGACAGTGTATTACACGGTTTACTAACATTTTGCCTTTTTACCATAGTCGTGTTCTATTTAATTACCACAACTGCCGGTTCTATTGTAAGCGGTATTAGCGGTCTTGCCATGCAAACCTTATCAGTAGCAGGTAAAGGTGTCGGCGCTGCCGCAGGTAAAGCAACTGACAAAATTGCTCAAAACGGTGTTGATTTAGGCGATATTAAAAGAGAAGCAAGAGCACTATTAATGCCGGCAGAAAAGTCTGAATGGAATCAGAATACAGCCGGCACGGAATCCGATAGCCTTATTGATCAATTATTCAGCAATGGGGATAAAAAGATCGATAAGGAAGCTGTTGTAAATGCTATCGTAGCCCGTACTGGTAAAAGCCATGAGGAAGCTAACAGAATAGCTGATAACTGGATACACAATTATCAAAATGCTAAAACAGAATTGAATGAATTTAAAGCAAAATCAGAACAACAAGCGCGTGAGACCGGGGCTGTTGCTGCTTCTGCCGTATCTAAAGCAGGTATTTTCTTATTTGTCGGATTAGTACTTGGCGCTGCTGCCGCTGCTGCCGGAGGTAAATTAGGCGAGCCTCATCCTGCTGCTTTACGCACAGAGACAGAAAGCACTATCAGTTCAGAACGTACTTGCCGATGAACAAAAAAAAGCTACTGTGATAGAGAAGCTTGTTTATAGACCCATTTTCCTTATTCAACCCAGAAGAGGTGAAATGATTATAGATACAATACACCCTACGATGAAATCCCGAAGGGATGATATCTCAACGCAGAGCTCCCATGTCACCCCTTCGGGGTTGAAGAGCTTTTTTCTGCTTTTTCTATAATCATGACATCCCTACGGGATTAGGCAGGAAAATGAAAGGAGAGACGCAAGATTTTGCGTCTCTACAATCGACAAACGCAAAATCTTACGCCTCCAAAACCCTGCGCTGGTTTCAATCGTTGATCACCATAGATATCTCATTTATCCTGCCCATCCCTGTTTCACTCGTTTACCCAGAATTATCCTCTTGGCCAATACATGATGATACATACACCGATGAGGGCAATAAGACCACCTATCAGGTCGAATGTATCAGGGGATATCTTATCAACCTTCCACCCCCAGAAAATAGAGAGAACTATAAATACACCACCATAAGCAGCATAAACCCGCCCAAAGCTTGCAGGTTGAAAGGTTGGAATAATTCCGTAAATAACTAACACGATTGCCCCAAATAAGCCATACCAGATGTTCTTCCCTTCCCGCAGCCAGAGCCATACCAAATATCCTCCACCTATTTCGCAAAATCCTGCAAGGACAAAAAAGAGAAGTGATTTAACCATAGTAATTTTTTCCATTTTTTACCTCATTTAATAAAATTATCGGTTTTACACATTATTTTGAGTAGTTACTCTTTCATACACCCTTATCTTGTATAATTTAAGTTTAAAAAAGGGGGAAGATGGGTAGATGCTGTAGAAAGGGTGTACAGACGCACATTACCCCTGCATCCCTATTTATCTCCATGCCCTCTGCGGTAAAACTATCTTATGCCGGCTCAATCCTTTTCGGAAACCATTGATAGAGGGAAGGGATCACAAAAAGGGTTAAAAAGCTTGAGAAACATACCCCGCCAACGATAACGGTTGCCAGGGGCTTCTGTACCTCAGCCCCTACATCAGTGGACATGGTCATCGGTAATAATCCAATAATATCTGTTATAACAGTTATCACGACAGGTCTCAGTCGTGTTGTAGCAGCCTCTACGATGGTATCTCTCGTCTCTTTTCCTTTTTGCAAAAATTCATTAATACACGAAACCATGACCGTGCCGTTTAATACACACAGCCCAAAGAGGGAAATAAACCCTACCCCTGCAGAGACACTTAAAGGCATATCTCTCAGGAACAATGCTACAATCCCTCCTGTTGCCGCAAAAGGGACGTTTATGTATATAAGAGCAGCATTTTTAAAAGAACGAAAACTCATATAGAGAAGTATGAAAATTAATCCCATGGAAATGGGGATAACGATTGCAAGACGGTTCCTTGCCCGTTGCATATTCTCGAACTGGCCACCCCAGTCAAGATAATAGCCAGGGGGGATTTCCACATTTTCCCGTATCCTCTTTTGTGCCTCAGATACAAAGCTGCCAATATCCCTGCCTCGCACATTACATTCCACTACGATACGCCGGAGTCCATTCTCACGGCTGACCTGGGCATGTCCCTCTTCCATAAAAATATCTGCCATCTGGATGAGCGGCACACGTACACCGCCAGGGGCGTTAATCAAGATATTTTTGATTTCCTCCACGCTGTTCCTTGCCTCTTCAGTAAAACGGACTACAAGATCGAACCGCATTTGACCCTCCAGTACTTGCGATGCGGCCCTGCCACCAATGGCTGTTGTAATAACATCCTGTATATCCGATACGTTGATCCCGTAACGGGCAATGGCGCTTCTGTCAATTTTTATCTGTACCACAGGCAATCCTGCCACCTGTTCTCCTTTCGTATCACTGGCTCCCTGGATATGAGAGACAACTCGTTCGATCTCCTCTGCCTTCGCCTTTAGTATCTCATAATCATCGCCAAAGAGCTTGATAGCAACATCAGAACGGACGCCCGCTATCAATTCGCTGACCCGCAACTCAATGGGCTGAGAAAAACTATACTGCATGCCTGGTATCTTCTCCAAATCCTCTTCTATACGGATAATGAGTCCCTCTTTGGTCTTAGCCGTCTTCCACATCTCTTTAGGTTTGAGCATTACAAATACATCGCTAATCTCCTGGCCCATAGGGTCTGTGGCAATCTCAGCTCGCCCGGTCTTGGATACAACAGTCTCTACCTCCGGATATTTCATGAGAGTTTTTTCTACGAGCGTAGAAAGTTGTACCGACTCCTTTAAAGAGACGCTGGGCAAGCGCCGTACATTGATTGCAATAGCGCCTTCATCCAATTCAGGCATAAACTCCGAGCCTAAAAAGGGGATAAGGGCAAGGCTTGAAAGGGAGCATAAGGCAGCAATAATTAAGGTCACCTTGGGATGGAATACGGCCTTTTGTAAAAAAGGTTTGTAACGACTCTTTAAAAACCGCATAATACGATTATCCGCCTCCTTCTCATGTAACGTTGTCTTTATTCCCCCTTTTCTGAAAACAAGGGAGCACAAGGTGGGCATAATGAACAGGGCAATAAAAAGAGAACTCAGCATGGCAAGACTTACCGTAAAGGCTACCGGTTTGAACATCTTACCTTCAACGCCCTGCAAACTCAAGAGCGGTACATAGATGATAATAATAATACTTACGGCGAAGAAGATGGGACGTCCCACCTCCTGAACTGCACGGAGTATTGTTTCCTGGTACCCATCACTCTTTTTTCTCAAGGTAAGGCGTTGGACAATATTTTCTACCGTGCACACTGAACTATCGGTAATGTTGCCAAACCCCAGAGAACCGATACTCATTATCGTAGCAGCAATCCCGGCGTAATACATGCCTGAAAAGGTTAAAATAACCGTTAAAGGAACGGAAAGAGCAATAAGGAGTGATACCCGCCAATTTCCTACGGTTAACGTGAGCACTATAATAATCAGGATAATCCCGGAAATAACATTGGTAATAACCGTATGAATAACATTACTGACAAGGTCAGACCGATCATAAAACGGTACGATATCAACACCTTTTGGCAGGCTTTGCCTGATCTCTTCCACCTTCTGCTTTACTCTTTCCACCACGGTACGACTGTTTTCACCCTTGAGCATCATGGCAATACCCGTAACAACCTCTCCCTTACCGTCTTTGGTGACTGCCCCATAGCGCACCTCAGGCCCTATTCCGGCATTCGCCACATTTTTTATATAAATGGGAATACCCTCTGCTGTCGCATGAACAATGATATTTTCAATATCCTGTATGGTATTGATAAGGCCTATCCCCCGTATGAGATACTGTTCAGATGCATGTTCTATATATTGTCCGCCGGCATTGGCATTATTTGCGGCCAGGGCATCAAAAACTTGCCGGAGGCTGATATCATAGGTAATAAGCTTTTTGGGATCTATCAGTACCTGGTACTGCTTTACAAAACCACCGAAACTATTGACCTCAATAATTCCTGGTGTGGTGAGCAGCCTCGGTCTGATCAGCCAATCCTGGATAGTTCTCAGTTCCATGGCATCTTTACCCTCACCGGTAACTACGTATTGATATATCTCGCCCAGACCCGTGCTAATCGGTCCCATGACGGGCTGAGCCATGAAAACCTGCGGAAGCTGTTCCTCTACAATTTGTAACCGCTCAAGTACCAACTGGCGGACAAAATAGATGTTTACGTGGTCATTAAAAACTATCGTGACTTGAGAAAGCCCTGTCTTTGAAATGGAACGTACCTCCACGACATCCGGTAAGCTGCTCATGGAAAACTCAATAGGAAATGTGATGAGTTTTTCTATTTCAAGAGGGCCGAGTCCCGGCACTTCGGTATTGATCTGTACTTGATTTGTTGTAACATCGGGCACGGCATCGATCGGCAAGCGTAAGATGTAGTATAAACCCAATCCTATAATGACACATATCACGATAAGAACGAGGAATCCCTGTTTTAATCCATATTCAATAAGTCTGTTAATCATAAGATTAGTGTGCACACCCTTCCCCGAACTTCTCCTTCATAATCTCAGATTTGAGCAGAAAGCCACCATGAACAACCACACGGTCATTACCGTTTAAGCCACTGATAACCTTCACATAGCCATCCGCCCTTGCTCCCAGGATTACGTCCCTTCTCAGAAAAAACCCTTCATCAAGGGGCACAAAAACAAAGTGTTTTTGCCCATCTGTCTGGACAGTTCCCTCTGGTACCACTGGCGCACCATTCTCTGTTTCTGATGAGAGTTGGAGCATTACCCTGGCAAACATACCCGGCTTTAATTTCTCATGGCGATTGTCGGCCTCCGCCCTGACCTTCACGGTACGTGTCTTTTCATCAACCACAGCCCCTATATACGTAACGACACCCTCAAATTGTTCTCCCGGATAGGAAGCTACCGATATCATCACGTTATTTCCAATCTTAACTCTTGGAATATCTTTCTCATAAATATCAAACCATACCCATAACCGTGTGAGATCAGAGATAGTAAAAAGAGGAGCAAAGGCATCCTTAAGCCCACCAACAGCTACATTTTTCTCGGTCACCGTGCCATCAAAGGGAGCCGAGACGATAAATAACGAAGAAATGGGGCTTTTTTCTATATGTCGGATATCACTCTCCTGCTGACCCAATAGTTTTAATTTTTCTTTTAGTGTTTCCAATTCTATCTGCGCCTGTTCATAGGCAGTCTTAGCTTCCAGGAATTGTTTTTTGGAACATATATTTTGGGAATAAAGAGACTTTTCCCTTGAATAATTCTTTTTTGCCAGCCTTAACATCGCTATTGCTTTTGTATAATCGGCTCTGGCTTCTCCAAGTTCTATGCTGTCCAACAGGGCTAGCTTCTGTCCCTTTTTCACATGATCTCCCCAGTCTGCAAACACCTCTTTAACAACTCCGGGTACTCTGGGAGAAACGATAACAAAACGGTCTCTGTTTGCTCCTACCTCACCGGTTGCGTTGAGAAAGACACCCATATCTAGCGTTTCAACTTCCTTTATCGTAATAATTTCCCCTAGTATAGAAGTATCAACTTTGACAACTCCAACCTCATAGCGACACCCATCGCACTCAATAATGGAGATATTATGTTCACATTGTTTTTTTAACAATTCCTCATACGTATTGCCTTTCATACTAGGGTTACACAAAGAACATTCCCTTTCCGGAACACCATGTTCAGGGCATATTTCGTCTTTATGCGTATCCTGACAACCCTGATGTGCAAAGATGTTCCCAGGGGGAAGGACCCCTGTAAGGAGGAAAAAAATAATTACCCGTGTAATCGTTCGTATTTTACCTGTTGGTAAATATGTCATAGATTCCCTTTACTCAAAAATAGTTAAAATGATGAAAAAAATAAATATCTCATTACAAAAATGGATGCAGAAGAAAAACGAGGCCATTTTGATAAATAAAGTATCTCGCCCCATGTTATTGTTTCCCTATTTTAGTCACTGCCAGCCTTTCAATATCTGCAATTAACAGGTTTAAATTTTTTAAGGATTCTATGTATGAAATCCTCGTATCAGCCCAGGTTCTTTGGGCATCCAGAAGATCCATATAGTCAAATTCACCCTCTTTATATCCTCTTGTAATTAACATAAGTGATTCTTCTGCCTTGGGCAGAATAGTATCTCTGTATTCAAGAACACGTCTCTTCTCTACATTGTATGAGTTAAAATTCCTTTTTAGCTGAGAGAGCAAATCATGGTAAACGGATTGATTATCATGTTTAGCCTTTTTTGAGAGAGCCTTGCCTCTTTGTATGTTTCCCTGATTACGATTAAAAAACGGAACTGGTACCTCAATACCTAGCTGGACGGTATCCAGTTCTTCACGATTAAGCCGTTTATAACCAGCGGATACAAGAATATCAGGTATAATTTGCCGCTTCTCTAACGTAAGCTGAGTTTCCGCTATTTCCATATTCTTCTTTGATGCCTTAAGGAATGGTTGATTGTTCCTCATCCTGGACTCAAGATCCTGAAGCGACAACTCTGCAGGTTTTGTAGAAAGCCTTCCCGACGCACCGGCAAGAGTTTCTTCCGGAATACCCATTACTGTCAGTAATTCCTTTATTGAATTTTGCAGATTTCCCTCTGCTATAAAAACAAGGTTTCGCGCTTTTGATAATTCTACTTCTCCCCTGAGGACATTCGTTGCAGGAACCTCGCCTGCTTCAAACCTTACTTTCTCACTCTCGTAAATTTGTTTTGCAATTTTTTCCGTTTCCTTTGCTATGGAAAGCCCTTCCTGATCTGCAATAGCCCTGTAAAATGCCTTCTTTGTATCAGCCATGACCTGTAACAAAACAGTATCCCGATCAAAGGTATCTTTTTCCTTTAACTGCTCACTCACTTTTATTCCAAGCCTTCTTTTACCACCAGTGATAATTGGCTGGGTTATAGCCACAAGGTTTTGACTTTGATTTAGCCCAATTTCATTTGTAGGGATTTCCTCAGCCAAAAGATCAAGGACGGGATTCGGATACAATTTTGACTGTCGTAAAGCGCCTGTTGCAGCATCAATCTGATCTCTTGCCGATTGCAATTGTGGATTTTTTTCAATAGCAATGGCAATAGCCTCCCCGAGTGAAATTTTCCTGTTTACTGGTTTAGAATTCCTGTCCTCAATTTTATTCGGGGGATTGCCTCCAAGGGCTGTTGACCAAAAGCAGGGTAGACAGATAAAGAGGAACAACAACCCCGCAATACAAATTACGGTCTTGTTTTTTTGAAAAATGGACTGGTAATTAAAATAGGTATCCATAATAAAGCCTTTCGTATCGTAAATAAACTATGTACCTGGGATAACTCACCACAGATTTCCGCTCAGATAAGCAGGGTAAGGCTAAACAGGCTGTCCGAGAATTCAATCGACCCACAAATGCCATACTAAATATTGTTATCATGCTAATATTTTGTCAACATAGAGTATGGGATTTGTCGTGTGAAAGCATTCTCGGACAGCCTGTAAAGCCTTGCCCTACATTGATTCTGTTTTTCATGATTGGCACGGATTAAAAGTCTATGACTATCAATACCCGCCTAGCCCCGGATTTATCGGGCATTTTAGTTAATATTCTGATCTTTCTGTGATGAAGTATTATAAGATGAATTATGCGGTTAAACGCGGCGGATGATAGATAATACTTTGGAAGATAGTGTTGGATTGCTTGAAAAGAGGCGCCTTGAACCGGTAAAAAGAACCCGCTAAGGTATACGGAGAGTTCTGATTCGTATGCATAACTAAATTATGGATACACAGTGCACAACAATCGGAGCAGTGTGAATTATCTTGCGGAAGAGAAGGGTCGGCAGCATTATGAGTAACAGTAACTGATTCATTCTCGGTACAATGAAATGCATGTTTTTCTGCGCAACCTAACAATAGGCAATCTCCTGGTAATATGCATACAAAAAACCACAGCGCCAAAATAGTTTGTATTGCTCTTTTCAGGAAAAAAGTTTTGCCCATACTGTATAAATTACATGACAAATATTTTTAATACTCTCCTATAATTTATCATAATAATGAGCGACCTGCTTTAAAACAAGGAGAAAATTATTTTGGTTTACTTCAGTATCTGTTTACCGATATACTAGTTGCCCCTAAGTTGAATAATTTTGAAAGTAATTATGGAGAAATATTAATGTATATATCGATTAAAACCCGGCTTATTCTTTTACTTATTGTGTTTACGCTGCTTCCCTTTATTTTGTTAAAGATTATTGCCTATCCACGGATACAGGCGGATCTTCAGGAGGTACTGATACGTGACCTTGATGGTATGGGACACAAACAGGCAGAGTTAGTGACCAATTGGATGCAGGAAAGAATACTGAATACCCGAGTGATAGCAAATAATCCTTTGATGGCTGAAAGTGTAAAGATTACGAAAGAGGATGAGGACTATCATGATATCGTTCAGTACCTTGAGGTGGTAAAGAATGAGTATGGGTATAAGGGGTTACTGGTAAGCAATGATAAAGGAATCGTAACCATTGCTACATCGGAAGAAGGGGTGGGAAATGATGTCTCACAGATGGATTATTTCAAGGAAGCCGTACAAGGAAAGACCTATGTATCGAGTGTAGTGCCATCTGAAATACCCCTTATGAATGAGTATGGAGAAAAAGAACTCGGCCTGCCTAACATGCTTGTCTCATCACCACTGAAAGATAGAGAGGGAAATATCATCGGTATTGTTGCGCTAAGGATTGATGTATTGAAACTGAGCGAATTAATGTTAAGCCTCAGTTTAGGAAAGACGGAAGAAACCTACCTTATTAATAAAGACGGATACATGATTACCGAATCAAGATTTGCAGGGCACCTCAAAGAAATGGGACTGGTAAAAAAGCGATGCGCCCTGGAATTGAAACTGATTAACCAGGAAACAGGGAAATTAACCGAAGGCGCACAACAGTGTATTTCAGGCAATAACGGCTTTGATGCACAGGGCTATAAGGATTACAGCGGGGTAACCGTACTGGGGGTATGGCGCTGGTTACCGGAGTTTCATTGGGGCGTTATCACGGAAATCGATAGAGATGAAGGGTACGGACCAGCCTATAATCTGAATTATATCGTAAGCTCTGTGCTCTTAATCCTTGCATTTCCCTTTGTTATGGTAGCATACCTTGTGGGGAAAAAACTTTCAGTGCCGATTCTTAAGTTAACGGAAGTGACCAGGAAAATGGCATCGGGAGATTTAGCGCAACGGGTAGACATCCGGAGAGAAGATGAGCTGGGTGAATTGGCAAGCTCATTTAATGTTATGGCAAAGTCCCTTGTTGAGAAGACAAAAGAGATCGTCATTTCCGAGAAGAGATACCGGGAGATCTTCAATTCGATTAAAGAAGGGGTGTATCAGTCAGAGCCAGGAGCGGAAGGAGTCTTTACGTTTATCAACAAGACAGGGGCAGAGATCCTGGGATATAGCGATCCTCAGGAAATAATTGGGACGAGGGTAAAGAATATCTATGTGGATGCGGAAGACCGGAATCGGTTGTGCGGGAAACTGGAGAAGGATGGGGTCTGGAGAGAGTTTGTATCGCTGTGTAAGAGGAAAAGCGGTGAGAGTTTCTATGCAGAGCGCACAAGCAGTATGCTGAGGGATGAGAAAGGCAATCCGGCGGCTATTTATGGAGTATTCCGGGATATTTCCGAGAGGAAGAAGGCAGAGATGGAGATCGTAGAGTCAGAGAAGAGATACCGGTTATTATTTGATTCACTGAAGGAAGGGGTATATCAATCCGGGCCGGAGGTGGATGGGGTATTTACCTGGATTAATCAGGCAGGGGCAGAGATCCTTGGCTATAAATCTCCGGAAGAAGTGGTTGGGCTTAAGGTAAAGGATGTTTATGTAAATCCGGATGATCAGAAAAAGGTGGTAGAAAAGCTCTCGAAAGAAGGGGTTTGGAAAGGATTTGCCTCGTTTTGCAAGAGGAAAAATGGTGAACGGTTCCATATGGAGAGGACATCGAGTGTAGTGGCGGATGAGAAGGGAAACCCAATCCGGATAGACGGGATATTCAGGGATATAACAGAACGGAAGAAGCTGGAGCAGGAGTTACAGGAATCGGAGAGGCATCATCGTCAACTGCTGAATTCCTTAAAGGAAGGGATCTATCAGTGTGAACCTGTAGAAGACGGGGTATTTACCTGGATCAATCAGGCAGGGGCAGAGATCTTGGGCTATGCATCCTCAGAGCAAGCGATAGGAACAAAGGTAAAGGATATATATGCGAATCCTGATGAACGGAGAGAAATCATCGAGAAGTTAACAAGGGAAGGAATACTAAAGAGTTTTACATCGTTATGCAAGAGACAAAACGGGGAATACTTTTTCATGGAACGGACGTCAAATCTTGTTGTTAATGAGGAAGGAAAACTGGTCCGCATAGATGGAATATTCAGGGATATTAGTGAACGAAAAAGGCTAGAGGAAGAATTATTAAAATCTGAAATACAGCACAAGCAATTACTGAATTCCCTGAAAGAAGGGATATACGTGTGTGAGCCTGCAGAAGATGGAGTATTTACCTGGATCAACCAGGCAGGAGCAGAAATACTGGGTTATAATTCACCTGAAGAAGTTATTGGGATACGGGTAAAGGATGTGTATGTAAATCCCAATGATCGAAAGGAACTGATCAGGAGATTGAAAGAAGAAGGCGTATGGAGAGATTTTGTTTCCTATTGTAAGAAGAAAAATGGTGAGCGATTCATTTCTGAGACGACATGTAATCTTGAGTATGATGAAAGCGATAAGCCAATCAGAATTGGTGGTATATTCAGGGATATAACAGAGAGATAATGCATCTTTATTGTTACTTCTAAACGTGAATGGATAGACCTTGTACCCGGGCTCCTGATTATGATTAATGAGTTGGGAGGATTGCTGGCTATCGCAAATGGATTAAGACTATTAAGGTAGCAAAACAGAACTATGAAAAATCCAATACTTCGTTTTAAAAAAATCTTAGCGGTCGGCGTGCTTATTCTCGTGGGAATTATTCTGGCATTCATTATTCTCCGTATGGAAAAAACAGGAACAGAACAGAATCATGAGCATACTCATGAAGATACGGCATTACACCATGAGGAAGATGATGAAGCAAGAGGACCTCATGGAGGAAAATTAGTATCAGAGGCAGGGTTTCAAATGGAGATTATGATCTACGAGCAAGGTATTCCTCCTCAATTCAGGGTCTATGCATATAATAAAGAGGAAAGGATTGACCCTCATGAGGTAGAATTAACCATTGAGCTGCAGAGACTTGGCGATCGTAAAGAAGTAATTAATTTCCAGCCTGAAGGCGAGTATCTTCGTGGTGATAAGATTATTGAAGAGCCACACTCCTTCGACGTCACAATAATAGCAAAATGGAGAGATACTACTTACCGATGGGAATATTCCCAGGGAGAAGGAAGGGTAGAGCTTCCTCCTGAATTAATACGTGACCTGGGGATTGTTATTGAGACTGCAGGTCCCGTTCAAATGAAAACCACACTCGAATTTCCTGGTGAAATTAAGCTGAATGCAGACAAGGTAATCCATGTTGTTCCAAGGGTATCAGGCGTGGTAGTAGAGGTATATAAAAACCTCGGTGACACCGTTCAGCACGGCGAAGTCATTGCCATTCTCGACAGCCATGAAGTAGCAGAGATCAAGAGTGAATATCGGGCTTCCGTGAAACGATTGGAATTGACACAAGCAACTTTTCAACGGAAAGAGCGTCTCTGGAAACAGAAAATCTCTTCCGAAAAAGAATACCTTGAAAGCCGGCAGAGTCTGGCAGAAGCAGAAATAAAGCTGCAAGAGGTTACACAAAAATTGTTAACCCTGGGATTCTCACAAGCTGATTTAGAAAACATACCGGAAAATACAGGAAAAAATCTTTCCCGGTACGAAATCCGCGCGTTGTTTAACGGTGTGGTTATTGAAAAGCATATCTCTGTCGGCGAGGCAATCGATGAGGATGCAGACATCTTTGTCCTTGCAGATCTTTCAACGGTATGGGCCGAAGTTACCGTATACGCCAGGGATCTCAATGCAGTGAGGGTCGGGCAAGATGTTACGGTAAAATCTGACGTGTTAGGCCTAAAAACGAAGGGTACCCTTACGTATCTAGGATCCCTTGTTGGGGAACAAACACGGACTGCCACAGGAAGGATTGTTATACAGAACACAGAAAGGCATTGGCGGCCGGGCCTTTTCGTGACAGTTGAAATTGTGCAAGAAGAGGTAACTATACCTTTAGCAGTATCGGCAGATGCAATTCAATCGCTCTATGACCATCCCGGAGTTTTTGCAAAATATGGTAATCTGTTTGAGTTTCGTCCATTAGAGTTAGGCCGGAGTGGTGAACAATGGATAGAGGTATTGCACGGCATATCACCTGGCCAGCAGTATGCTGCAGAGAATAGCTTTATCCTCAAAGCCGAATTAGGTAAGGCAGGAGCGGTGCATGAGCATTGAACTTGACTATTCAGGTGTATCTGGTATGTTTTTGGATAGATTAAAGTTGTAAGTTGTAAGTTTTCAGGCAGGTATTTTATGAAAGTTGAAGATTTAGAAGTATACAAAAAATTATTCCATTTAGTGTTAGAAGTTCATGAATTAACAATGACTTTCCCAAAGCATGAGTTGTATGAGTCAGGTTCTCAATTAAGGCGTTCATCTAATTCAGCCCCGGCAAATTTATCTGAAGGTTTTGGTAATAAGCATACGAATATTTATTTGGAAGGAATCAGTCGATCACAAGGTGAAATCAGGGAAACTATGCATCATTTAAGAATAGCAAATGCAAAAAAATATTTGAGTAATGAAAGGTTACCTATGTTTATCAGTCAATATGAAGAGTGTTCAAAAATGCTTTATGGATTAGAGCAAGCATTCATGCGAACACATAAAAAATAACTTACAACTTTCAACTTAAAATGCTTGAACGAATCTTAAAATTTTCAATCCACCACCGGTGGGTAATTCTTATAGCAACCATGGCGGTTGCTATTTTAGGCATTTACAATTACCAGAAACTTCCTATTGATGCAGTGCCCGATATCACGAATGTTCAGGTGCAGATTAATACAGAAGCGTCCGGATATACTCCCTTAGAAGTAGAACAACGTATTACCTTTCCCCTTGAGACGGCCATGTCAGGTATACCTCGTCTGGTTGAGACACGTTCCATCTCACGCTATGGGCTTTCACAGGTAACTATTATTTTTAAAGACGGAACAGACATTTACTTTGCGCGGCAACTCATCAACATACGCATACAGGAGGTTAAGGGTAATTTGCCGCCTGGCGCCGACCCCATTATGGGCCCGATTGCAACCGGACTTGGTGAGATTTTTATGTGGACCGTTGAACCAAAAGCCAATGCCCTCAAGCTCCCGCAGGACACACCATATACGCTCACTCATTTAAGAACTATCCAGGACTGGATCATCCGGCCTCAGTTGCTTACAACACCCGGCGTTACTGAGGTAAACACTATTGGCGGATACGAAAAACAATATCATGTAACACCGTATCCGGAAAAGCTTATCGCTTACGGATTATCATTCCATGATATAGTTCAGGCTCTTGCCAGGAATAATGCCAATGTGGGCGCAGGCTATATTGAACACCATGGAGAGCAGTATCTGATTCGATCACCCGGACAGGTTACTCACAGAGAAGATATCCAGCAAATTATTGTTGGAAGTCACAAGGGCATTCCTCTTTACATTAAAGATGTGGCAGAAGTTATAATCGGGAAGGAGCTCCGTACCGGCGCTGCTACAGAAAATGGAGAAGAGGTTGTCCTCGGTACGGTCTTCATGCTTATGGGAGATAACAGCAGAACTGTCTCACAGAAAGTAGCTGATAAGATGAGCGGGATCAACAATACGTTGCCAGCAGGTGTTGTTGCGAAAACAGTATATAACCGTACAGCCCTTGTGGATAAAACAATCGAAACGGTGAGGGAAAATTTAGCGGCAGGCGCTATTCTGGTAATGGTGATTCTGTTTTTCTTTCTGGGAAATATACGGGCAGCCTTCGTTACCGCTCTTGTTATACCATTATCCATGTTATTTACTATTACCGGGATGGTAAGCAATAAGATAAGTGCGAATCTGATGAGCTTAGGCGCGCTTGACTTTGGAATTATCGTCGACGGCGCAGTAATAATTGTTGAAAATTGCGTCCGCAGGCTATCAGAAGAACAACATCGCCTTGGACGGCTGTTAACGAGACAGGAAAGATTCGAGGTTGTTTTTGATGCATCGAAAGAAGTCCGGAAGGCAACCATGTTCGGTGAATTAATTATCATGATTGTCTATTTACCAATCCTGAGCCTGACGGGTATCGAGGGAAAGATGTTTTATCCTATGGCATTTACCGTAATTCTTGCACTCATCGGCGCAACTATTCTTTCTCTGACGTTTGTTCCTGCCGCCGCAGCATTATTTTTTACAGGAAAATTCTCTGAAAAAGAAAACCCTGTCATTCGCTGGGCTAAGAAGGGATATGTTCCTGCTCTTAACCTTGCGATGCGGAATCAGATGTTTGTTATTACAGCAGTGGCCTTACTCGTTATCCTGAGCGGACTCATGACAACACGCATGGGAAGTGAATTCATACCCAGTCTGGATGAAGGGGATATTGCAATTCATGCCATACGTATCCCCGGAACAAGCTTATCACAGGCAGTAGAAATGCAATGTATGCTCGAAAAAGAAATAAAAGAATTCCCTGAAGCAGAAAACGTCTTTTCCAAAATAGGAACGGCAGAAATAGCAACCGACCCCATGCCTCCGAATGTAGCAGATACATTTGTTATGCTGAAACCAAAGTCTGAATGGCCTGATCCACGCAAATCAAAAACTGAATTCATACACGAACTCGAAGAACATCTCAAAAAAATTCCCGGGAATAATTATGAATTTACCCAACCCATTCAGATGCGGTTTAATGAGCTTATTGCAGGCGTACGCACCGATGTAGCAGTAAAGATATTTGGAGATGATACAGAGGTACTTCTGCAAACCGGCGAAAGAATAGCGAATGCCCTGAAAAAAATCCAGGGGGCATCGGACGTTAAGGTGGAGCAGGTAACCGGCCTTCCCGTTCTCACCATACGAATGAATCGTAAAGAGATGGCCCGGTATGGACTCAACATATCCGATGCACAGGAAGTAATTGAAATTGCTATTGCAGGGAAAAGCGCCGGTAAGGTTTTTGAAGGAGATAAACAATTTGAGCTTCTGGTACGCCTTCCCGAAGAGATACGTACCAATGTTGATGCACTCAAGAGATTACCAATCCCTCTTCCTGATCCGAGAGATACATTCCTTACGGGGGGCCTTATCCCGGCAGTTCATTCTGAGGATAGTAATAAACCCGGTTATATAACCCTTGGATCTATTGCAGATTTTACCGTCGCGTCTGGTCCTAACCAAATTAGCCGGGAAAACGGTAAACGCCGCATCGTTGTGACGGCAAATGTCAGAGGAAGCGATATCGGCTCTTTTATTGAAGAAGCCAAAAGGGTAATAAAAACAAATGTCAACATCCCCGCAGGTTACTGGATATCCTGGGGCGGGCAATTTGAACAAATGATATCGGCAAAGAATCGGTTACAAATAGTCACCCCTATTGCACTCGCTTTAATATTTTTCCTGCTTTTCACGACATTTGGGACGGTAAAGGATTCCCTTCTGGTCTTCACGGGCGTTCCTTTTGCCCTTACCGGAGGAATTGTCGCACTTTGGGCAAGAGGTATCCCGTTATCAATCTCAGCCGGCGTTGGCTTTATTGCACTCTCCGGTGTAGCCGTGCTCAACGGACTTGTCATGATTTCATTTATTAACAAACTCCGTTCGGAAGGCAACTCTCTTTGTCAATCTATTATTGATGGGGCAATTACCCGACTGCGCCCGGTGCTTATGACAGCACTTGTTGCCTCACTAGGCTTTCTTCCCATGGCAGTAGCTACAGGAACCGGAGCGGAAGTGCAACGCCCGCTTGCAACGGTAGTAATCGGCGGAATACTATCATCAACCATCCTTACCTTACTGGTGCTTCCCGTACTCTACCACATCTTTCATCGCACGGACAGGATTGAAGAAATAACAGGAATGGTTTAATACTATATTCCATTACGGTACAGACACCAGAACTATACTCCCAGACAATACCAAAATATAGTACCCTCTGTATTAGACCCGAACATACCGCATTCAACCCCGAAGGGGTAGAATGATTATAGACAAAATATATCCTACCATGAAATTCCGAAGGGATGACATCTCAACGCAGCTATTCCATGTCACCCCTTCGGGGTTGAAGGGCTTTTTTCTGCTTTTTCTA
Organism: Candidatus Jettenia ecosi; assembly: GCA_005524015.1. Classification (GTDB taxonomy): domain Bacteria; phylum Planctomycetota; class Brocadiia; order Brocadiales; family Brocadiaceae; genus Jettenia; species Jettenia ecosi. Next base: position 17,672 of record SULG01000022.1, read on the forward strand.
TAATCATAACATCCCTACGGGATTAGGTAGAGACACAAAATCTTGCATCTCTACAACCGACAAACGCAACATCTTGCGTCTCTACCATTGCAACATCGTGTATCTCTACGTTTAATGTTGAGAAATTTCAATTCCGTAGGGCAAACCCTTTACAGGTTGTCCGAGAATGCAATTGTAGTCTTTAGTATATACTATATATTGTTTAAATTCTAACGATTGATCAATATACAGTATAGCTTTTGACCTGCAAAGTAATTCTCGGACAGCCTGTTTAGGGTTGGCCATCCCCCGTGCGCTATTCAGGCGGGGAGGCAAGGCTAAAGCCTCACCCTACATCGACTCCGTTTTTTCATGAGGAGAGACGGTAAGATTTTACGTCTCTCCTGCCAAAGATAGCCTCATATATGATCTATGTGACTACAGAGTAAGAGAACAATAACCATAAGATACTATAATCTAAACCCGAAGGGCTGTCATGATTATAGATAACATACAACCACGAGTAAATAACCCCGAAGGGGTGAAATGATTGTAGAATCCCTCTATTTCGAATCTCCGAAACATCATCATATCTCATTCTTATAGACCCGTTTGCAATAAAATGTATGCAATTGCCGACTTATCGTATATTTTTATAAATTTACAAAACAGGACATATATATCTATGTGATAACTGTTTAAAATGAATTGGCAATATGTGTGTATGCATGGGCATACGAAAATAAAATTTATCTCAGGAATGGGAAATATTTATATGTTTGATACTATTATTATAACAAACTATTTATAAAGCACTTATATATTAATCCCATCCTTATTACGACAAATTTCACCTCAAGAATTCTTTGGCAAGCATGTTGCATTACTTATAGTAAATATAAGATTCAACCTGCTGCATTAAGAATAATTTCTGATTTGATAGAAAAACATCGTGCGCCAGTTAGCACTTCATATCTTTAAAAGGAATATCAGATGTGGAAAGAATTCAGAGAGTTTATCGCCCGTGGCAATGTAATTGATTTGGCTGTCGCATTCATTATCGGTGCAGCTTTTGGCAAAATAGTTACCTCTCTTGTCGAAGGTATTCTTATGCCGCCAGTCGGATTACTCCTCAACAAGGTGGATTTCAGCAGTCTGTTTTATGTGCTCGATCAATCAAGAGGTATGCCTGCATCCTTTGCAGATGCAAAGGCCAAAGGAATTCCGGTTATAGCGTATGGTTCGTTCATCAATGATGTAATTAATTTCTTAATTATTGCTTTCGTCGTATTCTTACTTGTGAAGGTAGTCAATCGGATCAAGAGCAAGAAAGAGGTAACATCAGATGAGCCTACGGTAAAGGATTGTCCTTATTGTTTATCTACAATTCCCATTAAGGCAACGCGTTGTGCACACTGCACAGTGGATTTAAAAAAGGTATAAATGGATAAAAATTCTAAAAGATAAAATTTCTTAAAGAGCGCCGGGTAAGAGAGCAGGCCGCATCCATAAGCGACCTACTGGGCGTTTCTCTTCTGTTGAGCCTGGAATGCTGCCGGGTTTATATTCCGGAGAAGCGCTTCATTTCCCTTCAGACGGTGAGTTCCTTGTATAGCATACTTAAGCAACCGGGGCACTCACTTACAGGAGTATCACATCGTGTCAGAACAGAAAAGCGATACCCGCAGACACCAGAAGAAGTTTTTCAATACCTGGTATAAACAACTCTTCTTATGGATAGCTATTGCCGCAGTTGTGATCTTTGCTTTCCGCCTGGCGCTTGATCCTATAGCCAGCTACCTTACTCAGCAGGCACTCGATGGATTAGAAGATTATAAAGGGAGTTTTCAGGACGTTTCTCTGTCAATCATACCCCCCCGATATGAGATCACCGGCGTCAAGATCTTCGAGGAACCTGCCGGCAGATCAGATGAGCCTTTCTTTTTTGCAGAACGGATTAAGGTTAACATGGTATGGAAACAACTCCTGAAGGGGACGCTGGTTGCACGGGTAGATGTTGATCATCCCAAGGTAACGGTTGTGAAGGAGTGGGCAGCGCCACCGGAAGAAAAGAAACCTGCGCGTATCCCTGACATAGGCGCACAACTCAAAAAAGCTCCACCCCTGCGCATAGACCGTGTAGAGGTAAATGAAGCCGAGATTATTTTTATCGACGCAACAGAGGAAAACCAGCCTCGGATCTGGCTCCATGATATGGAGGTAAAGGTGAAAAATATCGCCACACGGGAAAAACTGGCGCAAGATATGCCAACTACCGTATCCGCTAATGCAATACTGCAAAAATCAGGAAATCTCACCTTTTCCCTTTCCGCCAATACCTGGGAGAAGGGACTCAACTTCACGGGGAAAACAGCGCTAAAAGGCCTGGCTCTAACAGATCTCTCTCAATTCGCCGTCGCACAGTCAGACCTCAAACCGATAAAGGGCACTGTCGATCTTTTTGTTTCATTTGAAGTTGAAAAGAATCAAATTACCGGTGGAGTTAAGCCCGTCCTCCATAATGTAGATGTCGCCCCTGAAAAGCCGTCTTTCCTAGACTGGATCAAGTCTAAGGTTGTGGATACGACTCTGTCAATCTTCTCCAGCAGTCCAGAGCAGGCCCCGGAGCAAGAAAAGCTGGCTACTATCATTCCTATCAAAGGTACCATTACAGATCCCAATCCACAAATTCTTCCTACTATCCTGGGAATTATCCGTAATGCCTTCGTTGAAGGTATAACCGCAGGATTTGCCAACCTGCCACCACCAACTGCGCCAGAAAAGGAAGGTGTGGTAGAACAGGTAATCAATGCCATGACTCCGGGAGCGGGGCCACCTCAGGCTCAGCCAGAAAAAAGTGAAGAGAAAAAGGAGTAGTACAGTAGTACAGTAGTACAGATAAAATTTGATATTAATAATTCATTTTAATTTGAAGGGAGGTATGTATGAGTCGTTGGAAAATGGCGAGTTTTTATTCATTACTGCTGGTAATTATGATAGTGAGTGTATATGGCTGCAAGCGCAAAGAAGAAAAGACAGTATCTAAGGAAGAGTATATCTCTACGGAAAAAATAACAGAAGAACGCCCATCTAAGGAAGAAGCAAAAGAAGGAGCGGATGTGCTTAAAGTCACTGCATCATACCCTCCTGAAGGCAGTGTTCTTTCTTTGGAGGGAACCGCGCCGAGAGAAATCAATATAAATCAACCTTATGAGTATTCTGTTACCGTAACTAACCTTACGAAGATGCCCGTGAGAAATGTCGAAGTTATTCAACATCTTCCCCAAAAGTTCCAGATAAAAAGCTCCGATCCCACAATGCGGGAAGGCGTGAAAAACGGTACTGTAAAATGGTCTTTAGGAGACTTAGAACCAGAGGAAACAAAAGTAATACGGATCACCGGTATATCCGGAGAACCAGGGGAAATCCCGATATGCGCCGATGTTACCTATCATTTACCCCAGCTCTGTCTCATGACAAATGTCGTGCAGCCTAAATTAGCGGTTACCATGCATGCGCCGTCAGAGGCTTTAGTTTGTGATGCGATCCCGGTAACTATTGTTGCAAGCAATACCGGTAGCGGAGCCGTAAAAAATGTGGAGATAAAGGAAGCACTGCCTGCAGGATTGAAAACGTCAGAAGGTGATACCAAGGTGGTAGAAAATATTGGCACGTTAAATCCGGGAGAGACCCGGGAGATATCATTAACAGTCAGGCCGGATAAGACCGGCAAGTTTACGGGCGCTGCAAAAGCAGTCGGTGAAGGTGGTTTGAGCGCTGAGTCTGCTCCAACGACAATTGTTGTAAGACAGCCCGTGCTTACGATTGAAAAATCAGGACCTGAAAAGAGATACATCAATCGTAAAGCTACCTATGATATTACGGTTGAAAACACAGGCGATGGCGCTGCAGCATCCACGATTATTGAAAACCCAATACCCGTAAACATGTCATACGAGAGCGCCAGTGAAGGCGCTACGGTAGCGAATGGCGCCATCAAATGGAATTTAGGTACCCTGCAGCCTCAAGATTCCAGGAAAGTTAGTATGACTTTGATCACCAAGAGTTTGGGGAGCGCAAAAAGCATAACAACAGCTAAGGCTAACTGCGCAGAGCCTGTTTCTGCCGCCGTTACAACTGAGGTGCTGGGTGTTCCAGCTCTCCTGCTTGAAGCAGTTGACACAAAGGACCCGGTTGTGATTGGTAATACCACATCGTACACGATCAGTGTGACCAACCAGGGTTCTGAGGTTAGCACCAACATCAAGGTCGATTGCGTGCTGGCAGATGCGATGCAGTATGTATCATCCACAGGTCCAACGAAAGGAGCCATTGATGGCAAGACGGTGAGATTTGATCCTTTGGAAACACTGGATCCAGAAGCAAAGGCAAGTTGGCAAGTCGTCGTTAAGGCAGTTGATCAGGGTGATACCCGGTTCAAGGTCAGTATGATAGAAGATTGCCTGGATAAACCCGTCGAAGAAACCGAGTCTACTAATTTTTACAAGTAATATCTTTCAGAAGAAAGATATACTATTATAGTATCAAGATCATTCATGATACTACGGCTGGCTCAATCTTCTACGATTGAATCAAGACGTTGAGCATTTCTCTCTGATATCATCTTGTCATTGCGAGGGTATTGTCTGAAGCAATCTCCTGAATAGTTCAGAAAAGAGATTGCTTCGGGAAAAAACCCCTCGCAATGACAAATACGAGAAAGTCCTATTATAATAAATTAAGTTGAGAGTGTACTATGAGGGCAATCGCACCAAAATAAGAATTGCGCCGCCCAAACGGCTTAAACGGTTTTTTATAAGCATCCTAAGCTATGTCTCCTGGTTATTTTAAAGATGTGGGTAAGGATAAGTTTAAAAAAGGGGAGAAAGAAGGAAGGATTTTTTCTTGAGAAAAGCTTGCCTGATCAAACATATCAAATATTTCCTCCTTTCTAAAGGGAGACTAAGGGGAATTATGCATTTCCCCCTTTTCTAAAGGGGGATTAAGGGGGATTATGTTATTCTTCACCGTTTCCACATGTTATAGTACTCCATGGATGAAACCGAACATACCGCGTATCTCAGAACACCATGAAAACCTACGAATAAATACCCCCGAAGGGGTGACATGGTTATAGATAAGCAATTACCATGAAATCAAATCCCGAAGGGATGACACCGGAACGCAGGTTTCTCATGTCACCCCTTCGGGGTTGAAAACCTTTTTTCCGTTTCTGCTATAATCATGACATCCCTTCGGGATTGAGAAAGAAAGATACCTTATACCATAACCATGATCTCTCTTCCTGTTCGGTTTCAGTCGTTGATCACTATAGCTTGATGCATATGTGGTTTGCCCGTGTCACCCTATCCAGGGCTTGTGGGTAATGATAAGGGGCAACCCTTCAGGATTATGCTATCCCCCGTCTATACATTCAGGCGGGGGAGCAAGGCTAAAGCCTTGCCCTACAAGGGCAATCTCATGGGTGAATTGAATAGTGGACCAGCAGAGAATTCTCTCCATATTTCAATCCTTAACCAAAAAGCTACTCAGTCTCTGAAACGGGAATTTCTCTGCAATAAATCTCCCCGGCAGTGGAGATCTGTATTATGAATAAAGAGCATGCAGGACAGGAACAAAGAAACCAGGAGATAGACCCGGATACTGTGCATACAAATCGTTCTGTTTTTGCACAACGTGTTCTCCTGGCAGTAGGGATTGGCACATTCATCATTATCTTATTGCTGGTATTCTGGACGACTATTGATGTGCTTTTACTTATCTTTGCAAGCGCATTAATGGCAATTTTCCTGCGCGGCCTCAGTGACCTTATCAGAAAATACACCCATCTCTCCGGCGGCTTATCGCTGGTAATAGTCTTGTTTAGCCTTATCGGTATCTTTGGCATAGTTACCTGGTTTATTGTGCCTAAAGTAACGGAACAAATTGACCAATTGGTACAGACCCTTCCCCAATCGATACAACAGCTCAGAGATCAACTCATGCAATATACATGGGTCAAAAGACTCCTAACAAAAGTACCCAGTATCAACGAGATTATGTCTGGAAAAATGAATGTATTATCAAAAATCGGCAGCTTTTTTTCAGCGACATTTGGTCTTGTAGCAAATTTCCTCATTATCATTATTGTCGGTTTATTTCTTTCTATTAATCCCAAATCTTACATAAAAGGCATTGTAAAACTCGTCCCTATAAAGAAACGGAAGCGTGCTCAGGAGGTTTTGAATAACGTTGAGAAGACTTTATTTTGGTGGCTTGTAGGCAAGATTATATCAATGGCTATTATTGCCATGTTTACCGGATTTGGGTTGAACCTGCTTGGTATACCTGTTGCAATGGCATTGGGCTTCATCGCCGGTATATTCACATTCATTCCCAATATAGGTCCGATCCTCTCGGCTATACCAGCCGTGTTACTCGCGCTCATGCAAAGTCCTGTGAAGGCATTCTATATCGTACTCCTTTACCTCGCTATCCAGGGTATCGAGAGCTATATAATCACACCCTACATCGAACGGCGCGCCACATCAATACCAATAGCCCTGGTTATTATTGCTCAGGTATTAATGGGAGTTCTCTTAGGATTTCTGGGCCTTGTGTTTGCAACCCCTCTTGTGGCTGCCATTATTGTATTGGTAAAAATGCTTTACCTTGAGGATACACTGGGTGATACGGCAAAATCAGATTGATAGGGAAAATAAGGAGCTACCGAAGGTATCTTCTCTTTGCCCTCTCAGTTTTTTCAAGCTATGAGTAGGATGGATTAAGTCGTTAGTTTTTACGCCGAATCCACCACTACTATTTCCAGGAAAGGCGGATTCGCTATCGCTTAATCCGCCCTGCTCATAACTCGATGTATAGGAATTTCAAAGCAATTCTGTAGTGGCAAGGCGCGCCTTGCCACTACACGTCTTTACGATTTAAAAGTCGTCGGAGACTTAATTAAACGTATAGGGATTTCAATTCTATAGGGCAACCCTTTCAGGTTGCCCTACATATTTCATAGTTATAGTATCTAAATGATGAAACCGAACATATCATCAACTGAAGAAAGATTCCCCAGTCTGTCATTGCGAGGGTCTTTTCCGAAGCAATCTTTTCTGAAATATTCAAGGGATTGCTTCGGACACTACCCTCGCAATGACATGTTAAGAATCCTCTCCATTTCATACACTTACCTATGAGCCAAAGACTCAGCTTTCTCCCTGTTCTGCCCGGTTTCATCTGTTGGATGCTGTAATCACGATAATGCAAGCCCAAAGGGGTGAAATGATTATAGAATCTTTTTACCAATAATTAATGATGAATTGGATACCAGATCAATCCTTTTAATATCTTTAAAGCCTGTGTTCTCAAGCCATGCCCTGTACTCAGATTCGCTATAAGATGCGCCTTCTTGTGTGCCAATAAGCATATTTAAGCTGAAGAGCGCAGCAAATTGCGGATGGGTTCTGGTTTCATCCAGCACAAACTCGTGGATAATAACCTGCCCACCACTTCTTAAGGCATCATGGCACTTCTTGAGTATTTTTCTATTATTTTCGGGATTATAAATATGGAGAAGATTTGAGGCAAGAATGGTATCGTAGGCATTCTCCCCAAAAGAATCCTCCAGGCAATTGCCTGCTTGTGTAATAACCCGGCCTTCCACGCCAGCAGCTTGTATAAATTCCCGGGTAAGTTTAACAACATGCTCCAGATCAAAAACCACAGCACGGAGCTGGGGGTTAGCCTTTGCACACGCAATGGCGTATGTACCAGGACCGCCTGCAAGGTCTAAGAGCGTTTTTACTTCCTTTAAACAAATCTTGCTGCAAAGAATCTCTGTCTTTACCGAGGCAATAGTATGCATTGCGGTAATAAAATCTCTGAGATCATGAGGATCCACCTCTTCAGGCAGATCCTTCAACGAGACGGCCTTCCCCGTTTCTATCGTCTCGCGGATCATCGTCCAGTTTTCCATGATATTATGGAGATGATGAATAAAATCCCCCTGATAATAAGGCTTTCCCTTTACTAAATAGAGCTCTGAAATTTGAGAATTATCGTAACGGTCTGCCTGCTTCGTAAGTAGCTCAAGTGAAACGAGGGCGTTCAGAAGCATCTCAGTAGCACGCTCATCAGAACGGATTGATTGCGAGATATCTTTCCTGGTATGCTTGCCGTTATTGATCAGGGTAAATATATCAAACTCTACGGCGGTAAAGAGTATACAGGATTTCCAATAGCCGCAACTGAGCTGGACGAGATAATCGACAGATGAATGGTTTATGTTATTCATTCGGAATCCTCACATATACAGATTTTTTAAAAAATATTTCACTATGTTATTTTGTCTTCCTGAGCAAAAATCGTACAGGAAGCCTGCCATACACAGGGCAAGGCTGAGGCCCCATATGCATCAGGCTAAGCTCTCGTAGATTGCTGGCTTGTTCCCAAACTCTTCCCCATTTACATGAGGACATGGTTTGGGAACAAGTTACCACAAGCTACTACAAGCCACAAGAACCATCATCGGCCGAAAGGCCGGAAGTCTCTAGCCAGGGATGAAGGCTCCTTGGATACAAAAATCCTTAGCTTGATGCGTATGGGCTGAAGCCCTGCCCTGCCGGTGTATTTTCCGATCTATTCAGATTAAGATGATGACTGCATATTTGCCTCTATCTCAGATATCAATTTTTGACTAACCTCCTTCACTTTATCAGAATTATAATAATCAATGGTATGAGCCTCAAAACCAGAAAGTGTTTTTTCAAAAAGAGTGATAAGCTCATTGTTTACGGTATCGAATGAAGATGATTTGACAGTTGTGTTTGATGTTTTTGTTCCGTCACAATCAAAATCTTTTGGGATGAAAGACAAGGCAGCCCTGCAAACTGCGGTAATAATTTCCGAGAATGCCTCTATTTTTTGGTCTTGTATCTTATAGAGCGCTTCATACCTGGTAAACGAGGTATGAGGATTGGAAGTTTCATGCATCACAGACTGGTAGTCAGGTGTCCCTTCAAAAAGAGTTTGCCGGTGATGGAGCAGGTGCGCAGTTACTGCAGGAGAGGTCATGATTTCCACTTCTTTCAAAAATTCAAAGTTATTTCGTACACTTTCCAGCGTGGAATGAGGTTCAAACATAATAAAACCAAAGGTAGGCTCAATCCCATAATCGCGTAATAACTGAATAGCCTTTTTATTTTCATCAACAGTGGTATGCTTCTTAATCCGTTTTAATGACTCAGGATCTCCACTCTCTAAACCGAGAAATACCTTGGTAAGGCCTGCCATAACCAGTCTTGAAAGGGAATATTCCTCAATATCATTTACCCGGCACTCAAAACCGAAATGGATATTTAAATCATTGATGAGTATGAGTTCCGCCAGGGTAATAGCCCGTTCCCTTCCGGATTTTCCAGGACCAAAAAAATTGGCATCTGAAAAATAGAAGTTCCCGATAGAATACTCGCGGTGTAATATGAGCATTTCATCTACGATATTTTTTACACTCCTGCTGCGCCATTGGCTTATCTGTCCATAGAAAGGATTGAGATAACAAAAGGTACAGCGTCCATAACACCCGCGGCTTCCTTGTATATAGGTTGCAATGTTTTTCTTTTTATAGAGTTCTATATCCTGCCTGTCAGGATAAGGAAGCTGATCTATCTCTTGAATAGGATGGCGGGGGTGGAAAATAACCTCTCCGCTCTTGTCTCTCCGGGCAAGGCCGTCAATCCCCCTTATTCCCCCCCTAAAAAAGGGGGAATAAGAGATGTCTTCAGGAGAGGGGGAATGAAGAATTCCTCTTTGGGATAGGATACACCTTGCAAGATCAAGGGAAATAAATTCAGGTTCGCCAATGGTTACCGAATCAATAGAGGGAAAATCGGTAAGGATTTTTTTATGGGCAAACGTGGGATAGTATCCGTAAAGATTGATATGTACCCTGTTATTCTTCGATTTTATTACCGAAAGCATATCAAAGACATCGTGCGTCCTCTCCCAAAGATACACCATATGAACACACAGGAGAGGAGATAACCTCTTCGAAAGATGTACGATCGTCTGCTCTATTGACCAATCATAGAGGTGCGCATTAATAATCTCTGTTTCTATCTTATGTTTCCTGAATACTGCGGCTATATAACCGGTAAAGAGGCAGGCCGATAAGGGGGCGTTGACTACATCCTCAAATCGGTTTGGATTTTCAGGGCGTGGGTGCTCTAGAAGGATTACCGGCATGGATTTTATAAAGTCTTAAAAGAGAGGCCACAGATTTCACAGATTACACAGATAAAGATTTATCATAATTCTACAAAATAATGTTGGGTTGTAATTGTGCTATTTGTAAGGGGCAAAGCATTTGCTAATCGCCAACCGAGTATATCTTCATATATTTTTGTAAATGCTTTGCCCCTCCCTATCTGTGTAATCGGTGAAATCTGCGACCTCAAATGTTTCTATTTAAAAGGCTACAGGAGTTGCACTCTTTTTGCGGCTTTTCTCGAGATCGTGCTCGTAGTATTTCATCACACCCTTCAATGAACAGAGGTTGCCACACATGGTACACGTATCTTCATCCATAGGTGGCCGGCTGTTACGAATCTCTTGTGCGCGTTCTTTGGTGATAGCCGTATCATACTGGGTCTTCCAATCAAGATCTCTCCGCGCAATACCCATTTTCAGGTCTAAATTCTTTACTTTATCTTTAAGCTTTACCATATCGCCTACATGGGCGGCAATACGGGCAGCCATGACACCTTCCCGGACATCATCAGGTCCTGGAAGAGCCAGGTGCTCAGGCGGCGTCACATAACAGATAAAATCGGCCCCATAGCATGATGATAAGGCCGCGCCAATAGCCGATGAGATATGGTCATATCCGGGGGCTACATCGGTAGTAATAGGTCCGAGCATATAAAACGGGGCATTATTACTCAGGCGCTTTTGGATAAGTACGTTTGCTTCAATTTCGTCAATGGGGATATGACCGGGGCCCTCTACAATAATCTGCACGCCCTTACTCTGCGCATATTCTGCAATTTCAGAATTTATAATAAGTTCCTGAATCTGAGCACGGTCTGTACTATCATGGATAGCCCCTGCCCTGAGCCCGTTTCCGAGACTAAGAATAACATCATGTTTTTTCATGATGTCGATGAGGCGGTCGATCTGTTCGTAGAGTGGATTTTCCTTCTTGTTATGATTCATCCATGCAGTAAGGAATGAGCCGCCGCGGCTAACGAGTCCACCGTAGCGATATCCTTGTTTCCTTAACCGTTCAAGTGTTATGAGATTAATGCCGCAATGGATAGCCATAAAACCAATACCTTCTTCGGCCTGTTGTTCTATGATATCAAAAAGAAAATCGGCCTCCATGTATACGATAGAACTCTTTTTTTTAATCGTTTCTATAGCAGCCTGATAGAGTGGCACAGTACCTACTGTTAGAGAAATAGAATCAAGTACACGCTTCCTGATCTTGGTCAAGTCTCCCCCTGTCGAAAGTTCCATGAGGGTATCGGCGCCATACTTCTCAGCAGTTTGAGCCTTTTTCACCTCCATATCAATATCAATGATATCAGGAGAGGTACCAATGCTGGCATTTATCTTTGTTTTCAGTCCTTTACCAATACCAATTACCCGCGCCTTTCTATTCGGGTTTCCATAGATAACAATCTGTCCCTTAGCGATGCCTTCACGAATGAATTCCGGAGATACATCATCATACGCAGCCGCTTCTTTCATTGCATCGGTTATTATACCATCACGGGCAAGTTCTAACTGAGTGTTCATGTATTTTTTTACTCCTAAGTAAACCGGGTTAAGGAAAGGAAGAACCCGGCAAATCAAATTATTTGCAAATCATACACCATATCTTACTATGAAGCGTCATATTATAATATCTTTGTCTATTTTATCACTAAAAATCTTCAGGAGTACTTCCTTGTGAAAATTTTCTACATCGAGCTTTTTATCGAAAGGGATCATCCCTAACAGGGGGAGACCGGTAAGTCTTTTTATCTCATCTATGTTTGTCTTTTTAGCAATATCATCTTCATTTTCAACAGATTCATTGACAATAATTCCTTTGATTTTTAGTCCATGCTCACGCGCGTATGATACCGTGAGCAAGGTGTGATTTATTGTGCCAAGGGTAGGCCGGCAAACAACTATTAACGGTAATTCCAGTTCATTTGCCAGATCCACAACAAAATAGTATTGATCGATAGGCACCAATAATCCCCCGATCCCTTCTACCAGGAGGAAATCGTGTCTGTCGGATAAGGTGTCAAAAGCTGTATGTACCCTTTCCAGGTCTATTCTCGTATTGCTTAAACGTGCTGCTACCGTAGGTGCAAGAGGTTGTTCGAAGCTGATGGGATTAATAAGCTCGTAGTCATCTTCGACTTCTGCTGAGCGTTTCAGGAAGACGGCATCCTCCGATACGAGGTGATTATCCACACGTTTACAACCGGTAGCAATTGGCTTCATAACACCCACATTTACGCCTCTGTTTTTGTAAAGGGCTGCTAATCCACCCGTAATAAGGGTTTTCCCGACACCGGTATCTGTCCCCGTAATAAAATATCCCTTTTCCATAACACATAATTCTCCTGTTTTTCCTGTTTCCCTTAGCTATCCTTACCGGTAACAATCTCTATAGATTTATAGATAGTATCAAGCATCCTATCCAATTCGTCAATCCTGATAATCAATGGCGGCATAATGACAATAATATGTCCAAGCGGCCTGATAAGCAAGTTATGTTTTTTTGCCTCGAGGCACACCTGAACCCCTATCCGCTCTTCCCATGGATAGGGTTCTTTCGTGGTTTTGTCCTTAACAAGCTCAACAGCTGCAATAAGCCCGCATTGCCTCACATCTCCAACATGTTGCAGTGATTCAAAAGATTTTAGCTTGCCATATACGTGTCTGATTTTGGGTTCCAGATTTCCCAGGATATCATCTTTTTCAAATAACCCGAGACTCGCTAATGCAGCAGCACATCCCAGGGGATTACCTGTGTAGGTATGCCCATGAAAGAAGGTTTTTACCTGAGAAAATTCACCCAGAAATGCATGATAAATCTCCTGTGTTGAAAGTGTAGCCGCCAGAGGCATATACCCCCCATTAATACCTTTCGATAATGCCATAATATCAGGAATAACCTCCTCGTGCAGGCATGCGAACATTTTCCCTGTCCGCCCAAAGCCGGTAAGTACCTCATCCAGGATAAGGAGAACGTTGTATTTCTTACACACGGCAGCGACACCGGATAAATATCCTTTTGGATGGATAATCATTCCACCGGCGCCCTGGACCAGTGGTTCCATAATAAGAGCGGCAATACGATCTGCTCTTTCCCTTAAAATATCTTCTAACCCCTCGAGGCATTGTAAAGCACAATCCTTGTGTTGCTTTCCCAGTGGACAGCGATAACAATACGGCGAGGGGGCAAACGATGTTTTGAAATAAAGAGGACTGAAGGCTTTGTGATACAGATCTATACCACCTACACTCATGGTCCCAATGGTATCCCCATGGTAACCATACTGTAAGGCAACAAACTCTGTCTTATCCTTGCATCCCTTATGTTGCCAATATTGAAAAGCCATCTTGAGAGCAACTTCATTGGCCGTAGAACCGTTATCTGAATAAAAAACCTTTTCTAACCCTTCCGGCGCAATTTCGGCAAGTTTTTTGGCTAATAAAACAGATGGTATATTGGAAGGCCCCAGGAGGGTAGTATGCGCAATCTTATCGAGTTGCCGCTTTACAGCATCATCGATCTCCTTCCTGCAATGCCCATGTAAATTGCACCACATGGATGAAACCCCGTCAAGGTATTCTTTGCCATCGATATCTTTCAAAAAGATACCTCTTCCCTCTTCTATAATTAAGGGCGTCTCCCTGATGTAATCCTGCATCTGGGTAAAAGGATGCCAGAGATATGTCTTGTCCCAAATTTGTAATTGTTCTTTGTAAGTTTTGTCTAACATGAGTATTTTGTGTATTTTAAATGAAACGCCTTCGGCAGATTTTTATTTTTTTGTTACAGGATAGGGCAAGGCTCAGCCTTGCAGAGCTGCAAATTACCGGCGCTGCGCATGCTTCATCAAACGGATACTTATTTTACTGCCCCTGTCTGCGTTAAAATATTTTTGGGCATTTCCCTGATTTACCGAGATTTCCAGAAAGCCCGCACTTCCAATAAGAGCAAGCGGTTTCCCGTCACTTACATCCGCATAGGTCTTGCTCAATCCCAAAATTTTCTTCTTCCCGATGATTACTTCCCTGTCTTTCTGATCTAATGCTAAACTTTCTCCATGCGTTCTTGTAATATTAGTAATAAGATTTCCAAATCGGTCAATAGAGATGATTTGACCTTCCAGTTGTCCCGGTTTTTTAAAGCGCGGCTCAGGTATATCAAGGCGCTCCAGTCGATCTATCTTAGCGCCTAATTGCCGGGTTTTTATTCCCCGTGATAAATGCGCAGCAACAGGCGCAAAGATATCCCGTCCGTGGAAGGTATGACCCGGCGATGGCAGAAAATATTTGCTATTGGTTACATGAATGATATTTTTCAATCTTTCCTTCCGGGCAATGAAACTCAGGAGACCATTATTGGGAGCAAGGAACAGATAATCCTGCGTTTCAACACAGACAATACCTCTGGCGCTTCCTACACCGGGGTCAATAACTGCTACGTGAATAGTCCCTTTGGGAAAATATGTATAAGATGTAGAGAGGAGATAGGCGCCGTTACATATATCGTGTGGAAGAATATTGTGGCAGATATCAATAATATGCACACCAGGATTAATCCCTGCTATTACCCCTTTCATGATGCCCACGTATGCATCTTGATTGCCAAAGTCCGTAAGTAAACTAATTACTCCTGATCGATGCATCGCTGTTGCATTACTCTGTAAAAATGGTTTTATAGTGAAAGCTGCATAACGAGAAAAACATCTTACCTACAAAATCTTTCATTTTCTTTTTAATATCAGGTACATGAGTATTAACCCGACTATAGTAATGGCAAAATATTTTAAATTCAAGGATTTTTTCAAGCAGAACAAAATAGCGGACAGGGAATGCAGTATGTCGTAAGCAACGATTGGAACTGAACGGGATATGGTAGAAATGAAGCTGGTAGCTTATGTTTGGCACATCATGCAGTTAAGATACTATAGAATTTATCCCTTTGGTGGATTCGCTCCGCTTAATCCACCCTACCGGTAATTTTATAATGAGTAGGGTGGATTAAGCGGAGCGAATCCACCATTGCATCGTAATGACATTGGTCTGCAACCTGAACTGTTTCTTCTGGTCGATAAAAAGGGAGGTTTTCGTTGTATAATACTTTCATGGAAAAGCAACGAAATACTCTTTCGGTGCTTTACATACGGGGCATTTATTCGGCGTATCTCCTTTCCGTGTATATCCGCATACCTTACAGACCTGAATTGGACCAAATTCTATATCATTATTACTCCCGATAACTTCTTTTACCCTCGCCAAAAGCTTTTTATGTATTCTTTTAACGAGATAAGCCCATGTAAAACTTTTCTCCGCTCCTTTTTCTCCTTGAAACTTAGCGATCTCAATATAAGCGGGATATACATCGGTGATTACAAATCCCTCTTCTGCCATAGCTAATTTTACATTCTTCCTTGTATCGCCAAATCCGAATGTTACCCTGCTGTTCACCACAAACCCCCCTTCCAGGTGCCTGAGCTCAGCATAGTGGTTGTTAGCCTGAACTTTTTTCGAATAAACGATAGCCCGGAATATATGAGCCGTATTGGGGAACCCTTCTTTATCAGCCTGGTCAGCAAAATGCAGGTACTGTGTAGAGGCGTGACTTTCACTACCAAAGACATTCATTAACTGCTGCTCAATCATTTTTCTCATAAAATCTTTGGCATTACCGAAAGGCAATGAAGGCTTCTTTTTTTGCTTCACACAAAGGGCATATATCCGGGGCTTCTCCTTCAAGTGTATATCCACAGACACTACAAACCTGAATAGGCCCTAATGCGACATCACTGTTTCTATCGACATCCTCTTTCGCCTTTTCAAAAAGCGCTTTATGCATCTTTTCCGTACCGTAAGCCCATTGGAAACTCCTCTCAGCGCCTTTTTCTCCCTGGAACTTGGCCACTTCAATATACGTAGGGTACATCTCGGTAATCTCATAATTTTCTCCCATGATCGCTAATCGTATATTCTTCTTTGTATCGCCAGGTCCAAAGGTCGCCATACTATTCGCCACAAATCCGCCTTCCAAGTGAACGAGTTCACGATAATGGTCGCCAGCGTGGACAAATTCCGCATAAGAGATAGCCCGAAATAAACGGGCTGTATTGGGAAGGTTTTCTTTATCAGCCTGGTCGGCAAAATGCAGATAACGCATATGGGCCTGACTTTCACCGCCAAAGGCGTTTATCAGATTTTGCTCAGTCATCTGTTTCATACATTACTCCTTTTCTAAAGTAGGTATATACTTTCTCAAAAGATTAATCCTCGAATTAACCCTAACAGAAAAACTAAAATTCAAGAGACTAAATATCCTGTCACTCATCATGAGATTCAGATGTCTTTCCAGAAAATCTGGCAATCCGTTCGGGTTGAATCCTGCTTTATACGCATAGAAAACACCGGTGGAATCTGCCTCATGCTCAAATTCCTCAAGGTGGTTGTTCAAGAGCAAGGTCACATCAAGACCTGATTCGCTGCCATGAGAGTTTTCCATAACCTCGTGATACAATCTTGAAACATGCCTAAGAGATGCATGAGCAATCTCATGACCAATAATCCCCGCAACCTCATCTTCGCTTTTTGCGAATGCTAATAAACCATAGGTTACGTATATATACCCGCCAGGGGCAGAAAAGGCATTGATTGAACGGGATTGGATAATAGTACAGGTAAAGGGAAGTGTCTTCCGGTCAGAAAGGACGATAAGTTTGTGCGCAATATTGTTAACTGCCTGAATAAGCACCGCATCATCACACAGGTAAAAGTGATGCCTTATATATTCATCCACTCTCTTGCCCTGCTCAATCTCTTCATCGTCGCTCATTTCTGCTGAGTTACCATCTAACTGCCAGGCGTCATCAGCCTTACTGTAGTTTACCTGAGAAAAAAAGATAACCACCGGTATGATACTAATACAAAATAACCTTCTATACATTTCCATAACGTTACACCATGGTTTGGATAAGGAAAACGAAAGATTTTACGGTATTCAAGATACGGTTACAGATTTTATTGATTATGGATCTTATACCAGGATTATACCAGGACTTTGCCCTCCTTTGCCATATTATATAATGTAAGAGTAACTTTGTTATAGTAATGTTAAAACAAAATGTCACTTTATTTTTGAGATCATGATAGTACAAAAATACCCGTAATTACTCAAAATAAGGTGCAAAACCTGGGTAGGGGCGAACCTTGTGTTCGCCCTGATCATGGGAAAACGCACAGATCTTGGATTTACACAAAGGGTGGGCGAACACAAGGTTCGCCCCTACTGTGATCCAACAGTATTTTGAGTAACTACAAATACCCTATAATTCAGAAGTGGTAACAGATAAAATGAAGATGATCTCTATTTCAAGCCCGAAGGGCTGTCATGATTATAGATAATGAATTACCGCAAAATCAATAACCCTGAAGGGGTAAAATACTTATCAGAAAACAACGGCAAATTCCCAGGCAATGACCGGTATACACGGGTTTTCCATGCCACCCCTTCGGGGTTCAAATCCTTTCTTCTGCTCTTTTGCTATAATCATACCATCCCTTCGGGATTATGAGACAAAAATACCTTGATTGTGTAGGAATTTTCATTTTATGTAAGCGGTTTTCAGGGTGGCATGGACAAACAAAGTTTGTCAGTGCCACCCTTGACTAAACAATACCTTGATACTCTATCACTCCGTTTCTTTGGGATGAGGAAAAACTGATCTGCACTTTCCGGGAAATTTTACTCTACTCTGTGACATTTTGTTTTGAGATTGCTATATTAACCCGTATCCGAAGTATCTTCTTCCTTATTGGGCGACTTTATCTTTGTAGTTGCAGTATCTGCTATTCCTTTTTCGGCGCAATATCTTTCAGGAAGAGATGTGGCGCCTTTTGAAGGTTTCACACCTGAACCATACGTATTTGCATACACCTGGGTAAACTCGGCGCCAAACAAAAATATCTGGGCTGAATAATAAACCCAGATAAGGATAATAACGAAAGAACCAGCTGCGCCGTAAGCGGATGAGACACTGCTCTTTCCAAGGTATAAACCAATCAAAAACTTACCCACGGTAAATAACATCGAAGTGATTGCGGCCCCAAGCCAAACATCACTCCAGGCAATTTTTACATCGGGCAGGATTTTATAAATCATTGCAAAGAGCAGGGTAGTAATCCCGAAAGAGACAATGAAGTTTATACTGTGCATGATAAAGGAAAATTTAGGAAATATTTCGTTCAGAAGGCCGCCGAAGACAGATAATGCAGCGCTCATCACCAGCGATATCAGAAGTAAAAAACCGATTGCCAGTATCATGGAGAAAGAAATAATACGGTCTTTCATAAAGCCAATCACACCACTCACTGGCCTGGGTGTTATCTCCCATATAGTATTGAGGGCATCCCGAAGTTGGCCAAATACAAATGTCGCTCCCAGGAATAGAGCACCAAGAGCAAATATCGTTGCGATGATACCTGAAGAGGTATTCCGCGCGCTCATGATCATCCTCTCTACTGCATGTGCGCCTGCTTCACCGATCAAACCTTTCATTTGATTCACAATCTCTCCCTGCGCCGCTTCCTGCCCAAATATAAAACCGGCAATAGCAATCACCATAATTAATAAAGGAGCAAGAGAGAATATTGTATAATATGCCAACGCGGC
The DNA here is from genome assembly GCA_005524015.1 of Candidatus Jettenia ecosi. Taxonomy (GTDB): domain Bacteria; phylum Planctomycetota; class Brocadiia; order Brocadiales; family Brocadiaceae; genus Jettenia; species Jettenia ecosi. Next base: position 36,588 of record SULG01000022.1, read on the forward strand.
GGCTAAGCGAGATGCCTTATCCTCATTCCATTCAAGGTATGTATTTTTGAGTAAGATCCAAATAGGGCTGTTCTTACTCCATTCCCATAATTTATTTCTAACCAATACTGAAATACCTTACTATTCATAGATGATACATGGAGAGAACTAATATCAGTGGATATGAGCACATGAGAACACTTACCATGACAGGAAATCACAAAAATGCTTATGGATTTAATACGGTGTTATTGGCGACCAGCAAACTATAACTAGTCGCCTCTTACACCTTACCAAACTCATCGTTTCTCCGCCAGGGAACTGGGTTCCATATGAGTATTCCCGGAATAGAATTATTAGCAGTATCATTACAGACTTTTATGAGGAGATACTATTGATAAACTCCATCCTTTGACAATTCTAAACTTGAGAACAAACCTCTGTTCTCTGTTCAATACCCGACTTACATTTACCTATTCCTCTTCCTGTTCCTGTTCCTGGATTCTTTCGGTTCTTCTGTCTACGCCACTACTCCTTCTCTCCTCTCTGTCTGTTTCGCCTACAACAGTAATAGTTAACGGAGAACTAATCTTTTCCAATCCTGTGTACTTCGTGCTGGCAGAGATATTTCTTATGTTTATATTAAACATATCACTATCCCGCTTGCTCGGAGACGGATAAACAGTAATCTCCCGATAGGCAAGATTATTGGTACTAACATCCGGCATGAGTTTAGAAGTGTAATATCCCAGATCCGCAGCTTCCAGATCACGTTGTCTTTCTACATTTTCTACTAATCCTATAACATTCCCGTCAATATCAACCTGGAAATCTGACAGGTATGCTGAGTTTAATTGAATAACAACCGATTCGGTTGGCAACATCTCATATTCGCCTTTCAGGTTTGGTATAATTACTTTCTCCGTCGGCGGTCCAGGTCTAATAACCCTGTGAAGTCCGGGTGACTGAGCAGCCGGAGCCCTCTTAGCCATGGTGCGGTCTATGGCACAACCTGCAGTTACTACGAGAAATGCACAAGCTAGCCCTACTATTGTATTTTTACTCATTACGTTCTTTCTTTTCATTTCTTTCCTCCTTTCACATCAATAATGCCAAAATTTCCATACAAATATTACGGTGTATATTTACAATAGAGTGACATACAGTATATACTATACCTATGCCCTGCCCTGGTATATTCACCAGAAGCTTTTCTTTTACAAACCTCCTTCTTTTCTCCCTCCTTTCGCCAAAAATATTGAATAAACTTGTAACAGTTCAGCTCACCGCCGAGCCTGCCCTCATGAAAATGGGGGAACGCCGAGGTCGCCGAGAATGTAAGAGAGGTATAAGCAGAAGTTATTACACAAAATTCCTATCTTTCCTTTATTTCTCCGCGTTCTCCGCGCCCTCTACGGTGAACTATTACATAAACTTTTGGATACAGAAGAGTTCCTTTCTCATCAGGGTGTGATAAATGTCCCCTCACTTCCATAAACAATCCCAATACCGTTTTTCGCCCCTATCCGGTAATAGTATGCTGTTCCGGGTGATAATCCGCTTACCTCGGTACGTATTGCCGTGTCAATCGATCCATCGATAGTCTGGGTTGAGGAGGTAGTATTATATAAACCGCTACCTGTGCCGTATTCGAACCATACCTCAGTTGAAGACTGATTCGCATTTGCTGTCCCATTCAACATCGCGGAATTGGCTGTTACATTTGTTGCAGCCCCGGTTGTTGCTACCGGTGGTATAGCCGCAGTCGTGGTTGGCCATGTTCCTGTCAGTGAGTATGTTAAATTTTCATCGTAGTCGCCTGAATGACTTGAGACCTCCAGGTAATAGGTCCCTATCGTGGTTGCGTTATAATTTATGGTATCCACACCTTTTGTATATAAAGACGTAGAGGCTATTAAAGACCGTGAAGGATCATAAAAACGCATATTATATTGCCTGTTCCTTGGCATATCGAGTTCAAGCGATACCCTTCCGGGGCTAGCTATCATTATCTTAAAATAATCGACATCTGAAGAACTGCATATCCTTCCGTGGTAACTGGCGCCAAGAATTATCGGCCCATAGGCTGTATCCATGTTTTCATTAGGCTCGTAGGAGTCTGTACAAGGGGAAAAAGTAGACGACCTTCCATAGGTAGTCCCCGCCTCATTCTGCGCTACTATTCTATAGTAATAGAGTATCGCGCCTGCTAACTCTTCTATATCAATACGTATCTCTGTATCGCCTGACCCGTTTATTGTTTGCCTGGGCGAATTCCTGGCATACTCTCCTTTATCCGTGCTATACTCAAACCATACAACGGTACTCAAGCCGTTAGCATTTACTACCCCCTGTAATGTTGCCGAGTGCGCCGTCACATTTGTCGCGCCCCCCGTTACCGCAGCAGGCGCAATAAACGGGGTGGAAAGATTATTATCAAGCTTTGCTACAAAGATATCGTAATCGCCGTTATAAGAAGCATCATAAGTATTGCCCGTTACGGGAAAGTTTTTTGATTCAGTCCAACCGGACAGATAGATATTTCCGGCAGGATCCATCATCTGACCATACCCGTAGTCACGCAGAGTCCCCCCCAGGTATGTTGATGCAAGGAGATTTCTTAAATCACTACTTACCTTTGATACAAAAGCATCGGTAGCGCCGCTGAGAGCAGTATCATAAGCGCCGGTAGTTACAGGAAAGTCTGGCGAAGTAGTATAACCAGATACATAGATAGCTCCATGCCGCAAACTTCTGCTTGAATCTATGATTACAGACTCACCATAATCATAGCCGGACCCGCCTAAATAGGTAGATCCTAAAAGACTTGCCAGGTCCCCGGGGAACACTGATATAAAGACATCGTAATAACCACCATGTGCAGGAGCAAAAACGCCGTATGTTGTTGGAAAGTTTGATGAATAGGTCTGACCAACCACAACAACATTTACATCTGCATCTACGATTATAGACTGACCATAATCGTAATCGTTCCCTCCCAGATAGGTAGAGGAGAGAAGGTTTTTTAAACTTCTGTCAAATTTTGATATAAAGGCGTCAGAAGGTCCATCCAGAAAGATATCATATGCATTTGCAGTAGTTGGAAAGCCTGACGACCACGTATTACCAGTAATATAAAGGTTTTCATCGGAGGCTATAGCTATGGAATAACTATAATCATAATCTTTTCCTCCCAGATAGGTAGATGCGAGGAGTTTTGTCAGATTTCTGTTTAATTTCGATATAAAAATATCGTAATAACCACCATAAGAAGTATCATAAGAACCCTTAATAATGGGAAAGTTTGATGAATACGTCTCACCCGTTACAAATACATTTCCTTCCCGGTCTGTAACTATGGATTCTCCCTTATCATCAGAAGACCCACCCACATACGTGGATGCATTAAGTATGGTTAAATTCTCAGATAACTTTGATAGAAAGAGGTCGGAGTTTCCGCCATTATAAGAAGTATCAAATGCATCAGCGCTTGTTGGAAAATCTGATGATGCGGTTAAACCAGCCACGCATATATCTCCGCCGGAATCTATTGTTAGAGAATGAAGATAATCATCGGAACTTCCTCCTAAATACGTGCATGCGGTAACTTTTGTCAAATCACCATTTATTTTTGCTATAAAAACATCAGAATTACCACGATGAGAAGTCCCATAAACACCTGTACTTGCTGGAAAATCTGATGATTTAGTCCAACCACCTATATAGATATCGCCATCCGGACCAACAGCCATTGAATAAGCAATATCATGAGACCCTCCTCCCAGATAGGTAGCTGCCAAAAGAGGATCTATAACAAGTTCTTTTGTTCTATCATAGCTTGCCACCTTGAAACCGTAGATAAGTTGAGGAGTTGTAAGTTGAGAGATTTTTTCTTCTGGATTCTGACTTCTGTATTCTGACTTTTGTATTCTGTATTCAGCATCAATCTCCACCCGTTTTCCATGAATCTCCTGATACGCAACAGGTTTTGTGAACAGAACAGTTCCGAATACTGTTTCTGCCTCAAGCTGACCTTTCTTATTCACTTTCAGGGCATTCGCCCCGCTGAGTTTTATTTTTATACTATCAAGGTCTGCATAGGGCTTTACATAAAAGAGCTTTTCAACATTAGCCCCACAAGCCTTTAATTTTAACTCTACCCCATTGTACACTTCTCCGAAACTGATATATTCATATGCTGAGATATTCTCCTTCCACAGAGATGGATCATTTCCCTTAAAATAATTCACCTGTGTTGTGGCCTTTCCTTCCCCCTCTACCAGAGTAATGTTTCCATCGAAAATTTCTTCTTTTAGCGTCAAACACCGTGAATTTTTCTCATCCAGGTCAACATGGCGCATATTCCATTTCGATGAACCGGAATAGCCTTGTTTTTTATCATGAAGATTACAGATCTCTTCTAATAAGCTGCAGGGAGGCAGGAGGAAATAAGAAAGGGCGCGGGACCGGCTGGCGGTATCTTTTATGGAATAGAAATGAAAAGGCATTTTATGAAAAGAGGATAAAGGGTTTGTACCGGAATTGCCGTAGTCACCCGTAATACTATTTTTAAGATTCTTTACATCTCTCAAATACGTATCCTTTTTCCCTTTAAACGCAGGCAGAGAATATACAATCTCCCCCGCTTTCGTAACGAATAGAGTTCCTCCATTAAAAATATGGGCATAAAATTTTACCCTTTCGTTAACCTGACCTTTATTACCTACGAAAGGTATCTGCATTCCTTTGGTCTTTTGGATAACCTCCATTTTTGATGGCTGGGCTATACATTTTTGCTCATGTAAAAAAGATCGTATGAAAAATAGTACCAGCAAAAGAATCACCGGCGCTGTAAAAACCTTACTTACCCTCTTCATCTTGCAGCTTTCTCCTCTTTCTGTTTAAGGGGCATACAACAGATTATCTTTGTCTTGATTATCCCTCTCCATAAAGATCACATAGTCACAAAAAATGTACCACAAAAGGGAAATATCGTTTACTTTGTCATATTTATAGTAAAAGTCAGGGTAAACATAAAAAGTAAATAGGTATAAGACAAGGCTTTAACCCTGGTATAAGTTTTTAACAAAATGTGTCAGACCTATATATAACTTTTCCTGGAACAGGACAAGAAAAGGAACAGAATAGCAGATAAAATGTAACCTATTACAGAAGTGTGTCGTCACAAGGAGTGTAACCGTCACACGTTCTGTAATATTAATATCAGGAAATGGCCCCATACCTCTTACCAATGAAGCAGGCTTCTCTTCCAAAATAAGCACAGAAAAGAGATTCACCTCATTCTGACATGGAGCATTATTTCAATGCTCAAAAGAGGGAAGAAGAAAAAAGAGGATATGTTTATCATCCTCATATTTCCCTGTTATTTATACTTTGTAATGGATCGGCCGGAACCACCGATAATAATGCCGTAAAGGAAAAAACCGACAGCGGTAAGCGCCAAATATGTCCATGGGTTGTCATGGATTTTCTTATCAAAGGTAACGCTCATCTCTTTTAACTTTTTCTCGCCGCTTGCCATAGCTTCGCCCAGATTTTGTTTTGTTTTTTCCAATGTATCTTTGAATGATTCCGTTGCTTCCTCCATCATTTCTCTGACATTCGAATATCTTTCACTAATCAATTGATTCAGTTCTTCTTTCTTTTCTTTTGCTACTTCGTTCAATAGTGCAAGGGCTTTATTCATTTTCTCGGCGCTACTATGCTCCATCCCTTCTCCACCAATATTCTCTTTTGGTCTTTCTGGAGTCTGATAATTCATAATCCGCACTCTCCTTTCCGATTTTTCTTGTCTTTATAGTACTCATTTCACTTTGAGCGTTTGCATGCTGCTTCAACAGCATAACCTAAAAGGAAACCAGCAGCGGCAGCAATGCCTACCGATAGCCATGGATTTTCATGAACCCTTGTATCGATTTCTGTCGCCATTTCTTTCGCTTTTTCCTCTCCACTCGCCACAGCTCCACCCATCATATCTTTGATGTTCGAGTATTTTTCTCCAATTAATCGATTAATCTCCCCCTTCTTTTCTTTTGCTTCTTTATTCAAATATTCAAGAGCCTCTGCTATTTTATCTTGATCTTTGACACCGCCTGTTTTGGTCTGATCCATAACACTATCTCCTTTCTCATGTATTCATGTATTTTAAACATCTTTATCCAAGACTTTATGCATCAATTCGTTCGCTTTTGACAACTTCATCCAACTCCTTTGCGAGGCATAATACATATAAATTCCCATCGGAATAAAGAAGTAACAAATACCGAGCACAAACACGGTTAATAATTTCACATCTCTGCTCCAGGGCATATAATAGAAAAATGCTACATGGATAAGCAAAAAACCGTTAACCATGCAAATGAAAAGAACCAGCAAGAGAAATAAACCGAGATATGCGAACCGGGCAATTTTAACACTTTTAATATAGTACATAAGGGCTTTGATCTTGACGATATCCACAGATTCTTGCTTGTATTGCTTCAATAGATCAGTAAAAATAAGCAAGACAAGATTAAAAAAGACTTTTTCGATCTTCATAATTCATTTCCCCTTTTCATGACCTTTCTTTTTGTATTGCTTGATCACGGTCCTCGCAGCTACTTCCTTTGCTCGCTTGCCATACCGGCCCGATTTTTGTGCCTTTTCTTTGATATGCTCATACTGACGTTGTTCTTTGTCACCCACATTTTTTATAGACTTTTTCTTTGTCGGCATAATAAAAACTCCTTGTTGGTATTCTCCTAAGCAATAAATCATCCTGTATTTCCATACTATTTAGTTATAGTATTTAAAGGATGAAACCAGACATTATTAAATTAAGCTGCCTTTGGCAGCGACTTTTTGAATATACGGAAAATATCGGTTAAAAATAACCTCCTGACCCTCTTTACTAACAGAGACAACCCCCTAGCCCCCTTTCTTAAGGGGGATTTCTTCAAGTCCCCCTTAGAAAATGGGGATTCAGGGGGTTGTTTCGTATGCTATGATACAAACTTTGAAATTCCTAAACATTTAATTAGGCCTTCGGCGACTTTTTTATAGCACCTCTGTAGGGGCGAACCTTGTGTTCGCCCAAATCGAAAACAAACACAAACGTTCTGGATTGTGCAGGGCAAGGGCGAACACAAGGTCCGCCCCTACAAAAGAAACATTGAAATTCCTATACATTGAATTAGCAACAAAAAAGCCTTACTACAAAGATATTCACTAAAAAACACCTCGGCAGTAAGGCTGTCTTTTCCTGTACTTCTCTTCACTCTTCCCAAGACCCTTTCCTTTGCGTCCTCTGATTACTCAGAGTTTGCCCTTATCCGTACTACATTTTATCTTTGGTAAGAATCCTTATTGCATATTGCTTAACCCTTCTCCGAATACATTACAAGCGAGCAATCTCTTAAAGATGTTGCATCTGAAGGATATATTCTTGAATCTTTTCAAGAAAGGAGGGGAACCCAACAGATGCAACAATCTAAGTATTTCATAAAACTCTTTAATAGTTCTTTTCTGTCTTCTGTGTCTTTTCTACTTCCTTCTCTCCATCTTTTTTCTGCACCTCTGTCTTCTTTTCTACCGTTTTCCCATCATCTGTTTCCACTTCTTTCTTCTCTTTTTTCTTTTCCTCATAGTGATGGTCTGCCATGGCAGAACCAATAAACGGAGTATTTACAATACCGAAGCTAAAAACAAATGCCCCTACCGCTAAACCAAGACCGAGTTTTTTCAACATACCTTTTTCTCCCTATCAAAAAGTTTTTAAATTTCTGAAATGACGCTCAACAGAGCTGTCTGACGTAGTATACTGTGCGCAAAAAGTTTGCCAAAAACCGTTCATATCAGAATTTATTATCAAGATACCATTTATATATAATAGCTAATTATCTAATGACTTATGACTAAACAAGCATACTGCCGGGTTTTTTACCTCATCTTCTCACAAAAAAACTGCTATCATTCTTTGCATGTATACCCATACAAGGACATTGGATACCATCTTAAATATCATAATAATAAATTCTTATGATATTTTCTATATGGCTGCAAAAACATACGTTCAATAGGTAATTGCATACATTGTGGTACTTATGTGATATGGATAAGGGCTGTCCAAAAGGGTAATTGGGTAGGGGGAGAAGGTAAAGGCAAGGTAAACCGCCGAGTAGGCCAGGGGGAGTTTCACCCCCAAGCCTCTCACAGAACCGTACGTGACAGTCTCCCGTCATACGGCTCGTGTTATTCTTGATACGCTTCAACAATATCCCATTTTCCAGTGATAAAACAGTTCTGTGTTTGCTTGTTTTATCGAATTGAGTTTTGCCACTGATTTCCGGTAGCCAATCTTGTGCTTTTTCCTCAGCCACTTGATGAGTCGCCCGTCTATCGTCATTAAGCTGTTTCTTAGGCTTCTTATGCTGTATTTACCATAATACGCTATCCAGCCCCGAAGTTTGGCATTGAGGAGTTTTGCGATTTCCTGGATTTCTACCTGCGTGTTACTCCAGAGTTTTACTTCCCTGATTTCTTCCCGTATTCGCTTCTGATTGGTTTGGCTTATCTCGGCTGCAAATGCGGTAAAACTCTTACCATCTCTGGTGCTCTTTTTTGCTCTCGGCTGATAACTGTATCCAAGAAATTCAAATTTGACCTCTTCATGCCTTCCTTTCCGTCTATAGTCCTTACCGTAAGCAATCCGTGTCTTTTCCTCTTTGATTTGCAGCTTTACTTCTGCAAGTCTCTGCCTTATCGCTTCCAGCACTTTCCCCGACTCTGCTTTGCTTGTACCGTGTACCACTACGTCGTCCGCATATCTCACAAAGCTTACTTGCGGATAGTGCCTGGATAGCCACACAT
>SULG01000023.1 GCA_005524015.1 Candidatus Jettenia ecosi
TAATGTATAGGAATTTCAAAGTTTGTATCATAGCATACGAAACAACCCCCTGAATCCCCCTTTTCTAAGGGGGACTTGAAGAAATCCCCCTTAAGAAAGGGGGCTAGGGGGTTGTCTCTGTTAGTAAAGAGGGTCAGGAGGTTATTTTTAACCGATATTTTCCGTATATTCAAAAAGTCGCTGCCAAAGGCAGCTTAATTTAATATTAAGAAATTTCAATTGTGGTAGAACTGAGGATTTTCAGTCCCTATAAATTTAGCATGAAAACATATTCTATCAAGTGGGGTTTTTTTCTCTTCACGGTAACACTCTTAGCTGGCTGTGCAACCTACAGGGCCCCGGCTTTACAAAAATCTATCTGGGAAGATACATCATATATTTTAAGGGATATTCAGGGAGAGGCGCGCGATCTCTCATTACAAGAGATATGGGAAATTTTAATTTCCAATAATGCCCATCTTACCTCATTGCGTTCAAACGTAGATATAACTCTTTACACACCAGATCTCAAAAACCCCCTTCGCTGTAATGGATTAGTATTATACCAAAAACCGAAAAGCTTACGGATAATAGGTTCTAAATTTGCCACAACGCTGTTTGATATCATCTCCGATAGCAATAAGTTTTGGTTGTATATTCCTGTAGAAAATAAGGTTTATACCGGTACATGCAATACATCTCATAAGATTGAGGCGCTTGGTATCAATATATTTCCGGGGGATATAGTAAGTCTGTTTAATTACCAGGAGCACTTAGCCGGGAAAAGGCCTGCCCTGGAAACGTGGCCTTCCTACTGGCTGGTTCATCTCCTGGAGATGGATAAGGAGTATCTCAGCCTTAAAAAAAACTTATCGATAGACAGGGTAAACGCTGAAGTATTTCGATGTGAATTGTTTAATACAGATGGTTCGATACGATTACAGGCTATATTCAGCAATTATACAACTCATAACGGATGCAGGATACCCCAGAGGATAGATGCGCGTTGGCCTGAGTATAGTACCGCCCTTGGCATAGCCTTTTCTCATATTACCGTCAACGCGGAATTCAACCCAAAGGTATTTACCCTCACAATACCAAAGGGAGCGCGCGTAATTGATCTGGACTAAATTACCTCTTCGTTTTCAGCATCCATAATCTTTTCTACACGGCGGGTATGTCTTCCTCCGTCAAAAGGGGTTTCCAGCCATAGTTTAACCTTTTGCTCCAGAAGCTCTTCGTCTACAATATCAGCGCCGATACATAACACATTGGAATCATTATGTCTTCTGCTCATTTCTACCGTATAAAGATTATGACAGAGCGCAGCCCGCACACCCTTTACTTTATTAGCGACAAGAGACATACCGATTCCGGTGCCGCAGATAAGAATTCCCCTGTTACACTTGCCGGAACCCACAGCCCGGGCTGCTTTTATTCCAAAATCCGGATAATCTACGGATTCGGCGTCTGTCGTGGTGCCAAAATCTACAACCGCGTGCCCCATTTGAGTCAACAGAGATGTTACACGTTTTTTAAAATCAAAACCTCTGTGATCTGATGCTAATGCAATCTTCATGTGTTGTGTTTATCCATAAAAACTTTTCATAGGTATTTTACATAGTATGCTTTGCCAGGTTGTTTTCAATACAACTTCGTATTGCAGACTCCGAGATAATGCCATGGCGAACGATTTCTATCGTTTCGCCGTGTACCTTTGCCACCGTAGAAGGAGAACGAAGCCGTGTTGAACCGCCATCGAGGATCATGGGAATTTTCCCTCCGAGATCCATGAGCACTTGCTGCGCGTCTGTAGCAGGTGGGTAGCCGGAGATGTTTGCGCTCGTTGTAACGACAGGTACTTTTGCAGCGCGGATCAAATCGCGCGTTATCGTATTATCGGGAAGTCGTATACCAAGGCTTGAGCCATCCTTGAAAGGAAAAATAAGAGTTAACGCGCCAGGCCAAAAGAGATCCATCAGTTTTTTTGCTGTTTTCGGGACATGATTGATATATTTTCTCACATCATCCCGATCTGCGATCATCAGAGTAAGTCTCTTTTCTTCCGGCCTGTTCTTTACTTCGTAGATGTGCGCTACAGCCGCAGGATTGTCTTTATGCGCACCCAATCCATATACCGTTTCTGTAGGAAATGCAACCAGTTCACCAATCCTCAATGCCTGTGCCGCTGCTTCTATATGGCTCCAATAAAGTCCTTGTTCTTTTACATTCAGTACTATCGTCTTCATAGTAATATTTTTCTTTAGTCTATAAAAATAATATTATACCATAGTCTAAGTTCTCCGCGTAAATATTTCAACATCTTTTATGCCTTGACAACAAATTGTTAAATTTGGTAGAGTTTCTACATGAAATTAAAAATACCGTTATTCCTCTGTTTTTCTATGCTTTTCGGCGCTTTTTCTATCCTTATGCCCTTCAGCAGTACGTCGCTTATTGCCGGGGAAGAGATTATGAATATAGATGAGGTGCAGCCTGGTATGAGAGGATACGGTAAAACGGTTTTCACCGGCGACCGGATTAGTCTCTTTAATATTGAGGTGTTGGGGATATTAAGAAACTGGGATGCAAAGAGCAACATGATCCTGATAAAGGTGTCGGGCGGGCCTTTGGAGAAAACAGGTGTTATTGCCGGTATGAGCGGGAGTCCTGTATATATTAACAACCGTTTAGTCGGCGCTCTTGCTTACGGGTGGACTTTTACTAAGGAGGCTATTGCAGGCGTTATCCCGATTAATGAAATGAGAAATTCCCTGCTTCATACGCCGGCTCAGGAAGTTCCCATACAGCCTGCTCCCATAGATTGGGAGCTACCGCCTTCCATACATGATGATATAGCAAAAGGGCCGCGCGTTACTTCTTTGGTGCCTCAAAACATAATGGAGAATGATGCGAATGCTATAAGGCTCACACCAATCTTATCCCCTTTAGTAATATCTGGCATTGATAATAGGGTCCTACAAGGTATGCAATCCCTCTTTGGAAATTATGGATTATATCCTATACAAGGAGGAAGTTATGCTTCTCATACGAATTTGTCCGGGAAAGCAGATCTGGTTCCGGGCGCATCGGTTGCCGCCGTCCTGATTAAAGGCGATCTTAGCGCTGCCGTTGTTGGTACAGTAACGTATGTGGAAGGAAATCATATCCTTGCGTTTGGACACCCATTTTTACATACAGGAAACACAAACCTTCCTATGGCATCTGCGTATGTCCATACCATTCTTTCAAGCCAGTCTAATTCGGTAAAAATGGCTTCTCCGGTAGGAATTGTAGGCCGGATAAGTCAGGATAGGAAGCCTGGAATTGCTGGTATTCTTGGTGAATCATCAAGGATGATACCTTGCCATATTGAGGTTCTGGGTTCACAAAACCTTACCTATAGTTTTGAGATCGTTGATAATAATGTCTTAATGCCCAGCCTTATCTTAATGGCAGCTCAAAGCGCCGTCTTGTCTACGGAAAGAAAATTAGGGGAGAAATCGGTAAATATAAAACTCTCCATGCAAGTCCAGGGGCATGAGGAACCCATTGTTGTTGAAAATGTTTTTTATGAACTCGACCAATCGTGGCTTCCTCTTACCCATATAATTCAGCCTTTATCTATGATAATGAATAACCAATTCCAAAAGGTAAGACTAAATCATATTGATCTTAAAATGGAGGTGTCTGATACCAGGAGAACGGCCTATATTGAGGCTATTAAGGTAGATAAAAAGCATGTCAAGCCGGGCGATACCGTACAGGTCGATGTATGCCTCAAGCCATTTACCGGAGAGAGTTTTTATCAAACGGTAATGATGAAAATACCCGAAGATACCCTTCCGGGAAGCACGCTCAATATTACCGCTTGTGATGCTACGTATGGCCAGGCCTTAAATATGGGTCGCGCCGCTGGAAGGTATTTGCCTGTCGATTTCCATCAGCTTTTACATTATGTTGAGAATATGGAAAAAAATAATAATCTTACCGTACGTATCCTCCTGCCAAAAAGAGGGCTTACCTATAAGGGAGAAGGATTTCCTTCGCTCCCTTCTTCGATGCTCTCTATTATGAGTTTTTCCAACCAAAGCGGGATTGGTCCACTCATGGATGAAGTAATATCGCGTGTGCCGACATCGTATATGCTGCTCGGGAATCAAAGTATTTCAATATCGGTTAAATAAAGCAAAAGGGATAATTATGAAAGATTTTTTAGTGTTAAAGCTGTTCATGGTGTTTTTTTTAATCCTCCTGTTTTCGCATGCCGATGGCGCAACCACTGCCACGTGGATACAATCGAAAGAATCTGAATTTAATAAAGGCATTACCCAAAATGTATCTATTCACAGCACAGGCGAGATACAACTTTCTCCGAGAATAGAAGAAATCTCCGGGATTAAAAGCGCTTTTGTCTGGTCGATGGCAACGGATGCACAAAATCAAATATTTGTTGGCACGGGCGATCCCGGAACGGTTCATCTTATAAAGAACGGTTCAGAGGCCGTAGAACTTTTCAAATCGCCTGAGCTGTATGTTCAGAGTCTTGCTACGGATACCTGCGGAAATCTTTATGTAGGAACTTCACCCAGAGGGGTTATTTACAAAATAAATAATCGTGGCGAGGCATCGGTATTTTGCAGCTTGCCGGTATCATATATCTGGGACATGGCAACAGATAGCAATTCAAATCTTTTCGCTGCAACAGGGAATGGAGGTATTCTATTCAAAATTTCTCCTGATGGTATCCCGGAAATATTTTTTGATACTACAGAAACGAATCTGTTAAATGTCCTGCTTGATCAGGATAATACTATCTATGTTGGAACAGAACCGAATGGTTTAATCTACAGGATTGCGCCATCGGGACAGGCACAAATACTCTACGATGCAAACGAGAGTGAAATCCATTGCCTTGCAATAGATTTGCTGGGTAATGTATATGCCGGAACAGCATCGGGCGCACAAACACAAGTACCCGCTGCGGCAATAACCCAGCCGGCGCCCCAGGCAGGATCGGTCGCTCCGGTTTTAAAAGAAGGATTGGCCTGGGATCTGAACATTCCCGAAGAACTGCCTATGGCACAGCCTGTGCCAATGGCAATGCAAAGAGCTGTGTCAAGGGACATTGGTGCGCCATCAAGAGTTGCAGGCGTTCCAAACATACCAAACTACATTTATAAAATTACCCGGGAGGGGCTTGTTAAAAAAATATTTGAAATCGATCAGGCATTTATCCTTGGCATGTCTTTAGATAAGCAGAATAATCTCTACGCAGTTACCGCCAATAATTCCGGAATATATAAAATCAACCAGAACGAGATCTCCAGCAGTCTGGCAAATATAGAAGAAGTACAGGTGCTTTGCTGTCTCAGCACGCAGAATGATGAGGTGTATATTGGCACGGGGAATACGGGAAAGGTTTGTAAGATATCTCCTTCTTATGCAAAAGAAGGTGCCTTTTTATCAAATGTACTTGATACAGCAACGCTATCAAATTGGGGTTGTATTTCCTGGACAAACAAACAGCCTGAGGGCACACGCGTTATGCTTGCTACCCGTTCAGGGAATTGCGAAAAGCCGGATATGACGTGGGATAACTGGTCGCCGCCTTACCTGTCCCCTGGCCGGAAAATAACGAGTCGCCCTGCGCGTTTTATACAGTACAAAGCAATTTTAGAGACAACGAATACTGAGGCTACTCCTTCACTCAACATGGTATCGTTATCATATCTTCCAAAAAATCATCCCCCTGCAGTTATCAGTTTTACGATAGAGAAGGATGTTCCTTCATCGCAAAAATCCTCTAAAACAAATGGTAAGGTGGAAACAAAACCGCAGACACCTGCTGGCCAAAAACCACATTATCAAATAGCGCAAAAAAGTATTCAATGGGAAGTGGAAGACCAAAATAACGATACCGTACAGGTGGTAGTGTATTATAAAGGCGTTGATGAAAAGGCATGGAAAATTATTGATAAAAATATACAAAAGAAAGGGACGTATGCATGGGATACCTTGCGCCTGCCTGACGGAGAATATCAAATCAAATTGGTAGTGAGCGACGAACCTGACAACCCACCCGAAACAGCTCTCAGCGCAGAAAACACAGCGCCGCCCGTGGTGGTTGATAATTCAAGGCCTGTCATCCAATCTTTGAGCGCTATGGATAAAGCAGACGGAAGGTGTGTTATCTCAGGTTCAGCAAAAGATAACCACAGTTCTATTGTAAAGGTTCAGTACACCGCCGACGGGCAGGAGTGGATCTCTGCCTATCCGGTGGACGGTGTTTTTGATAGCACAGAAGAAGCTTTTCAAATCACCACGAAACCCCTCGCTCCTGGTGATTACACCCTTATCATCAATGCATTTGATGGCGAAGGAAATATTGGAGCGGAGAAGGTAATGATAGAGAAAAAATAACTAAGGTTCTTTTTCCAGAGACGTTCCGATGGAACGCCTCTCTTTAGATGTTCTGAAGAAATATGGTCTATGCGTTTTTACGGCGCCAGAAATGCCTTCATGGAGAAGTCCTGCCAGGTGTCTCTATCATAACATAAAAGATTCTATTTGACTTCGGACGATAAAATCGATAAAAGAATACAGAAGAAAAATAATTCGGGGCGTGGCTCAGCTTGGCTAGAGCGCGACGTTCGGGACGTCGAGGTCGGAGGTTCAAATCCTCTCGCCCCGACCAATATACTGGAGTAAGAGGTAATTATTTATCATGAAAAATTCACAAAGGATACGTAGCTTTGTATAGCGACTATAATTTCGCAAAAGACCTCATGCTGAATATGGTTCACGTATTGCTTTCCTTATAACATGCCTATAGAGGACAATCGCAAGGTATTACCCTTATTCCCGAAATTTAGCTTTTGGCATTATCTGTTATTGTTAATGCCTATCTCCGTTATTGCCTACCACAATCATTTTCCTGCTCTTATCACTTTTGCCCTGGCTTCGGCAGTCCTCGTACCCCTTGCCCACTTTCTGGGCGAGGCCACAGAGGTGCTTTCTGAAAAAACGGGAGAACACTTTTCCGGCATTATCAATGCTACTTTTGGCAATGCTGCGGAACTAGTTATTGCCATCCTTGCGATCAAGAGTGGTCTGATAGATATTGTGAAATATTCACTGATAGGGTCTGTCATTGGTAATATCCTCCTCATTTTAGGACTAAGTATATTTGCGGGAGGTATAAAATTTGGAGAGTTAAAGCTTAGTCCTAAAATTACCGGTCCTACGATCATCCATCTCTCTATGGCTGCTATGTGTTTCGCTGTACCCTCAGTCTTTGCAAAAGAAGATAGCTTGCTCTTAATTAACAAATACAGCGTCAGCATCGCAGTCGTTCTGTTAATAGTTTACTTTGTAGGGATGCTTTATACGATTGTTCATCGTGAGGATAAAGAGGCTTCCCGGGTTATCCACGAGGCCATTGAAGCCACAGCGCCTCGCTGGAGTACGGCAAAAAGTCTTACTATCCTGGTTTTGGCAACAGGCGGACTTGTCTATATGTCAGAAATATTAGTGCACCAGATTGAGCCTCTTGTTGAATCGGCGCACATCCCGCCAGCTTTTATGGGCCTCATCATATTACCGCTTGTTGGCAACGTGGCTGAACACTCGGTAGCCATCAGCAGCGCAATGAAGAACAAGATCAATCTGAGTCTTGCTATTGCCGGAGAAAGCAGTGCGCAGATTGCACTCTTTGTTTCGCCTATTTGTGTCCTTATCGCCGGTGCCTTTGGTGAAAATTTTAACCTGATCTTTAATAAGATCGAGTTGATTACCCTGGGCATGTCTATCGGCGGCACATGGCTTGTTGTCCATGATAATAAGAGTAATTGGTTGGAAGGATTTTTGCTGCTGGCCTTTTATCTCATTATTTCCATCACCGCTTATTTCTTGTAAATCGTTTTTCTTTTCTGATACACGATGCTATAGTACTCAATAGATGAAACCGAACAGTACTATAGATAGGGTGGCACGGACAAGCCATGTCCCCGTATGTCTTGAAAGGGGATTGTTTGTCCGTGATGGTGTAATGAAATCTTGGCTCATTTTGTCTGGTTTCATTATGTGCTGTTCGGTTTAATCTGTTGGATACTATAATATAGTAATCTCAAAACAAAATGTCATAGAGTAGAGTAAAATTTCCCAGAAAGTACAGATCGGTTTTTCCTTATCCCAAAGAAACGGCGTGACAGAGTATCAAAGTGTTTTTGTCTCATAATCCCGAAGGGATGGTATGATTATAGCAAAAGAGCGGAAGAAAGGATTTGAACCCCGAAGGGGTGGCATGGAAAACCCGTGTATACCTGTCATTGCCTGGGAATTTGCCGTTGTTTTCTGATAAGTATTTCACCCCTTCAGGGTTATTGATTTTGCGGTTATTCATTATCTATAATCATGACAGCCCTTCGGGCTTGAAATAGAGATCATCTTCACTTTATCTGTTACCGCTTTTGAATCATAGGATATTTTTGTAATATCATAATCTCAAAAATAAAGCGACATTTTGTTTTAACATTACTATAGATCAGAGGTAAATTAAGAAAAATAGAAGTTGCAAATTGTCTGATATTGTGTATTATTCTATGGAGTTTTATTTTTACATTCTGAAAAACAAATTCTTAACGAGTAGCGAATCCAACCATTTATACAGACCTTGAGTAAGCATTGCTAGTAGCAAATTCACGCCTCGTAATACAATAAGCCTATGTTAAATTTTGTTATAAGTCCCTCGCTGAAGAAATTTTTATCTTATGTAAAGCCGTATCGCTGGTCAATCATAGCAGCGACCTTTTGCGGATTGCTGAAATACAACATTCCTATAATCTTTCCCTGGGTTTTTAAAGATGTGGTTGATCGTTTGCTGTCGCCTTCTTCGTATAATATTATAGAATTACATTATACTATGCTGGGCTTGATTGCCGTCTTTACATTTTGGGCTGTGGTTACCTATTTAAGATCCTATCTCGCTGACCGAACCAGCCAAAGACTTATTTTCGATTTACGGCATGAGTTATATGTCCACCTTCAGCGCATGTCCCTGAGTTTTTATGAGAAGCGCAGGGTGGGGTCAGTTGCATCTCGCCTGCTGGGAGATATCTCGGTTGCTCAAAATTTTGTAGGCGCGGCCTTTACGAATACGGTAATGGACGCAAGCTCGTTATTCCTGATTGCTTTTCTTCTTTTTCTCATGAACTACAAATTGGCGCTGGTGTCTATCGCTATTTTTCCTTTTTATGTTTTCTTAAACAGTCTTTTCAAATCCCGAATCAGAAAAACCAGTTTACTGGCTCGTGAAAAAATGGAAGAGATATCCGGAGACGTTCATGAAAAGCTCAGTGGTATTTCCATCATACAGTCTTACACGCGGGAGAAGTCAGAAGAGAAAAAATTCTTTCAGGATAACCGTGAGTATTTATCCTATCAGTTGGAAAATGTAAAGCATAATGCCGCTGCCGCATCCGTAATCGGTTTTTTAACTTCTATCGCCCCTGTTCTTGTAGTCTGGTATGGAGCTGTGCAGGTTATTCATGGCCATCTTACCGTTGGAGAGTTGACTGCGTTTTTTGCCTATTTGGGCATGTTTTATACTCCTCTCAACCGGCTTACTGAACTCAATATCCTTTTAGCTAACTCCCAGTCTGCGATAGAGAGGATTTTCGAGGTATTTAATACTTCGCCAGAAGTTGTCGATCATCCTGCTGCCAGGGAAAAGGGACCTATGAAGGGCGAGATCGAATTTTCGAATGTTTATTTTGCCTATGAATTATCAAAGATTGCCCTGAAGGATATCAGCCTGCGCATACCGGCGAACAGTACCGTGGCGCTCGTTGGCCCGAGTGGTTCTGGTAAATCTACTTTTGCCAAACTTATCCCGAGATTTTATGATGTCTCGGCAGGAACAATTACTATTGACGGCTTCAATATCCGGGATCTCAAATTAAGTTATTTAAGAAGGAAAATTGCTACGGTGCCCCAGGACCCTATTTTGTTTTCCGGAACAATTTATGAGAATATTATATTCGGTAGACCCAACGCCGCAAAAGAAGAAGTCTCCCTTGCTGCTATTTCTGCTAATGCCCATAATTTTATCTGCAAACTGTCAAAAGGATATCAAACAGAAATAGGTGAAGACGGCCTGAAACTTTCAGGCGGGCAGAGACAGCGCGTTGCGCTGGCGCGGGCTTTTTTAAAAAATGCGCCAATCCTGATTCTCGACGAAGCAACTTCTTCCCTGGATTCCGAAGCGGAGAATCTGATTCAGCAGGCATTAAAAAGATTAATGCAAAACCGGACAACCATAATCATAGCCCATCGACTCTCTACCATTCAGTCGGCAGATATAATTGTTGTCTTTGATGGCGGAAGAATTGTAGAAGTCGGAAGTCATCAAGAACTGTTGGAGTCATATGGACTCTACCATCGGCTTCATGAAGAGCAATTTCATAAGATGCTTATGGAATCTGTCGGATAATAGCTCAACAAAGATTCTCCTATTTTCTATCGGTATTTTCCCGTAGGGGGTAGGTTTAAAACCTGCCCCCTACCCATTGCGGATTCAATTTTGTACATTGAGTCCATATATTTTGTACAGAATCAATAATGCTATCGTTCTCATAGTCTCGGCACCGGGGAAATATTCCCAATTAAGGCTCAGGTTACAAACCTGAACCTGCCTGGAGCATAGAAATGGGCTTTGAGAGGTAATTCCATTAAAACAAGGATTGAAACCTCTTTTGGAAATGGTTCTCCAGATAATGTATTTTCTATTTTCGTTTTAGTAAAAGCAAATAGTGCTCAATACTTTTGCGGCAAAGCTTGAACAAGGAGTGTTTGCGGGAAATAATTGCAGGTGTATTTTATCTAGAATCATTTCACTCCTTCGGGGTTAAATGCGGTATGTTCGGCCTCTGCAACAATGGTAAATTACCCTGTAAATTTTAAGAATTGTGTGTATAATATTGAGTCTATAGACTTCAAGGATGAAACCGAACGTATCGTCAACTGACGAAAAACTACCCCAAGGAGCAATCCTTTGTATGTTTCAGAAGAGATTGCTTCGGGAAAATCCCTCGCAATGACATTTTTAAGGACTCCGTATGTTCCGTACATTTGCATACAACCAAAGATCAACTTTCGCAGCATTCTGTTCGGTTTCATCTGTTGGATGCTGTAAATTAAAGGAACAAACTATTCCTTGTATAGTACCTCTTTACTTTAACTTTTTATTGTGAAACCCTATGCCACTACAAATCATATTATTTTTTATTGGTCTTGCCGGACTCTATTTTGGAGCTGAATGGCTCGTGAAAGGGGCGTCCAGATTTGCCCGTTCTTTCAATATCCGGCCAATAGTTATAGGACTTACCATAGTGGCCTTCGGCACTTCAACCCCGGAACTTGTTACGAGTGTAATGGCTGGTATTAAACATCTAAACGATATTGCTATAGGAAATATCGTCGGAAGTAATATTGCAAATATTGGCTTAATATTAGGATCGACAGCCATCGTTCAGCCTCTTAAAGTTGACATGAAACTCATCAACAGGGAAATGCCAATTATGATTGGTATCTCTTTGCTTTTATATTTTATGGGATGGGATAGTATCCTGAGCCGTCGGGAAGGGATCGTACTTATGGTAGGTATTCTTGCATATACCGTTTATGTTTATCGTGCAGCCCTGAGAGAATCAAAGTCTGTAGAAAAGGAATTTCTGGAATATGAGGAATCTATCGGCGCAACACACAACAATTTAAAAACGGATATAATGTGGATCGCAATCGGCCTTGGGACGCTTGTTGTGGGTGCATACCTGCTGGTTCATTCAGCAACATACATCGCCAGGGTTGTAGGAATTAGTGAGCTGGTTATAGGACTTACCGTCATTGCTGTAGGCACCTCCCTGCCAGAGTTGGCTACCTCAATGGTCGCTGCTATCCGTAAAGAATCCGATATCAGCGTGGGTAATGTATTGGGCAGCAATATCTTTAATATCCTTGCAATCCTTGGCATTGCTTCAATAATTCAACCATTACAAATCAATACTGCGTCTCTCCGCATCGATATGCCGGTTATGTTGCTGTTTGGCATAGTCCTTGTGCCTATAATTACCTGGAAATTCATGATCACCCGTATACAGGGATTTTTCTTATTGGCTGGGTATAGTATTTACATACTGTGGTTGTTCAAATAATCTTGTAAAGGTGGAAGTGAAGAGTGTCAATAAAAGAATCACAACTACAGACACAAACACTTCTCACTGTCACTTTTATTACGTATACTTACTCATGAAATCCAATCCTACCCTGGCAACCCTTTCTGGCTTTATTGCTGTCATGCATCGATGATCTTTCGGACATACCTTGCGATGGCAGGCAAGACAATCCACATCGGCTCTGATAACTTGCCCTATCTCTGCCGGAGAATCTGTATACCGTGGATCGTTTGGCCCCATCAGGGTTACCACAGGCCTTTTGAAGGCAACAGCAATATGCCGGGGACCAGAATCAACAGTTATCAATAAGGCGCATCTTTTTATGAGCGCTTTAAGGACATCCAGGGTCATTATCTGATTTCCCAGGTTTATCAATCTTGATTTTGCTTTTTGCTCAATATCCATGGCTAATTTTATCTCTTGCGGCGCACAGACAATGGCTATATTGCAATCCATTTGTTTTTTTATAAGATCCGCCGTTTCGGCAAATCCCTCTGCTGTCCAGCATTTGGAAGAACCATATGCCGCACCCGGATTTAACAAGATAAGGGGGCGACCATTCGTAAGTTTGAACTTCTCACCTATTTCATCCACACGATGCTGGCTTTCCTGGCTCAGAAACAGTTCCAATTCTTTTGAGCGTACCTTACAACCAATCCCTGTACACAGATGCAGGTAATAGTCCACCATATAGGTTGGACAAAAACGCCCATTCTCATAAAGCCTGTCTAGCGTGTCAGTCAATAGCCATGAGCGCGCATCTCGTTTATAACCGATGCGCTGTTTCACACCAGCGAGCCAAAACATGAGTGCGGAGCTGAAAGAATTCGGAAGCAGAAAGCCAAGATCGTACTTTTTGGCTCTTAGTTCTTTTATAAAAGAAATATACTGCATACCCTTAAGGTGTTGTTCTTTTGAGTCTAAAGGAATTACGGCATCGAACCAGGGAGCGCCTTCAATAAGCCTTTGTACATAGGATTTCAGGATAATCGTTATTTTTGCTTGAGGAAAATTTTCCCGAATACACCGGAAGGCAGGAGTTGCCATAACAACATCGCCTACCCAGTTGGGAGAACGGATAATAATATTATTTACTTTGGCAGGTTTTATCAACAGAAGTCGTAGTAATAATTCAATTCTTAGATATTTTATATTGGTTTTATAACGTTCAGATTTTACAATAATACCCTATACATTGTCAAGGTAAGCGATTGATAATTACACATTCTTAGGCTTTTTCTATTGACAGGGATTTCTTTTACTCCTCATAATAATATAAGATATTTGTTTTTCGTAAGCAATTCTGCAATGAAAGATACGTTGTTATTCATAATGAGGCCTTCAGCAACTTTTATCTCTTCGTAAGATGTAGGGCAAGGCTTTAGCATCCGCCCCCCACTTGAATATATAGACAGGGGGATAGCAACCGTAAAGGGTTGCCCTACAGGATTACATGATTAAATAAGTACCAGACCACAAGTTTTTGTACATTTGTTTATCAGGGAAAAACATTTTCTCCGCGTCAAGCTCAGTACGATTGACGTGTGAGCGTCTTACCGGAAGAATTTGGGAACAAGATGGAAAGATGGAAATTCCTATACATCAAGCCATGCTGGTTCAATCAAAGGCGATGAATCAATATGGAACAGAAAAGGGTCTATCAGAAAACCACACACATATGCCACTTTACGAAATTATATCACTTATAGGTTTTATCCTTGGAACCATCCTGCACATAGTGCTCTCCATCCTGATTGTACAACGAAAACAGAAAACGAGAAGCGAGCTTATATTTCTCTTCCTGGTTATCAGTGTAGCTATGTGGCACTTTGGAAATACCGTCTATCTTTTTAGCTTTCTCTTATTTGGTAAGGACATTGCTTCTGTTAATCTTGTTTCTGATGCAATTTCTTATATAGGGATTGGTTTTATGCCCAGCCTTCTTTTGCATACGGCAGTCTTGTTTCTTTTCGAGAGCAAGCCTCACATCAGGAAATCTTTGCAGCGGATTATTTTTTTTGGTATTTACCTTCCCGTCATTCCCTTTTCGGTAGTAATAAAAAATTTTATTCTATCAGAAGATATGCATCTAATGACAACTGCAACTCCTTATATAAAGCCCTTTGTTGTATGGCTAATTATCTCGTTGTTTATTGCAGCAAATATCTCAAAATGGCTGGCAAAAACGGTGGATGAAAAGGAAGAGCAGAAGTTCTACATGGCTATCTTTTGGGTGATAATCGCTATTGCAATATTTATTGGATTTACGGTACTCTTTGAAGGGAATAAAATCCCCTACGCTGGTGATTACCTGGTACTCGTTTCCATGTTGTCTTCAATATTCCCCAGTATTATTTTCTCTTATTATGTGTATCGGTACAATTATATGGAATTTGTACTCCGCCGGAGTGTTTTTTATTCATTCCTTACCCTTATCCTGATTTGTCTCTATTATTTTGGGATAAAAAAATTGAGTAAATCGCTGGAGCAATATTATTCGGTAAATGCAAAGATCCTGGAGCCTGTCTTTGTTATCAGCCTTGTATTCTGGTTTCCAACCCTGAAGGAAAGCGTACAAAAATTGTTTAGAAAACTGATATTCCACCGTATTGCAGATAGTGAGTATTTGCTGAATGAATTAAGTCACGTCATTAGCACCGATCCTCTCGTTAATCTCGTAAAACTCCTTGAACAGGTAGTTGAATCTATCAAAAAGGCTACAGCTATTAAATCTACAAATCTCCTTCTTTTTAAGAGTGAGCGGATTCAGGTTATTGGCGATAAAAGATACGAGCACATTAACCAATCGGATATACAGCATATTGTACAGTTCTTTGCTAATGGTGAATTTGTTGTGCTCAATCGCTATGAGGTAAAAGACGCCCTGATTATTAATGAAATGCGGCCGATGGACGCAATTTTCATTTTCCCCGTATTTGTAAACCGGAAACTTACGGGTCTTTTAAGTTTGGGACGTGCCAGACGTGGTTTGCCCGTTGCATCTGATCATCTGGATCAGTTAATGATTATTGCTAATGAAATAGGTTCTGCGGTGGAAAAATCGAAAATTATCGAAGAGAAACTTCATCTGGAAAGGAAGATATATGAGAATGAAAAATTATCCAGCCTTGGACGCCTTTCCACAAGCGTAGCGCATGAAGTCAAAAATCCCCTCAGCTCTATAAAGGCTATTGTTCAGGTCATGCAGGAAGATTTAAAGAAAAACGATCCGTTACAAGAAGACCTGGCGATTATTGTCGATGAAATAGACCGGTTAACCAAGGTCGTCAATCAATTGTTGCAATTCGCAAAACCGGGCAGTGTGGTAAAAACCCATGTCAGGATTGGAGAAGTAATAAACTCCACACTGGTTGTGCTCAGTAACGAAGCAAAGCAAAATAAGATTGTAACACAATGTCAAATCCCCGGCGACCTCCCAGCAATCCTTACTGACAGAGGGGCATTGAAGGAGATATTTTTTAACCTCCTTCTTAATGCCATTCAGGCTATGCCTTCCGGAGGGAAGATACATATACGCGCTGATTATATGCCTTACAACCAAATGATCAAGGTAACGATCTCCGACACAGGCCCTGGCATACTGCAAGAGTGCATGCCAAAGATATTTGAACCTTTTTACACGACAAAGCAAACGGGGACGGGACTTGGTCTTTCTATCGTAAAAAAGAAATTAGAGGATATGGAGGCTACTATTCATGTTGAAAGTAATGAGAATGGAGCATCATTTATTGTAAGTTTTCCCTCAGAAAGGTCTATGCAAACATAACCTGTTGTAAACGATGCAAATGAATCGCCCTTTTAAAAAAATGATAAAAAGCATTCAATAGGAAAACTATGGTTACACCATCGATATTAATTGTAGATGATGAAAAAGCTGCTCGTTACGGGATGAGAAAGATTCTTCAAAAGGATAGCTACACAATATACGAGGCAAAGGATGGCGCCAATGCGCTCCACATGATAAAGACATTACAACCTGCATTAGTGTTTCTGGATATCAATATGCCGCAGATCGATGGCATGAAGACTTTGGAAATGATCAATGCCATGAGGAATCCTCCCCTTGTAGTTATCGTTACTGCTTATGGTTCTGAAAAACTTGCCGTTGAGGCCATGAAAAATGGCGCATACGATTACATTGCAAAGCCTTATGAGATCGATGAACTCCGAATCATCGTCAAAAATGTTTTCGAAAGACTTGCCTTACAGGAAGAAAATGCCCGGCTCAGATCTGAAATAGACCGATTAGAGGGCATGGGAGAACTTATCGGCCAAAGCAAACCTATGAAAGATGTCTTTGATAAGATTGAAAAAGTCGGCACAACAGACGTTACCGTACTCATTCAGGGTGAGAGTGGCAGCGGAAAAGAGATTGTTGCCAGAGAAATTTACAAACGCAGTAAGCGCCGGAATGAACCTTTCATCATCGTGAATTGCGCTGCAGTGCCAGAAACACTGATCGAAAGCGAACTCTTCGGACATGAAAAGGGCGCATTCACCGGCGCAACAGAAAGGCGCCTGGGGAAGTTCGAATTAGCAAATAAGGGAACGCTTTTCC
The DNA here is from genome assembly GCA_005524015.1 of Candidatus Jettenia ecosi. Classification (GTDB taxonomy): domain Bacteria; phylum Planctomycetota; class Brocadiia; order Brocadiales; family Brocadiaceae; genus Jettenia; species Jettenia ecosi. The sequence goes on from SULG01000023.1 coordinate 16,792, forward strand.
TTGATGAGATCGGAGATATGAGTCTTAGCACACAATCAAAACTCTTGCGGGTATTACAGGAACAGAAATTTGAGCGACTTGGTGGTATAGAAACGCTCGCTGTTGATGTACGAGTCGTGAGTGCTACGCACCGCAATCTTGAGGAGGAAATTGAGGAAGGCAGGTTTCGGGAAGATCTTTATTATAGAATTAAGGTAGTGAACATAAAACTGCCGCCTTTGAGACACAGAAAAGAGGATATCCCTCTTTTGGTAAACCGATTTATACAATACTTTTCTGAAAAACACCAAAAGCGTATCCTGTCAATTTCTCATGAATCGATGAAATCTTTAGTGTCTTACAATTGGCCTGGAAATGTCCGGCAACTCAAAAATGTGATTGAAAGTTCTGTAGTTCTTTCCGATAATGAAGTTCTTAACAACGTAGATCTTCCGGAAGAGACACATCATCAGGATACCGCATTGGTATTGAAGAATATTGATTACAATCTCTCATTCCGTGATGCGAAGAAGATACTTATAGAAAATTTTGAACGCGATTTTATAAAAAAGAAATTAGAAGAATGTAATGGAAATATTAGCCGTGCCGCTGAAGCGCTGGATATGCACCGTCAAAACCTTCAGCAAAAAATACGGGAACTCCATATAAACAAATAAAAAAGGGGAAAGATGAGATCTTTCCCCTTTTCAATTCACGAAAATACAAAATATGCTTAATTTCCGGCATATTTTTATTTTAAATTTTTTAATGCGTTCTCCATTCTGGAAAGTAATATGCTTACTTCGGAAAGAGACATGGTAGGCGAAGTAACTCTCTCACGCAGTAAGGCAAATGCTTTATCCAGATCTTCAGCCGCAGATGAGTCCATAAGCGGAAAATGTGGCTGTTCTGTTGTGGATGGAGTTTGTGAAGGCGAAGTTTGTGGGGTAGTGGAAGGTCCCTGTTCTTTAATCTTCGCTAATTCCTGCTCCAGAACCTCTTTTGCCTTTTGAAGTTCTTCAACATTCTTTCTCTTTTCTGCAAGCTCCTGCTCAGCAAGCTTCTTCGCTTCGTTGCTATACATGAGCTGATTTTTCAAATCTTCCTGACTTCTCTTCATATCAGCAACCTGCAAATCAGATTTTTCAGTCCCCTTTTTGCTTTCTTCTTCCAGAGAAGCAATCTGTTGTGTTAACCTGGCCCTCTCTTCCTCTATTGTATTCAACCTGTTTTGTTGTTCCTGGATCGTATTCTGTAATCCGCTCAACTGCACTCCAACAGCGGCTTTAATGGCGCCAAAAGTGTCCACTTCCTTCTGCAATTCAGCTACTTTTGTTGTCAGACCTTCTTTTTCTGAGGCACAGGTGGTAAATTTCTCCTCAGTTTCTTTCTTTGCAAGTTCAACCTTATCTAAATTTTCCATCAATTCCGGAACTTTTAATACCTCTTTACGCCCGGCGCCAAGCTGTCTTTCAAGGGCATGTACCCGCTCTTTTTGTACTCTGTATTTTTCCGTAACTGATACTGCAAAACCAACACACAGCAATCCGAAAAGACCTACCAATACAACCATAATAGCCTTTGCTTTTGTGCCACAACTAGACATTGGATACCCCCTTTTGGTGTATTTTAATAATGTTCTTTTACCTTAGAATCTTATGAATATTCAAAAATAATTTTAGCTAAAAATCAGGTAGGCACCATAATAGCAAAAGGTTAATGAAGTTTCAAGTAAAATTGTTGTCCAAATAGAGCTTGATTTTCTGAACGATATCGTAGCATAATACCGGACAGAAAATATCAATGAGTGCTTTTGTCACCACAGTATAATTTCTTTTCCTTAACAACATTATTTATCGGGTATATACTTGAGTAAAGATACTTTTATACACCTTCATGTCCATAGTGAATACAGCCTCCTTGACGGCGCCTGCAAGATAAGTGATCTTGTAGAGAAAGCCGTCCAGCTTAACATGCCTGCCCTTGCCCTTACAGACCACGGGAATATGTTTGGCGCTATAGAATTTTATGAAACAGCAAAGTCACGGGGAATAAAACCTATCATGGGTTATGAGGCATATGTGACAAAAGGAAGTCGTCTGGATAAGGAGTCGAGAAATGGGAAAGAATCACTTAGCCATATCACCCTTCTTGCTGAGAATTACGAGGGTTACCGCAATCTTTTAAAACTCACCACCTCGGCATACCTGGAAGGTTTTTACTATAAACCACGGATCGACAAGATACTCCTGAGAACCCTTTCCAAAGGGATTATTTGCCTGAGTGGGTGTATGACTTCAGAAATCAATCATTGCTTATTAAATAACCGTTATGAGGAAGCAATAATGGTAGCAAGAGAATACCAGGACATCTTTGGTCCCGATCATTTTTATCTGGAGGTTCAAAACAACAAGATTGAGCAACAGGCGGGACTGGTGTCAAAAGCGATCGAAATAGGGAAGGAATTGGGTATACCCCTGGTGGCAACGAATGATATTCATTACATGAATGCAGACGATGCGACGGCCCATGATGTTCTCTTATGCATTAATACCGGAAAACATCTGTCAGATGTACAAAGACTGCGCTTTGGAACAAGTGAGTTTTACTTTAAAAATCCCGGTGAAATGTACAACATCTTTCAGCATCTGCCTGAGGCCGTTGAAAACACTCTAAAAATTGCCGACCGGTGCAATGTGGAAATGCCCTTTGGAAAGATGCATCTGCCAAAGTTCATTTCACCACAGGGTATGACCAACAATGCCTATCTCAGGAAGCTTTGTGAGGAGGGCTCAATCCAAAAATACGGTTCTCTTACACAACAGGTTCGTGAGCGGCTGGATTACGAGCTGCAGGTTATCGAATCTACCGGTTTTGTGGATTATTTTTTAATCGTTTGGGACTTTATTTATTTTGCCGTACAACATCGCATACCTGCCACGGGGCGAGGTTCCGGCGCAGGCAGTCTGGTCGCTTATTTATTGAATATTACCAATATCGATCCTCTCGAAAACGACTTGCTCTTTGAGCGGTTTCTTAATGCAGAAAGAATTTCCATGCCTGATCTCGATATTGATTTCTGTGCGGAAGGTCGTGAAAAGGTTATCCAGTATGTAAGGAAAAAATACGGCGGGGATAGCAATGTAGCTCAAATCATTACCTTTGGAACAATGAAGGCAAAGGCCGTTATTCGCGATGTAGGCCGGGTAATGAGTATCCCCTTATCGGAAGTTGACAAAGTGGCTAAACTTATTCCCAATACAGTCAATATAACCTTAAAACAAGCCCTGGAGCAGGAACCTGCATTAAAGACACTCTATGAAGGCGAAAAACATATCCGTGAACTGTTCGATATTTCTAAAAAGCTGGAAGGATTATGCCGCCATGCATCAGTGCATGCAGCAGGTATTGTAATCTCAGATGAACCACTCACTGAGTATGTGCCTCTGGCAAAAAGCGGAGACGTTGTTACAACACAATTCTATGATGAAATATTGGTAGATAAAATCGGTCTGTTAAAGGCCGATTTTCTTGGCGTTCGGAAATTAACCGTCATCGATAAGGCCATAAAATTAATTCATGAAACTACCGGGAAAGATATCGATCTTACAAAAATTCCTATGGACGATAAGCGGACGTATGAGTTATTAGCCCGTGGGGATGTAAAAGGGATTTTCCAGGTAGAAACCAGCCGCGGATTCAGGGAATTGTTAAAAAAGCTAAAACCTGATAAATTTGCTGATATTTTACCTCTCGTAGCCTTGTACAGACCAGGTCCATTGCAGAGTGGGATGGTGGAATCTTTTGTTAACCGAAAACACGGAAGAGAAGAGGTAACCTATATTCATCCTTCACTGGAACCTCTCCTGAAAGAAACCCACGGAGTAATTTTATACCAGGAGCAGGTTATGCGTATTGCCAACCGCCTGGCCGGTTTCTCTCTCAACCAGGCTGACAATCTCCGTAAAGCGATGGGAAAAAAGAAACCTGAGATTATGGCAAAATTTAAAGACCAGTTCGTAAACGGGGCTATCGCACATGGGATTCCTGAAAAAACTGCAAGAAGTATCTTTGAACTGATGGAATATTTTGCAGGATATGGCTTCAATAAATCCCATTCCGCAGCGTATGCGGTAATCACTTATCAGACTGCCTATTTAAAGGCAAATTACCCTGTTCAGTATATGATCGCACAGTTGAGTTGTGAAAAAGAAAATACAGAGAAGACTGTGGAGTATATTGAAGATTGCCGCCGGATGGGTATCGAGGTAATGCCTCCGGATGTCAACGAGAGTCAAAATGATTTTACTATTTCAGATGGAAATAAGATACGGTTTGGACTGGGAGCTATCAAAAATGTAGGGGACAAAGCTATCGAATCAATCGTCCTGTCCAGAAATAAGGGGGGACGATTTACCTCAATCCTGGATGTATGCAAACGGGTTGATATGCGGGTCGTTAATAAGCAGGTAATCGAATCGATGATCAAATCAGGATGTTTCGACTCGTTGCATGATAATCGCGCGCGGCTGCTTGCAGGACTTGATACAACTATGCAGATGGGAAGCGTAGCAAACAAAGACAGGCGTACCGGTCAAAAATCCTTGTTTGCTATCGACACCGATATGGATATATTTGGGAAAGGCGACCCGGGGAAAGACAGCGATACGAACCAATGGTCAGAAAAGGAACTGCGGCAAGCAGAAAAGGAGAGTCTTGGCTTCTACCTGAGCTCCCATCCCTTGCATGCCTATCATGAAAAAATCAAACAATTATCCACCACGTCATCTGCAGACGTATCGGAACTTTCTGAGGGAGACGAAGTAATTATAGGGGGTATTATTACAAATCTCAGGCAAAGCACTACAAAACGAGGCACCCCCATGCTCTATATTACCCTCGAAGATACGAAAGGCATAGTTGAGTGTATTGCTTTTCACAAAGAAACAAAGACATATAAGCCACTATTCAACATAGATGAGGTTGTTTTTGTGAAAGGCCAGGCCGGCTTCCAAAGCACTGTCCCCACCGTACGGATAAAGGAGGTTATTGCCGAAAAAGATGCATTCACACGCCTCGTTACATGCATAGCCATTCGCTTTGATGCCTCTCATTTTGAAGAGGCAAAATTCCTGCAATTAAAAGAAATTATTAAACTCCACAGCGGCGCATGTCCCCTGTTTTTTGATATCATCACTACTCAGGGCGCTTATCAAATCAAGACATCCCGTCAATATTTCATCTCAGCAACAGATGCCTTCGTATCGCATATACAAGAACTCTTCGGTTCGGATGCTCTTCTGATAAATCAGGCGGAATACTAACAACGGCTTAAAAATGTTTGACCTGCCTCAATTATTGTGTTATAGTTAAACGTTTATTATTTATAATTATATGCTTATTCTTATATCATTAATGTCATTCTGAATCTCGGAGAGAAACAAATTTATGGCGGATGAACTTACGTATGCGCTGATTACTCCCTACAGCCTTCTCAAAAGCCGGACTGGCGGTATTCTGGGGCGTTTACTTTCGTTAGCAAATCTTGAGCTTATCGGGGCAACAATGTTTGCGCCAAGTGATGATTTCGTCGATAAATATTGCAAAACTATTGAAGAACAGGATATCAAGCAAGCATGGAAGAAAGTTATGATTAACTATATCAACAGTAACTTTCGTAAGGAAAATAAATTTGGGATTACCAACCGGACGGTATTGCTTTTCTTTAAGGGTCCCCATGCTATTGAAAAGTTAAAGGATGATGTAATCGGACCTATTACCAGCTTCCAGGGACATACCATCCGGGGCAGCTTTGGGGATTTTGTAGAAAATTCTGATGGCACCATGGAGTATTTCGAGCCGGCAGTGGTCACTTCGGCGGACCCTGTTACTAACGACAAACAACTTTCCTTATTTGCCGAATATCTGCCAAAAGATGGAGGCGTTTTGGAAGATATCATTAAGTTTCCTGAAGGGGTGAAGGCAGAAACAACTTTGGTTATCCTGAAACCGTTTGAGGAACAAAGTCCACTACCCGGCAATATCATCGACATGTTTTCCCGAACGGGTTTATTCATTGTTGGACTAAAGCTCTTGAGAATGAGTATTGGACAGGCTGAAGAATTTTATGGCCCTTTAATAAACATATTTCGTGAAAAACTAAAACCAAAACCAGAAAAGATAGCAGAAAAATTAAAAGAAAGTTTTAAATCCTGCTTCACCTTCGAAGTGCCAGAGGCTATTATTAAAAACCACGCAGCAGAATTATCGGAACAATTAAAAGATATGAATGCTATGCATGAATTCAATAAGATCATCCAGTATATGACAGGCCTGGACCCTGAAAAAACAAGCCCGTCCGATAAAGAAAAACCAGGGACTGCGCGTTGCCTTGCCCTTTTATACCGGGGACCGGATGCCATCCGTAAAATCAGGAATATTCTGGGGCCTACCGATTCAAAGAAAGGGGAGCCTGGTAAAGTCCGCAGAATTTACGGAGAAGATATCATGAAGAATGCTGCCCATGCCTCAGATGCTGTGGAAAACGCGGAGAGGGAACGAAAAATTATCGGATTATGGAAGAACAAGGAACCGTATGAGCTTAAGGAAATAATCGAAGATTATTTACGGAAAAAGTAGAACTATGCTTATTCAAAAGATACCTGTAGGACCATTAAAGGTATGCTGTTATATTGTTGCAGGTAAAATTTCAAACGACGCAATGATCATCGACCCAGGCGCAGATGCGGAAGCTATCATTGATTTTCTGAAAAAAGGGCGTCTAACACCTAAAATTATTGTACTTACCCATGGTCATGGCGATCATATCGGCGCCAACGCTGCTCTTAAAAAAGCATTCCCCGATATTCAAATTTGTGTACATGAGGAAGATCAGGACATGCTCCCTTATCCGGCAAAAAACCTTTCTATCCTTTCCGCCTTTTACGGCGGCCCAACGGTACGGTCGCCTCTGGCAAACCGATTACTCAGGGATGGAGATACGATCACTGTGGAGGAATACATCTTTGACGTAATCCATACACCGGGGCATACTCCCGGCGGAATATGCCTCTCCAGTAAAAAGCGGGAGAACGGAAAACCTCCCATATTATTTTCCGGAGATACCTTATTTAAAGAGAGTGTCGGCCGGACAGATTTCCCGGGAAGTAATCAGGAAAAACTTCTTCGCGCTATCAAAGAACGATTGTTTGTTCTGGATGAAGATACAATTGTATACCCTGGACATGGTCCATCAACAACTATTTTAGAAGAAAAGAAACATAATCCATTTGTTACCGAGGTAACCATGCATGGTTGAAAATATAAAAGACCTATTCATTGAAGAAGAGATGAAGGATTCGTATCTGAATTATGCCATGAGCGTTATCATGAGCCGTGCGCTTCCCGATGTAAGAGACGGCTTAAAGCCGTCACAAAGACGCATCCTCGTTGCCATGAATGACCTTGGTTTGGGACCTCGTTCCAAATTCAGAAAATGCGCTAAAATTGCGGGTGATACTACGGGTAACTACCATCCTCACGGCGAGCAGGTAGTTTATCCGACCCTTGTCCGTATGGCACAGGATTTCAATTACCGTTATCCTCTTATCCAGGGACAAGGAAATTTCGGCTCTATCGATGGAGATCCTCCTGCAGCTATGCGTTATACAGAGGCCCGCATGACAGAGGTCACCATGATTATCATGGAAGATCTTGAAAGGGAAACCGTTAATTACGTGCCCAATTACGATGATACGCGGCAAGAACCGATTGTCCTTCCATCGAAATTCCCCAATCTGTTGTGTAACGGCTGTTCCGGCATTGCGGTGGGTATGGCTACCAGTATCCCGCCACACAATGTACATGAAATTTGTGATGGAATTATAAAAATTATTGATAATCCTGATGTCACTATTGATGAATTAATGCATATTATCAAAGGGCCGGATTTTCCTACAGGCGCATTGATTTGCGGTACCGGAGGTATTAAAGAAGGGTATCGGACAGGACGCGGAACGATTACGGTACGGGCACGCGTACATACAGAAACCACGAAGAGCGGGAAAAAAAGTCTTGTAGTAACCGAAATACCCTATCAATTGAACCGGGATAACATCCTGGAACGAATTGCTGACCTGGTAAAGGAAGACCAGCTTAAAGGTATCTCGGATATCCGTAACGAGAGTGATCGGGAAGGAAGCCGCCTGGTTATCGATTTGAAAAAGGGCGAGGATGAAGAAGTAGTTCTCAATCAACTTTACAAGCACACAAAACTTCAGGATAGTTTCAGCATTATTATGATTGCCCTGGTTAACAATCGGCCGGAGACGCTTAACCTAAAACAGATGTTAGTATACTATATCGAGCATCGGAAGGTTGTTATTATACGCAGGACTCAATATTTACTGGCAAAAGCGCAAGCGAGAGCTCATATCCTGGAAGGACTGAGGATCGCACTCCAAAACATTGATAAAGTTATCCAGTTAATCAAGACCTCCAGCTCTATCGATCATGCGCGACAGGAACTTATCAGTCAATTTTCCTTTTCTGAAATTCAAGCGAATGCTATTCTGGATATGAGGCTTCAAAGGTTAACCGGTTTGGAGCAAGAGAAGATTGAGGAAGAGTATAAAAAATTATGCGCCGATATTAAAGAATACGAGGGCATTCTTGGCAACGAAAAATTAGTATTGGCTATTATCAAAAAGGATATTGAAGAAGTTAAAGAGCGTTTTGGCGATAAACGACGCACAGAAATTGTTAATGCAATTACCGAACTCAATCTGGAAGATCTTATCGCAGAGGAGAATGTCGCCGTTATCATTACCCATGAAGGGTATATTAAGCGGCTGCCACTTACCTCATACCGGAAACAACATCGCGGTGGTAAAGGCGTTACTGGTGCCGAGATGAAAGAAGGAGATTTCATAGAACATCTGTTTGTAGCATCAACGCATGATTATATCCTGTTTTTTACTGACCAGGGCAGGGTTTACTGGCAAAAGGTTTACGATATCCCGCAAATGGGCAGGACATCAAAAGGACGGGCGCTCATTAATCTGTTAGAACTGAAAGAGGATGAGAATGTAACCTCTCTCATTCCGGTACGGGATTTTGATGAACGGCAGTTGGTTATGGCAACCAGCAACGGCATTATTAAAAAGACGGCGTTGTGCGCTTATGGCAATCCGAAAAAGGGTGGTATTATTGCCATTACCCTCGATGAAGGGGATAAATTAATCTGTGTTAAATTAACCAACGGTAAACAAGATATTATTCTGGGCACAGAACAAGGAAAAGCCGTGCGTTTCTCCGAGACAGATGTGAGAACTATGGGGCGTGTAACTCATGGCGTAAAGGGAATAACGCTTAAGGAGGGTGATAAGGTCCGGGGTATGGTAATTGTAGATGAAAACGCTTCCCTGCTGACTGTTTGCGAGCACGGCTTCGGGAAACGCACCGATTTCGGAGAGTATTCAGCTCACCATCGGGGCGGTCAAGGCGTTATTAATATTAAAACCACCGATAGAAACGGGAAGGTTGTGGCGCTGCTTGATGTCAGAGACGAGGATGAATTGATAATGATAACTGCAAAAGGCATGGTTATTCGTACGTCGGTAAATACTGTTCGTGCCATCGGAAGAAATACCCAAGGGGTAAAACTCTTTTCCGTAGTAGAAGGTGATAAACTCGTTTCTGTTGCCCGCGTTGTCCCGGAAGAGGCAACTCCTGAAGGCGGTATAGAAGAACCATTGGCGGGGGAAATTACCAATAAAGAGATAACGGAAGAAAGCTCCCAGGAAGAACCGGAAGAGTAACAGAATAAACAAAACCAAAGAAATAGGTAATTGCTTAAAGACAAGGTGTAAATGATAGCGAATAATACGGAGCAAGCATATTCGTACCTGTTTTTGCAAATATTTCTTCCATTCTCTTCTCATACGTAATAATCTCAAGAAAATACTTCATTCCAATTTACGACAACCTGTTATAGTACTCAATAGATGAAACCGAACAGTATTTTAGATAGGGTGGCACGGACAAGCCATGTCCCCGTATATCTTGAACGGGGATTGTTTGTCCGTGATGGTGTAATGAAATCCTGGTTCATTTTGTCTGGTTTCATTATGCGCTGTTCGGTTTAATCTGTTGGAAACTATAACTTAATATGATACATAAATATCGGATATACAATATACTCTATTCAGCTTTTCTGCTATTCCTGCCTTCAGGGGTTGGAATTGGGGAAACATTAGAGAGTAAAGATAAGATACATGCACAAATGTTATGGCGCTATATAACCAGAGAGAATCCATAGCAATCTTTTTTGTTGACATCTCTAAACCATTAAATTATATTTCATATTAATTAACAATCATTTTTCTTTATAATTTATAATACTATGGAATCTGTAGAAAAATTAACTACTGTATTACGAAATAACGGTATGAAAATCACCCCACAACGGCTGATGATTTTTAAAATTTTAGAAAATAATACTTCTCATCCATCTGCCGAAGAAGTTTTTAAAAGGGTAAAGAAGATCTATCCTGCCGTATCATTTACCACAATCTATAAGACTTTAGAGACCTTAAGAGATCTTGGTGAGGTTAAAGAGCTTATTATCGACGAAGACCGTAAACACTACGACCCCAACACGAATTCTCACCATCACTTCATCTGCTCTACCTGCAAAAAGATACTCGACATCTTTGAAGATTTCTCCTCACATATTAAACTACCTAATTCTCTCAAAAGCGATTACACAGTTTTTGGATTTCAGATATCTTTCTACGGTATCTGCAAAGAGTGCGGCTAAAAAACCTGCACGGCAAGGCAATCTAAAAAACAAAAATGACAGGAAGACCACCGTAGATTATACAAATCCAAAACCGATGTGTTTTTCCATAATCAGGGTGAACACAAGGTTCGCCCCTACCGCTATTATTTTGCGCCATATTTTAACTATAGATAACTTTATGAGGATTATGGTATATCCTTGGTTTACTGTTGAGGAATTCCAATTCCGTTCCGTAGGGCAAGGCTTTACAGGCTGTCCGAGAATGCTTTCACACGACCAAGCCTATACTATATGCTGATAAAATATTATCACGACAACAATATTTAGTATGGTATTTGTGGGTCGATTGAATTCTCGGACAGCCTGTAAAGCCTTGCCCTACGAGGCATGAATAAGGGCTTGAAATAAGGATGCATGGCATGGATTGTCTATCATACGTTCAGGATGCCATTGAACCCCTAAAAGGAATGGATAATCATCTGTCCCTTCAACAGCTTCTATAATACTATCAACAGCATGGGCTGTATCTTTTAAACCCTTACCCAATCTTTTAATAGCCTGATGGTGTATGCTGTTAGTCTCAATAGAGCCTGACCCGGTAATGCTATAAAGGAGAGAATCCTTCTCTATCATTACAGAGTGCGTATAACTTTTGTTGTGCTGGTCCTTATGAATGATTGAGGATTTATATTCTGAAGGTATATCCTGTATAAGAGAGCCACCTAAGATAACATTTACCAGTTGAACACCATAACAGATAGCCAGAATAGGCTTTTTCATTTCAAGAGCTGTTTGTAACAGAACAAAATCGGAAGCATCTTTATCGGAATGGACACATACAGTTTTTGTATGTCTTTTTTCTCCGTAGTGTTCGGGCGGAACATCGTTCCCACCCGTGAGAAGCAGGCCATCAGTCCTTCCCAGAAAGGACTCTACATCGCGTTTATCCTTAATGACGGGCAGTAGGAAAGGGACGCCGCCAGCCCCAATGATGGCTTCACTGTAATCTCTATACAAAAAAGAATAGGGTAATCTGCCTTTCTCTTCGTAATCGCAATTTATACCAATAATTGGCTTCATATTTTTAACCCCATATTTCACAGATAAAAGATTTTATTTTTAAACTTTTTATTTATCCGTGTAATCTGTGGTTTCAAATATCTTTTATAAAATATACCGGCTCAAATCTTCGTCTTTCGCTATGGCTTGTAATTTATTCTCCACGTACTTCGCATCAATAATAATCTCTGCGCCGTTCATATCCGGCGCATCGAAAGAAGCATCTTCCACCAGTTTTTCCATAACGGTATGCAATCTTCGTGCGCCAATATTCTGAGTACGCCTGTTAACCTGCACAGCAATATCAGCAATAGCTTCAACAGCATCATTTTCAAATCGTACCTTAATTCCTTCCGTCTCAAGAAGCGCCTTATATTGTTTAATTAAGGCATTTTTTGGTTCAGTTAAGATACGCAAAAATTCTTCTTTCCCGAGATCCTCTAATTCCACACGAATAGGGAAACGTCCCTGAAGTTCAGGTATTAAATCTGAAGGTTTGGATACGTGAAATGCGCCTGCTGCAACAAAGAGAATGCGGTCCGTCTTAACGATCCCGTATCTCGTGTTTACAGTTGTGCCGTCTACTATCGGCAACAAATCTCTTTGCACACCCTGCCGGGACACATCGGGACCATGAGTAGATTCACGCCCTGCAATCTTATCAATTTCATCAATAAAGATAATGCCAAACAACTCAGTTCTCCGGATTGCCTCCTGCATAACCTTTTCTTTATCGATAAGTTTTTCAGCCTCCTCTTGTATCAAAATCCTTCTTGCTTCGGGCACGGAGACCTTTCGCATTTGCGCGCGTGGAGGAACCATTTTTTCCAGCATATTCTGGAAGTCCATTCCTATCTCTTCTACCCCTGCCACAAAACCCTGAAGTACATAGGGTTTTTCGTGAATAGTCAATTCCACGGTACGATTTGAAAGCTCACCATCTTGTAATTTTTTCCGGAATTTTTCCCGCGTGCTGAGACGCTGTTCTTCCGCTTCAGTAGCAGGCTGCTCTGTATTTTTCGGCAAAGGGGGCAAGAGTAAATCGAGAAGCCTTTCCTCGGCCATCCTTTCTGCTTTTTCCTGGACACCTTGTATCATTTCCGTTTTGACCATGTTCACACCAATCTCGGTAATATCACGTATCATAGACTCCACGTCCCGTCCGTGGTAACCAACCTCAGTATATTTTGAGGCCTCCACTTTAAGAAAGGGAGCCTTGACAAGGGCAGCCATACGTCTTGCAATCTCTGTCTTTCCCACACCGGTAGGACCGATCATAATGATATTCTTCGGCAATACCTCTTCTCGTAATTCATCAGCAAGTTGATGCCTGCGCCATCGGTTACGAATAGCAATTGCCACCGCGCGTTTGGCATTTTTCTGGCCGATAATATATTTATCAAGAGCTTCTACAATCTTACGGGGCGTCAGTTTATCCACTACTTGATCTCCTCTACCTTGATATTTTTATTGGTATAGATACAAATGTCTGCTGCAATATTGAGGGATTCTTCCACAACCTCTTTTGCTGTTAACGACGAGTGTTTTATCAGTGCCCTGGCTGCTGCAATCGCGTATGAGCCTCCAGAACCAATACCAATGATACCATCATCTGGCTCAATTACATCACCACCGCCAGATATTAAAAAGGAGTAATTTTTATCTACGACAACAAGCAGTGACTCCAATCGTCTCAAAATTTTATCTGTTCTCCACTCTTTCGCCAGTTCATGAGCGCTGCGCAGGACATTCCCCTGGTACTGTTCAAGCTTGGCATCGAACCTTTCCATAAGGGCAAAAGCATCCGCTGATGAACCAGCAAACCCAACAATAACCTTATCATGGTAGAGCTTACGAATCTTTTTCGCGTCTTTTTTAACTACTGCAGCGTTCATGGTAACTTGACCGTCGCCGCCAATAGCAACATGTCCATTTTTCCGAACTGCTAAAATTGTTGTAGATACAATGGTAGGTTTCATAATACGAGCCCCTTTTTTAGTATAGAATATTTCAGATGATGAACATAAATGTTATCAAGTTGTATAAGAGTTATCAAGGCTTTTCTCATTTCTTACTGTTTGACAAACAAGGAATTAGGCGTATAATAAATTTAAATTTCTCAGCATGTTAAGGAATAATCTGAAGGTAAATAAAAACCTATGAAGGGAGGTTGTATCATGATAAAGAAGACAGCCAAAGATATTATGAATAAAATTGTTACTGCAGCAAAAAAGAAAACGATTGGCAGAGATCTGGCTGTAAAATTATTATCGGGTATGTATAGTGGTTTACCTGTTGTAGACGATAATGGAAAGGTCATTGGGGTAGTCAGTGAATTTGATCTTTTAAAGGTTATAAAAAATGGGAAGGCATTGGAACAAGTAACGGCAGAGGAAATCATGTCAAAAAACCCTATATGCGTTTCTGAAAATACCCCCGTCGATGAGATTATAGACCTCATGACAAAACATAATATTATTCGTGTCCCTATTATAAGAAACGATGTCCTGGTGGGAGTCGTATCAAGATGTGACATCCTCAGCAGCATTGTGGAACCTGAATTTGTCACGGTTTTTGCCGATTAAGGTAGTAAGAGCCGCTACCTTATGATAAGGAAATTGGGTATTTAGGCTTATTTGCAAGGCTGAAGCCTTTGCCCTACGTATGCACTTGCAAGGCTAAATAAAATGTAGGGCAAGGCTGAACAGGTTGTCCTACAGAATTGAAATTCCTATACATTACATGAGGCATTCGGCGACTTTTTTAAAACACCGAATGAACTAAAAAAATGGCTGAACAAACTATAAAATTTGATATTATCGGCATGCACTGCGCCAATTGCGCCATGACTATTGAGCGAAAGCTGAAAGATGTTAAAGGGATTAAGTCGATAAGGGTTAATTTTTCCAGTAATGCAGGGATGGTAACCTATGATACTGATATCATAAACAAGGCTCACATTTTTAAACAAATGAAAGATATCGGTTACCCCGCAAAAGAACGGTTCCAGCTGGATCAAACCTCAGCACGATATATTCAAATGGGATGGCTTATCTTGAGTGTTGTAGCTTCCATTGCTATTATGATCCTGATGTATGTGCCTTTTCCCGGTTTAACACATACGCACACATCCTATATCATGATGATCATTACTACCGTAACGATACTTGGACCAGGAATGGATTTTTTCATAAGCGCATATAAGTCCATCAAAAACCTTTCCGCCAATATGGATGTGCTGGTCTCAATAGGTGTATTATCCGCTTACCTCTATAGTGTTTTAGCCTTGTACGGCATCTTTGGTATGACAGGCCACTCGTTTTTTGAAACAGCCGTAATGCTGATCGCCTTTATTCGTATCGGGAAATATATGGAAGAACGGGTAAGGGGAAGGGCAGGACAGGCGCTGCAAAAGCTCCTGAGACTACAAGCGGGCAGGGCGCGATTACTGTCACCGGAAGGGAAAGAGCTAGAGGTAGATGCATCCGCCATTCAGAAGGACGATGTGGTAGCAGTCAGGCCCGGAGAGATTATTCCTGTAGATGGAGAAGTTACGCAGGGTATCTCATCTGTGGACGAATCGATGGTAACAGGCGAATCAATGCCTGTTGTAAAACAAAAAGGTGATACGGTAGTGGGAGCAACAATTAATAAGACAGGGGTCCTTATCGTGAGAACTACGAGGGTAGGTGAAGAAACCGTCTTGTCACAGATTATCAACATGGTTGAAGAAGCCCAGATGGATAAACCACCCATCCAGCGATTTGTAGACAAGGTAACGAACATATTTGTACCGGTGGTAATAGGACTTTCTCTCGTAACATTTATGTGCTGGTACTTTCTTTTCTATAATTTTATTGGAGAACACTATTTTCTCTGGGCATTAAAGACAGCAATCGCCGTATTGGTAATCGCATGCCCCTGTGCAATGGGACTAGCCACTCCAACGGCTATTATGGTAAGCAGTGGCATAGGTCTCAACCGCTCTATCCTTATAAAACGTGCCAGCGCACTTGAAAAGATCGCACAGCTCAATATCATAATCTTAGATAAGACAGGAACAATTACTGAGGGGCATTTTGAAGTAACGAACCTTATCGCATCAAAAGCCGCTCATGAAACCGAACTCCTTGCCATCGCAGCAGCCGGATGCGCCTTTTCCAATCATCCCCTTTCCCAATCGGTTATAGAAGAGGCAAGGAAAAGGGGGCTTGTATGGGATACCGTGCAGGATTTTCAGGAAGAGCCAGGAGCCGGCATTACCGGTAAATATAACGGGAAGGATGTATTCATTGGAAATAAAGGCCTTATGACATCGCATCAAATAAGAACCGATGAAATAGATGATAAGGCGAAAGAATTAGAGGCTCATGGGAAGTCGCTTATCTATGTGGCTTATGATCAGGCGCTTTTGGGTGTTATAGGTCTCATGGATACGATAAAGCAGAATGTACACGATGCGGTAAGATTATTAAAGCACATGAACATACAAACCGCCATGATAACCGGCGATAGCGAACAAGTGGCAAAAGCAGTGGCATCAGAGGTTGGTATTGAGGAGTACCGGGCCAGGGTATTACCATCAGAAAAGATGGAAATTGTGAAGGGCTTTCAAAAGGATGGCATGCAGGTTGGAATGGTTGGAGACGGCATTAACGATGCCCCTGCGCTGGCACAGGCTGATATAGGGATTGCCATAGGAGCTGGGACGGATGTTGCAAAGGAAACCGGTGATATCGTCCTGGTAAGAAACGACGTGATGGATATCGTAAGGGCTATTCAGTTAGGGCGGCGGACATTAACCAAAATAAAGCAAAATCTTTTCTGGGCATTTTTTTACAACATCATCGGAATCCCCATCGCCGCTGGAGTCCTGTACCCATTCTTCGGTATAAGCCTGAAGCCTGAGTATGCAGGGCTAGCAATGGCATTTTCATCGGTATCGGTAGTAACAAATTCCTTATTATTAAAACGCATTTCCTTCACATAAGATTACATACCTATTGTAAGGTCTCCTTGCAGGTTCACTTCTTTGCAAACCCCACAGGTCTCTTGCGGGTTCAGGTTTGCAACCTGAACCCTACAGTTATAACACCAGTTCAACTATGATTTTGCTCTCAATATCTGCAAATGACCACGCTCCAACCTTTTGGTATGAATATCGTTTATCTTCTGGAATATCTGTGCCTCATTCCTCCCGCGGGTTCAGGTTTGTAACCTGAACCCAATAATTATAACACCGATTCAACTTTGATTTTACTCTCACCATTTGCAGATGACCATACCCAATCTTCAGGACTTTTCACGTACTGTTTCCGTACCGGATTGGCGTGAATATAGTTTATCTTCTGGATTACATACGCCTCACTTTTAATCACCTTCGGCATATTCGTCTTCTCCCAAAATTCGTATGTACCATTCCCTCTATCAAAAACCTTAATACATTTGGTTCCGTAGCAATGATGTTCTTCTACATCTCTTTTGAAGTAAACTTCTTAAAATCTCTGACAAAAGCAATCATATCAGGCGCCGATACAATGAGGTGGATATGATTAAGCATAAAAACATAGGCATACAACGTAAGCCCTTTGTGTTTTTGGCAATACGTTAATGAATCAGCAAGTATCTCAAACCGGTGGTGCCTATCAAACAGGTAATACCAATTCCTTACTGTAAACGTAAGATAATAAATCCCTGAAATATATTCTTTTGAAATCCTTACCGATGGCATACTGTTTCAAATTCTGAGTTCAGGTTTGCAAACCTGAACTCGCGTAAGTTATGATTTTATCCCTAAGATTTGTGGACGACCACACCCACTAGCGGGTTCCCCCTGCGGGTTCAGGTTTGTAACCTGAACCCTACATTTGTAGCCCTAACTTGATTTTAACCTTATTCTCAATTTTTATAGACAACTTATAGGTAATCCTTAGAGCCTTCATGTATTAATTTGTATACCAGATATATAGCGTATTTTCTGACATACATATCAATTTATCATTATCTATAGCATGGTGCTAAAACATGGGTTCAGGTTACAAACCTGAACCCGCATACGACCCACATGCGGTCATTAAAGGCAATTCTCAAAAAATCTGTTAAGCAGGACCTGCGCTCACTTACCCAAATACAATATCTAACGCCTTAGCTACTTTAACCATCTGATTAGCCCATGCCCTTTCAGCTCTTGGGCTTGGGTCTCTTTCTCCAGCAAAATGCAGCCCTACAGCCTTAAAGCTTGCGACATCTAACCATACAGAACCGGAATCCCCACCCATGCTAATCTCACCGTTAGGACTTGGACGCGCAGGATCAGGGATCACCGTAAATCCTCTCAAGCCCACACCATCAATAGTCCCATAAGTTACTCCAGATGCTATTCCAGATTTGGTAACATGCATCCCCAACAAAGGCCGTCTTACACCTGTTGGTTTTTGACTGTAGCGTAGAATCTCTTTCGAAATCTTCCTGGTATTGTTAAAAGTACAAACGGCACAGTCCAGACCTTCATCCGAACGGATAAGAGTACCCACGACCGTGACAGCATCCGGCTCAGGCGGGTCCATATTAATGTTCCCTTGCTTAATAGGATCTCCTTGCTTTCCTTGCTCACGAACAAATACATGATGGTTTGATAAGCCCAGAGGCTCTGAGGTCCTGGCATCAAAGACTATCATTCCAAGCGTACCAGGAAATGCATAGCGAGGATTCCAGACCGCAATGCCTCCTCTCAAAGGATCAAAGAGTTTGTTACTTACGAGCCAATTAGTCGCAGTTTCCTTCAAATTATTCGCGGCTTCCTTTGAAAGAAAGGGTATCTCGGGATTGCTTTGAATCACATCGGTAAGAATTTCTTCTATACGAGGGGGAATCACTTGCGATGGGTCGAGTTCATCAAGTTTTTTCTTCTCAAGAACATGGGCACGTATAGATAGTATATCATCTATTGGATTTCCATCTTTAAATTTGTATCCAACATCCACGTAGTGGACACCTTCAAAGGCTTTTAATTCCTGCTCGTGTTTTTCAAGAATGTTCAACAGATCATCTAGTTCATTTTCAGAGACTGGTTTCATGATTTTTCTCCTTCCTTATTAACTGATTAATCGTATTAGTAAGATTTGCTCTCATAAACAGCTAGTTCCTTGCCTCCCTCCAGCGGGTTCAGGTTTGCAACCTGAACCCGCATAGATGAATAGTATAACATTTGTTTGCATAACCAGGTTGTACTGCTACTGGATCTTCTGCCCTTTGTGCCTTTACATACGTTGGAGCATTACTTGCAATCAAAAGAGCAAAACCCACAAATAATAATACATTTTTTACAAAACGTATCTTCATAAATTCTTTCCCCTCATAAATCTTCCAAATATGGGTTCAGGTTGCAAACCTGAACCCGCATAGATTAAAGGATACTATGGATGCCTTAGTCCAAAGTTCTTTGTGACGTAGCCGCCAGAAGTTATTGTTACGGATTTAGTCTGTTTTACAAAACCAGAAGCTGAGGCTTCTAGTGTAAAGGTACCTGTTGGTGCTGAAAGCGTATATACTCCATCAGGCCCCCTACTAATTGGACCAGCAATGACATTAGAACCAAGAAGAAGGCGCATACTTGGACCAGGTATGGCCGGGTCATTTGCATCATAGCCATTCATATCTGAGTCGTCCCTGACTGTTCCTGCAACTACTCCTCCTGGCTCTATAATGGAATTTGATATGCCGGGATCATTTGTACCATAGTCACTCAAATTTGAGTCACCCTTGGCTGTTCCTAAAACCATTCCTGCTGGCTCTGGAATGCCGCATGGACAGCTTTTACAACCTATAACTGATACACTTAATAACGCGGCTAGCACTGCCATTAGTCCAAACAAACGTACATTTTTATTCCTCATACTCACTTTTTCTCTCCCTTCTAACTTGTATTTGTCTCTGAAAGTAGGGTACATACCCTATACCGAATGCCTCTAGGCGGGTTCAGGTTTGCAACCTGAATCCAATAGTTATAACACCGATTCACCTATAATTTTATTCTTACTATTTACGAATGACTACATCCAGTATTCAGGAATTTTCACATACTGTTTTCGCACCAGACGGCATGAATATGGCGTATCTTCTGGAATACCTATGCCTCGCCTTTCGTTATCTTCAGCATATTCGTTCTTTCCTAAAACTTGTATGTACCATTCTCTTTATCAAAAAGCCTTAAAACATTAGGTTTTGTAGCAACGATGTTTTCTCCATCTCTTTTGAAATTCATATCGACGGCATATTACAAATGGTGGGTTCAGGTTGCAAACCTGAACCCGCGTATGGCAATCTAACAAAGATTAAAAATACACAATGACGGAAGCAAGGAACAGGTGCTCATTGAGGTCAAAAGTGCCTGGTAAACCGAAGTCCGCACCGTCAACGTCATTTGCCCATCGGAACTGATATGCTCCATCAATACTTACCCTCTTAAAGGTAATACCACTTCCCGCACTGAAGCCGTACACATGGGTAGGTTCGTCTAAAGACGGTCTGGGGTCGTAAAAAAGTCCGCCACGGATGGGAATAATCATCTTTTGCCTAAACAGGAGGTACTCGGTACCAAACCGTACTGCATAGGTATCGTCAATATCCCTCTTGGCAGATACAAAACCCAAAGGACGTAGCTCGTTACCAAACTCATCCTTCTGTTTAAACTCTGACCAATCGGTCCATGTTGCATCCATGGAGAAGGATAATGAGTCGCTATAACGGAAACCCAATCCAGCGCCAAAGGACATAGGATAATCTATTTCGAGATGCATCCTTTCATGAAATTGAGACTCGACTATCTGTGATGAAGTAACAAAAATATCACGGAAATTGGTAACGCGGTCAACATCTGCTGTATAGGGAGAATGGAAAACGGCACCAAAGGTGAGGCGCTTATTCTCCTTTTCCCATACATCCCAGAGTATGCCTGCCGTTACATTGACTGCCTGAAAATTTTTAAATGTAACATCTGTATCGGAAGTATTACTAAATGGAGTTATACCAGACGTACCAGACCTAAACTCGTGGATTTTTTCCTTCCACGCAAAGTCACCAAAAAATTCATCCGTATAGATATTTACCGCTACGCCTATTGATAATTTTGGCAGAATCTGCATGGCAATCGTAGGTGTCAGGGCGCCAATGCCGCCTTTTAATTCGAAATCTGTAGCATGATTTTCACTTAATATAGGGGTTTCATTTTTAAAATTATAATCGACATCCAAATGAAAATCATATTTTTGCTGGTAATTTAAAGAAGCAACAAGGTTTTTCCTAAACACCTCAAATGGGTATGCAATACTGGCATAATTCAAATCTCCCCGGGATACCGATTCATTATCAAGTGTGAATTCCGATGCAAATCCTAGCCTATCGGGAGGATCAAAATCCTGTTGTGTGGATAAAAAGGAACCTACTACGGAAAGTTCTGGTCTTTCCAACTGTGTCAAACCGCCAGGATTCCACGATGCCGCCGTGGCATCATCGGCAACCGCAATAAAGGCGCCGCCCATTCCTAAAGCCCTGGCACCTGAACCAACGGGAAGCGGGACGGCGCTAACTTGACTGGTTAGTTGAGCAAAAGAGGTTTTGGTTAATAACGTGGAGAAGGGAATAAATATCACTATGAATAGAAAATATTTCGATCTCATATCTGCACTTCCTTTCCTCTAAGTGGATTCAAGCTTGCATTTCAGGTTCAGATTTACCTTCCCGCGGGTCCGCGCGGGTTCAGGTTTGTAACCTGAACCCTCTATTTATAGTACCAATTCAAGCCTGATTTTACTCTCGATGTTAGCAAATGATCACTTCCAATCCTCAGAACTCTCAACCTATTGTTTCCGCACTGGAGATAATGAATTCCAATTTTTGGAATTATAGTATCCAAATGATGAAACCGAACATATCATCAACTGAAGAAGGATTACCCTGTCTGTCATTGCGAGGGTATTTTCCGAAGCAATCTCTTCTAAAATATTCAAGGGATTGCTTCGGACACTACCCTCGCAATGACATGTTAAGAATCCTCTCCATTTCATACACTTACCTATGAGCCAAAGACTCTCAACTTTCCCCACATTCTGTTCGGTTTCATATGTTGGATGCTATAATCGTATAATCCCCAAGAACGGAGGACAATTCTTCAGGCTTTTCTAATGAAAAATTTTTCACAAATTTCAAACTATAGGGTTCAGGTTACAAACCTGAACCCGCATGTTGCCTTAACCTGCAAGGAACCCTACACCCGCATGTAGATTCACATATAGCGCATTAATATCACCAAACCCTCTGGGCGGGTTCAGGTTTGCAACCTGAACCCTTATTTATAGCACCGACTTAACTATGATTTTACCCTCGACGTTTGCGGATGACCATATCCAATCTTCAGGACTTTTTACATATTGTTTCCATACCAGGTTGGCATAAACAGAGAGTAAACAACTTAAATACATTGATATTTTCTTTGTAGGGCAATCCTTTAGAATTACTATCCCCAATCATATGTTCCAGCAGAGGTGCAAGGCTGAAGCCTTGCCCTACATTATCTCAATCTGTCTCATTTTGTTATCACAAAATCCCTCTTCTTTACCTTCTTTGCACCCTTCGTGCTTATTTTAGCAAATGAGGTATCGGGCTGTACCAGTACAATCCTGGCAATGGCGTCCAAAGGTTCTTTGAGCACAAAATCGCCTTCTTTTACTTCACGAAATAAGAGCAGTTTCATCCCTAATTTAAGACCACTGGTTCCGCCGGCATCGATGTGGAACCCATTCCCTGAAACCCGGATAACGTTCCCCTCTATCAAGGGGAACTGTCGTTTCATTTTGAGCGATAATCCGTGCACAAGCCAAGCAAGATTCTTCATACTTTTATCCTCATCATACACATCGACATGGGCAAGCACCTTTGTCGTTTCTGTATCTACGAGTTGCAGCGTTATGGTAACACCTCTCAAATCCTCCTCCACAGCGCCAAAGAATATACCTTCGGCTGCATGGATTTTCCCGATCTTCACGGCCGTATCAGGAGAGGCAAGTTGTGTATTGCTGATTTTTTGCTCACGGAGAATTTCTGCGAGTTTCGCCTGATCCCTTTCCACAAAGTTGAACCTCTTCGGTTCTTCGTCAAATGCCTTGAGCAGCATAGAATAGAGGATTTCAGGTGAAACCTCCCGCTCCTCAAATGCCCTCAGGGGCAGCCACGCAACGGTATACCGGGCATCCGTTTCCAGCAGTTCAAAGGTCCTTTTGGTAATTTTTACCGGTGAGAGTTGCGCCTCATTTCCCTGGATGTCAATGGCTCTGACGGTAACGACATTTTCCCCCATAGTAAGCGGCAACAAGTAATTGAAGAAGATGTGTTTTCCTGGACGGATTTCTAATGGATATTGATTCACGAAGAGTTTGGCAACACCGCTGTCGTCATGTGCATCCATGCTAAAGAAGAGGTTTGCATCATGGACAATGGCAGGTTTTAAATCGGTATGTACGACAGGTGGGATATTATCCGAAGCAACACCTTGCGCAGGAGTTGATCCTTTTCCTTCCTTCTCCATATCTTTGCTGGTATAAGAGGAGGAAGAAGTACAGGGTGACAGCGCGGCAACTGCCTCGTGAGATGCTAAAAGACTCCTGGCTATGTACCTGTCCATTTTGCCCGATGCAACCATGAGAGGTGTATTTGCACGGTTAGCATATTGCCTCTTGTTCAGGATGTCTTCTGGCCATAATAGCGATGCCTTTTTCCCGATCTGCTCCTCGCCCTTTGTTTCATTTCCTGCTGCGTCGATTACTTTCAATGAGATTTTATCCAGGCTCGTTACAATAATATCCTGTTTAAAATGCACCTCTTTACCCGGAATGATGGGTATCTCTGTATTATTGATATAGAGACGTTTTGCGGCATGGTCATCCTCAATAATCCCCTGGATAGTAGCGGTGTGCTTACCGTCTCTTTTGGTCATTTGTATATCATCCAGATAGAGAATTGGCGGGTGTATGTCCAGAATAAGGTTAAACTCCTGGCGGATACTCTTTCCCAGAAGGTCAAGGGCCTCAAGACTTATCGTATTTCTACCGGTATGAAGAAGAATATCCTCCTGAAAATACAGCCTCTTCTCGGCAAGTTCTACAAAAAGTCTCTTTCCGTGAACATGCATATCGCCAATATAGAAATCATCGGTGGCAAATCCTTTTAATTTTACCAGAGGCGTATTGACAACCATACCATCGGTATGAGAAGTAATTTTGATCTCCGGCGGTTTCTGATCTCTTCCCGTGAGTTTCAGGATTGCCTCGTTACATTTATTTAAGTAGAATTTAGCCCTTGCAGAATCTTCTGTGGAAAGAGAGGTTTCTAGCTCCGCCTTCGCATCCTCGTATTTTTTCTGTTGGTAATAAACTATCCCAAGCTCACGATGGGCAAAGTACTCCCAGAAATGGAGTCCATAGCTTCTCGCCAGGCGTTGATCTTTGCTGCGAAGATTGATAGATTTTTTAAAATCACGGGCAGCCTCATCATAGTATCCCTCCTCGGCAAACCATCGTCCTCTTGCGTAATAGTTCCACCACTTCCCCTTATAAAGATTGAAGTCTTTGGCGATTTCTTCTTTTGAACGTCCAGGCCTAAAATAGTCCCGCCAGTTATCCGTACTAACCGGTGACAGCGTTGTACAGCTTGCAAACGGTAAGGCAAATAATAGTACGGTAGTAATGTATTTGATTTCTTTATAGAGTATCTGTTTGCGCATATATAACTTTAATTTTTTTGCTTAGAGGTCATTCCAAGGTCTTAATTCAGTGTTTAGAATCTTTGAGATATAGTATATATAAGGAGAGAGATTTCATACTCTGTAAGCCAATTCCAGGCTGGATGGCACGGACAAACCATCCCTGTTCAAGACATACAGGAACGGGGATGGTTTGTCCGTGCCACCTCAAATACTGCTTAAGCTAACGCTTATGTAAGTAGCACCCCTATAACTTCCGCTTAGCAGTGATCTTCTCTTTGATCTTTATAGCGACATCGTTAGCCACAGTCCTCAAATTTTCATCACCCTGAAAGGCATGCTCAAGGGTATCGATGAGGGTAGTTGTCGTATCCACAATCTCCATTCTTAAAACAAGCCGGCTAGATGCTTCTCCGAGGGAGACTCCACCGAAGCAGAGGAAGGCTGCCCCTTGTATCTTTCCTAACTCTATTCTGAATAACTCATCAGCAAGGATAGAGCCGCCAAGCCTTTGTTCCCTTAAAATCTCTTCCTGAAATTCCAGGTCCCTCTCTACCACGCTCAAATCCTCTTGATCCAATAACGCATCGATGATTTTTTGACGAAGTTTTTCCATCTTACGTCTATTTGATAAAACCCCCATCTTCAAGCTGAATTCTTTCATAGATATAGGTATAACCCGTGGGACTTCTTCTGGCTTAGGGCTATTTTCTCTTGTTTTTTTCGAGATCTTAGATTTATTCTCTTTTAACTGTTCCTTTGCCATAGATTCTAATTCCTTAATAAGCGCATCAATATTCTCCTTTGTTTTTTCTATATCTACTTTATTACGGGGAGATTCCGCATATTCCAGGCTACGCATAGATTCAGTATGTTCCAATTGCGTTTCATGCAAGGTGGCAGGATTTGCCCTTGCGAGTTCACGTTCTTCAACATTGATCAACTCTATATATGCATCTGTCGTCTCATCTGAATTAACAAAAACGATATCTGACACATCCGCGCAATTCCTCTTTTTTAATGTTATCGGATAGGTACCGCTCATGAGCTTAATATTCAAAGGGGTTGTACCAACCTCCTTCCCATCCACATATACCGATGCTCCTTCAGGATTTGTAGTAATTTGCAAGGTTCCCAGACATGATATCTCAGTTATCTTCTCATTTTCTCTGAGAGAAGTTTTCACACCGGGAAATCCAAGAGGAAGGTTGTTGTCGAAATTACCTGATGTATCGGGATGTTGGGTGTTCTGTGTTGCCCGTTTTACCTTTTCCTCTAAAAAGTCGAATGCCTCCACAAGGGTCACAATGCCATTTCTATTTCCCTCTTCATCTGCCTTCCCCTTCATTCCTTCCAGCAAATAATAGGTAAATACGCCATGTCCCCCTCCCCAGAGATCAGATTCCATAGAGGCCTCACTAGCCCGGCTGGCGCTCACAACCCCCCAACCTTCTCTCGTTGATTTCAGGGTGGAAATCGCTACATTGACGGTATTTGAAACACCTCTCGTGCCTATGGTACTTGTAGTAAGCCCTGTGCCATGACAGACATCAGCAAAAAATACAAGTCTCCTGGATGAGATATACCGCTTCATATCAGCATTCACATGCTCCATAAGATAAGCCGTTGCAGGTAAACTATTGAGTTTGCTATCATACGTCAACAAATAGAGGTCATCGGGCCTGCCTGGTTCGGGTTCACCATGGCATGCCATAAAGATCATAACAAAATCAGAATCGGTTGCTTGCCTGAGAAAACCTGTAATGGCTAATTTAACATTCTTAAGGGTTGCCTGATTGTTCTTTAACAGCAAGACATTTTCTTTATGGAAACTGCCACCAACCGGGCTTGTTATAAAATCATAAAAGGCCTGAGCGTCAGCATCGGCATATTTTAAATCGGGTATCTTTGGATCTTTATAATCAGATATACCAACCACAACGGCGTAACGCTGGATGTGCTTGTCCTCAAAGTATTGTTTTGGTGGTACTATGCCCCGGATGAGTTGCCTACTGGCGTGTACAATATCCCTGTCGTGCAACAATCCATTATTCTTTTGATTATCCGTAACTACCTTTTCAGCGCTTTGAGAAAATACTGAGGTATTAAAACCAAATAGAAATAAAGGCAATAGAAGGCGGATTAGATTTTTTGTCATGCGGGAGGGGTTATTACTCATAGTTGTGTTATCCTTTACAAATTGATTGATACGATCAAATTTCAGGAAAAACCAACAGTGTATGGTTAAAAAAGCAACATTAATATTATAATAGCAAAAATATTATAATAGCAAAAAAAGTACCATGTATATTGTTATTCCTGTATATTTCCCATGTTGCCACCGTATGCTCTCGTTCATGCTGTTTTCTGAATAGAAATACTTGATACTATACCTGAAGAATGAAGGTAAAAGAGCACAAGATACTGCATAATATACCTTTATCACAAATCGATTATCTTTTATATCCCATAATTTTATCCTGGTGTTCTCTCTACTGATAATGTATCTAATCTATCAATAAAATTACTATAAACGAAGAAGTTATAAATACTTAAATACAAATATACTGAAAGATCATAGTCATTTTGCAATACAGAAATTTTTTAAGATATAACTACATGTATACATTACCTATCAGATCTTTTCACGAAATGATGCAATTACTTTATTTAAGTAACAAACTTTCCTTATAAAGTAATTTTCTTTTATGAGACGTTTTGGCTTAAATGATACAAAAGTGTCTCACGAGACACTTTTGTCTTGGGACACTTTTGTATCATGAGACACTTTTGTATCAGATGGATCTGATATTCGAGGGATTCTTCTCTTAAGTCGAAGAAATATTTTTTATCTGACCCAGTCGAAATATGGAGAAGGGAAGAAAAAAAGGAAAGGATACTGGATTCCCGATAAAGACATTCGGGAATGACAAATATAAAACAGGGAATGAGAGAAAAAACATGTAGGGATGACAGGAAAAACACCTGGGGATGAACTCTGCATGGACAAATAATCCCTGTTCAAGACATACAGAGGCATGGCCCCATATGCATCAAGCTAAGAATAGTTTTCCATGAAAAAGGGGTATCCCTTTGGAAAAAGAACAATGCGTGTCCCTGTTCCCCTCTAATCCCCCCTAACCCCTCTTTAAAAAAGGAGGAAAGAAGGTAAGTTTAGAAAAGGGGGAAGGAAGGATTTTCTCTTTCGTAAAGGAGAGAATGAGGAA
>SULG01000024.1 GCA_005524015.1 Candidatus Jettenia ecosi
GGTTGCAGCTTTGCTGCACGATGCATCTTCCTGTTATTTGCAAAAATTTTCATATGATTTTAATATTTTCTTCAACATATTGCAATAATAAGACACTATAGGATACGAATAAGGGATTGGGTTTTGGTATAGGCAAAGGCAAAGGCGGCGGTGTTGGTGGAGACGGCGGAGAGTGTACTTGTGCTAATGCCCGTAGTAATATCGCATTATTATATAAATTCAGATGTTTAACGTGTATGGGGATATTCTTACTACAAACAGCTACATCATCTCTCAATTGCTCATCACTATTAACTTCCCTTACGCAATCCTCTGACTTCACAGGAAGATTATAAGAACTCTCCATTGAAATTTGTGAGGCAACCCATACTGATGTGTCATAAGAGGCACATACAAACAGCGAAAGTAAAACTATTCTATTTAAAAATACGTAAAAACCTGATTTGGCAAAGCTAAAGAATATTTTTCTCATACATTTACCTCTCTTTCTCTAAGCTTTTTATTAAAAAACAGGATAAATTACTCAAAATGAGATTCTATTGGTAGTGTTTACAGGGGATAAGCAGTTACCAATCATGAAGCAAGCGTATTCTAAAGTTGCGCAAATACTTAGCCATACCTATCAATTTTGTACCTTCTTTTGAGTAATTATGTTTATAAAAACAAAAAAGCCTTACAACTATAGTACTTCAAGGATGAAACCGAACATATCCTCAATAGAGGAAAGACTACCCTGCCAGTTATTGCGAGGGTCTTTCCCGAAGCAATCCTTTACAAGTTTCAGAAGAGATTGCTTCGGGAAAGACCCTCGCAATGACATGCTTAGAGATTCCGTAACGTTCCCTTATACCAGCATACAACCAAAGACTCATGCACCACATTTTGTTCGGTTTCATCTCTTGGATGCTATAACATGCAAGAGGTTTTTATGAGGAGAGGTAAAATTTGATTGATTTTTTAGGAGGATACAGTAACCTACCTGGTAAAAACCTGTCAGAAAAGACAGGAGAGAGGCTGGTCAAGAGAAAGTGAACAATCACTATTGTAGTGGCAAGACACGCCTTGCTACTACATATGTAGTATGCAATGGGGAATGTGGCAACTAAAAAACTGATTTATTCCTATGATTGATAATAAGACGTAGATGGATAATCCTGCATGAGACCTCACAAATCCATTCGATTAAAAAGAAGTCTGGCAGTGTAATTATTATGAACATATAATTCGAAACCCGGAGGAATTACATCACATCAGAGAGTACATCTTTGCCAATCCATTGCGATGGCACATGGACAAAGAAAATCCAGATGGAATTCCTGATGAAAAAGAGAAGAAATTTTGGGAAGATTTTTCATACCTATAAAATACCTGTAGTGACAAGGCGTGCCTTGCCACTACAATTCCGATACATATAGAATTTGCTATACCTGACATTTGAGAAGTTTTTGTACGTTCTGTAATTTCAAGGACTTAAGAAACGGATGTTTTTATTGCTCAGTTAATGAAATCCTGAAATAACAATAGCTGAGCAATTGGACCTCTTGAATGTCAGATTCAAGAGGTTTTTATGAAGATATGGTGTATATTTTCATACAACGGCAGATAAGACGGATATCCTGAATTATTTCGCCTTTGATGCCACAATCTATCAACCATGAAAAACTATTTATTCTGCTTAAGAAGAAAAACCTCCCGAATGGCAGGTAAAATAATTGAAATTTTAGTATACTTTCCTTCAATACTATTAATAGTAAGTTTACCACCGTGGTCATTTACAATTCCATAAGACAGATACTTAGCCCTAATCCCATTCTCTGTTATATAGGCAGGTATGCCAGTACCGTGATTATAAAAAGTAGTTTTTACAAATTTATGCTCATGCATAGTTATTTCTTCAGCCAGAATCTCGAGAATTTTATTCCTATGTGATTTTGAATATTTTTGATTCAGGGCATATCGTGCATTACTGATAAGATTCATGAAGACTTCCTGAATTTCCTGGAAATTTACGAGTATTTTTGGCAAATTATCAGGAATGTTCAGCTTTATTTTTATACAATCTTTTCGTAATTGTGTCTCTGCAAGGGTAAGAATAGCAGATACTATTTCGTGTATACTGGCCAAAGTTTTTTCTTTTCCATCACTGCCTTGAGCAAAAGAAATAAGTTTGCTAACGATATTCGCTATGCGGTCTCCTTCCTTGATAATCCGGCTGGCAAGATTTTTTTCTCTGCTTCCTTCACTGCTTTTATTCAATAAAATCTGGGCACAATTAATAATACCTGTTATGGGATTATTGATTTCGTGGGCTACACCTGCTGTTAGTTCACCTAAGAGCGCTAAATATCCCGATCGCACAGTATCCCTTTCAAGCTTTACCCTTTCAGTCATATCTAAAGCCATTCCTAAGATACCAATAATGTCACCATTTTCGTCTTTTACAGGAAGCTTAATTGTATAGAAAATTAATTCCTGTCCATCTTTCCAATATCTCCATTCCTTATCTTTTCTTTGTCCCGATCTTATAACTTCCTTATCATATTCTCTATATTCTTCAGCAATATCCTTAGGGAAAAAATCGTAGTCCGTTTTACCTGCAATTTCCCCTGTTTTTATATGTAAGTATCTGGCAAAGCTCTCGTTACAAAATAGGTAGATTGATTTTTCATCCTTATAGAATATTTTTACCGGAAGATTCTCAAGGAGTAATTTGCATTCATCCATAGTATATTTGAAATCGTTACAGGATTAAGCCTTTTCTGTAATATCAAAAGGAGAAAAAAAGGTTAAAAAATCCAGATTACTATTGCTCTATTTAGTTAAAAACATCTATACGGAATGAAATGAAGTAGTAACTTATCGGGCTGTGGATATTTTCTTAGTATTACCGAAGAGTGCTTATAGCATCTTTGCTTTTGAGTAGGAATCAACACCTTTAAGAGATTATTTTTCGTTCAACAAATATATTTTAGATAAAATTTTTTAAAAAAATTTTTTTTGATATAATATCAGACTGCTTTGTAACAGTCTCGTAAAAAACATCAAAATACAGTTTTCCCGTAAGGATTTTAGGCGGGTTAAGATCGTATAAACTCTCTATAATAAGCCCATTATATGGCTTTTTACTAAACCTATTTTTTTACTTGTAGCAATTCGCTACATCTGTACGTTTCATAAGTATCTGACCATACATTTTTGCACAATTTTTCAGCGTGTTTTTTCACTGTGTTCCCAAACAGTGTTTGGGAACAAGATGTTCTCAACAAGATGCTCCCCGTAGATACTCATACGTTAATTGTACTGAGCCTGATGCGGAGAACATGTCTTTCCTTGATAAACACAGGTACAAAAACTCGCGGTCTGGCACTTATTAGAAAGAACAAGCCCATTTACATGATCGATTTGATCAATTTTCATAAATAGCTAAGGCATCACAGTATCCTTTATCTTTTTAACAGGTCTTCTTAAAGTACTTTTCAATTGGGTTCATAATCTACGAAAAAGTTTTAATCTAAAATTATCGTTTTCTTAAAGGTTTTCATTCATTAAGACATTTAACATATCGGTTGATTATATAGAGAATTTCTGTTTATTCAACAAAAAAATATAGAAAAATTTTATATCGCAAACAAATTATGCAAGACATCTTACAAACAGCATTTAGAGAAGTATTAAAAAAATATATAGAAAGAAAAAAGGCTCAAAAAATGAATCAAAAAGATTTTGCAAAAATCATAAAATTATCGGGAACCGAGTTAAGCAATATATTAACAGGACAAGAAAATATAGGGAAAAAACGATGGCATGATATAGTTGAAAAATTAGGCTCATCATTTGACGTTGATGTTAAAAAAAAGGTTATAGAACTGATAGAAGAATCATTAAAAGAGAACTCTGTAAAAGGTAAAACGCAATCCGAATATCTGGAAAAATATAAACCTTTTGAATTGGAAGAACAAAAATATATTGGTCTATTAATTGAAATTTTCAGAGGTTCAAACAAAAAAAATATAAGAGCCCTTAAAGAGAATATCGGGGCATTTTATGATACGCGCAATATAAAAACGGAAACAGAAACAAATGCCATACAAAACGACCATATAAAAAAACAACATACTTGCTGAATTAGCCAAAATGGGAAAATTACTTTGTTTAAGATGTTGGCGGGGAGCACCCCATGAGTGCTATTTATAATATGAAAAGCCATTATGATTAAAAAGCGAAAAGCCTTGTTCTTGTGATTCGAGAGAACAAGGCTTCTTGTCATATAACGAGATTATCTTTCTTATTTCCTTTTAATCTTCCCGAAAGACAATATCATCATAATACAATTCAAGCCTGTGCTTATGTTTTAGTTCTTCCTGAGCCAAAATCTTGCACAATTTTTTTATATCAGCATTATCGGCCGATTTGGCCATGCTAACATAAAAGTTATAGGATTTCTGCTCTTTCTTCATAGCAACGATGAGCACATCCTGAAAGTCTTTAACTTCTGTAATATCCTTATCAACCAAATACTCAGTAATATGGAGATCCTGAATTTTTTCAGGCTTAAATTTTTTAATCTTAGAGGCATCAAAATTTTCCAACATCTCCTTATGTTTCAACTCTTCCTCGGCAAGTTCCTTTATCCATACTTTCGAGGCCGCATCCTTAACAAACTGTAATGCATTCATATAAAATTTATATGCTTTATCTTCTTGTTCCGCGGCTTGTTTAATAATCTCTTTTACATCCATTACTCTATTCCCCCCCTCCCTTCAATAGTTAAGTTACTATCACGTATAACCATACCGATATTAGATTTATTTCTTTATTTTGCCTAAGGATTTTAATTCTGTCAACTTATGTTCAGCCGCAATAGCTGCAGTAACCCCTTCCCCAACGGCAGTTGCAATTTGCCGGTAAGAATTTTTTCGAACATCACCGACAGCATACAGTCCCTCAATGGCTGTTTCCATATGGATGTTTGTCTCAATATGGCATCCGGTATCTACACAGAGCAAATTGCCTAAAAAATCTGTATTCGGCGAACTTCCGATGAAAATAAAAACCGCTTGACAGGGAAAATCCTTTTTCTCTTTCGTTAGAACATTTTGAGTAGTAACCCCTTCAATCTTCTCTTTGCCGTTAACACTTTCAACTATAGTGTTTAATACTATACTTATCTTTGGATTTGAAAAGGCATCGTCGAGATAAATCTTTGTAGCCCGAAACTCATCTCTCCTGTGTATTATCTTAACTGAATTGGCATATTTGGTAAGAAAAATGCCTTCTGTGATAGCAGAGTCGCCTCCTCCAACAACAACAACATCTTTACCCTTATAAAACGCTCCGTCGCAGGTGGCGCAATAGCTAACGCCATTCCCATAAAACTCCTTCTCGCCAGGCACCCCTAATTTTTTGGGATCTGCGCCAGCAGCCAAGATAACGATATGGCTGGCGTATTTGCCGGTATCGGTCGTAACAATTTTTAAGCCATTTTCCAAATCTAATTTCGAAACTTCCTCATACCGAATCTCTGCGCCAAACCGTTTGGCCTGCGCCTCCATTCTCTGTACCAAATCAACACCGGTAATAACCTCAGGAAATCCTGGGTAATTTTCAATGAGGTCGGTGCCGATTAACTGACCTCCCAGATATCTCTTCTCGAGAATCACCGTCTTAAGCAGGGCACGACAGGTATAGACAGCGGCGGCAAGGGCGGCCGGTCCCCCTCCCACAATAACTACATCATACTCTCTATTCACATTCCCTTTAATCCTTTCATTGCATTTAAAACTTGCCATCCATAAAAATTTAAGGCAAACTGTTTTTTTTCAATATGACATGCTAAACATTGCTTCGTTCCTTCCGTAGCCCAATTGCGGGTTACAAATGCAGTTTTAGACCTTTCTCCTTTTCGTGTTAACTTTTCCTTTCCTGCATGGCAAAAATTACATTCCGTTCCCATAACCTCAGAAAGCTCAAACATCTTCCTGGCCTGTTGTTCATTTTCCTTATAATGCTTCAGATCAATATGACAATGGTCGCATTCAACACCCAGCGCAACAGAAGCCTTCATCATTTCCTTTGATTTCTCCCCTGCTTCTGTAAAAACTGTTAAATCTTCATTATGACAAAAATTACAATCAACACCCAGGAGAGATGTCATCCTTTTTATCAATGCTTCTCTCTCTTCTTTTGTGCCTTTAAAGTAAGGATTTGAGTAGGTAACGCTTGGTGTGCTTTCCCTTCTCTGTTCTGTATCCGATAAAGCGTAACTCTCAAAGTAAGGTATCGCAATACCCGCGATAACTATATATATTCTCAAGTTTTTCTTTCGAAATAGTTTTAGCATACATGCTACCATAAAATTAAAGTATAATAAAAAACAACAACCCAAATGGCGTTTGGATGGGAATATACCGACGGTTAAGGTTTTTAATCAAGCTTGTCAAACATATCTCTGCCAGCGCCGCAGGATGGACAAATCCAATCATCTGGTAAATCCTCAAAAGACGTTCCGGGTTTTACACCATTATCCGGGTCTCCCTTTTCCGGGTCGTATACATAGCCACACACCCTGCATTCCCACTTTGACATGTATTTTTTCTCCTCAATGTTTAATAATAAATATTTTACACTACATTCTATGAGGTTATCAATCTTTAAAAACAAAGAAAGTGCAAAAGACCCCTTCTTTTGCACTTTCTTTTTCGTTCATACTGCACTCAAAACTTAACGGTTTTCAATAGGTATTTGCTTATTCCGAAGGTTCTTATGGCATTCGAAACAGGTCTTTTCTATCATCGTTGTGAAAGATTTAAGGGTTGCCCCTTCATCGTTCGACTTTGCAGCTTTTTGAATTTCTAATGCTGATGATGCAATATTTTTTAAATACACATCAAAATCCTCTTTTAATTTTGTAATCTTTTTAGAATCACTTGGGTCTATATTGGCGCGTTTATACCAAGGATTCTCCTTTGGATCCACCAGAAAGAATGTTTCGTTTATCTTATAGCTTTGATTTACAACTGCGCCTGCCTCCTGCGCGACATATTTAAAATTCCCTGCCAGTATTCCATCAAGAATATTTTCCATATGGTTTGCTATCTCATTCATCAATGCCCTGGTAGGTTCTATAACTCGCTCATGAGGAGCAACTTCTTCCTCATCTGCTGAAACCAGAGGAAAGTTAATACCATTTCCTAATCCTATCAGACTCAAACCTAATAAACCAATAGTTAAAAACCCCATCCTTTTCAAGGTACATCTCCTTTCTAAAAATGATAAAAAATAATATACAGGGCTAATAGTATCCTCCGAATGTATACTATTTTAGCATAGGGTTCAATGGTAAAATAACGGATGAAATTTCTCATATCACTGCAACCCTATGGATAAACTATCTATCTCCGTGTTTATTTAGTCATTTATATTTAGTGGTAATTGAAGTAATAGTTCACCGCAGAGGGCGCCGAGAACGCAGAAAAATAAAGGAAAGAGAGAAATTTTGTATAATACTTCTGCTTATACCTCTCTTACATTCTCAGCGACCCCGGCGTTCTCTGCGGTGGGCTGAACTGTTACTCATTGACTTCAATGAGCATGGCAGAAAGAAACATACTTCATATATATCAAAAGAGCGAAAGAGTGCAGGTAATTTATCATCTGCACTCCCTTGCCAATTCATTACTCAAAATTTGAAAAGACCTCGCCGCCATTCAATAACTTTCAGATAGTATTTTATCACTCATGCATCTTTTTGTGGCAATCGAGACATGTGTTTTTTATCAAACCCGAAAAGGCATCAAATGTTGTTTCCTCATTTTTTGAATCCGCCGCTTTTTGGATCTCTTCCAGGGATGCATCTATTTTTTTGAAATAGCTTAAAAAATCTGCTCTTAATTGTTTAAATTTCTCTAAATCTTCCGGCTGCAAATGGGAGGTTTTGGGATCTTTCTCATATGCTGCAATATCCAAGCTTTGAGGGAAATAGGTATTAATAATCTGCTGACCTTTTTGTGAAATGGCGGTGGCGTTTTCTTTAACAGATTCAAAATTACCTTCTAATATCGCAGTGAGTAACGCATTTACCCTGTCCCTTATCTCCAATGCCATGTTTCTCAGAGGTAACTTAACATCTTTATGCCACATAGCTTCATATTTATGATAAATCATTTGTCCTTCACCTGTCCCTGCATAAGCGGTTGAAGACCGGACGATATTTGCTGACCCTATGAATACTACAAAACCTAAAAGACTTATACTCAAAAATATTACCTTTTTCATACAAAACCTCCTTCTTACCTAATAATAATTTAAAGCAAATAGAGTTATCACTGTGTCGTTAAATAATCCTCCTTTCTCGTATCATGGATTTTCTGAAAAAAATAAATCACAAAGATTACCAATTTATACAGAAGCGCCTTTTATATGCGGCTCAGTCATAAAAGCAGGAGATAATATCTGGTCTAATTGATCTGCAGGAATGAGTTTGTGCTGCTGAATAATCTCTTTTACAGATTTCCCTGTCCGCATCGATTCTTTTACGATATCAGCCGCTTTTGAATATCCTATAATAGGATTCAGAATGGTAACGATTCCCAAACTCCTAATGGCATAGTCCCGGCATTTATCCACATTTACCGTAATACCATAAATACATTTCTCATGAAATATCCGTGCAGCATTTGTAAGAATGATAATGGAATCAAGCAGCTTGTGCTGAATTAACGGCGTCATAACATTCAGCTCAAATTGTCCGGCCTGGGCAGCCAATGCTATTGACATATCGTTGCCCAAAACAGAAAAACAGACCATATTCATCATTTCAGGAATAACAGGATTAACCTTTCCTGGCATAATAGATGATCCTGGCTGCATTGCAGGCAAATCGATCTCCGCCAGTCCTGTGTTTGGTCCGGAATTCATTAATCTCAGGTCGTTTGAGATACGGATAAGTTCCACAGCTAAAGTGCGGAGAGATCCAGAGTGTTCGACAAAAGGCGCACTACTTTGCGTGGCCTCAAACCGATTCTTTGATTCCCTGAGGTCAAGATTGGTCATCTTTCTGAGCTTTTCAATAACTTTGTGAGCAAACTCCGGATGAGTGTTAATTCCTGTGCCTACAGCGGTTCCACCGATTCCTAATTCTTTTAAGCCTTCACTTGCCTTTTCAATGCCTTTGGTCGCTTTAAACAGGGATTCCGTATAGCCAGAGAATTCCTGTCCTACCCGGATAGGCACAGCATCGTGAAGATGTGTACGGGCTGATTTTATCATTGAATCAAATGATTTTGCTTTCTGATTAAATACCTCAATCAGGATATGCAAGCCCTTAATAAGTTTTTTAGATAACTGTAACGCTGCGATACGCATTGCAGTAGGATAGACGTCATTGGTGGATTGTCCATAATTCACATGGTCGTTCGGATGCACGATGGAATAATCGCCTTTTTCACCACCCAGCATTTCGATTGCAATATTAGCAATAACTTCATTTACATTCATATGATGTGATGTTCCTGCCCCTGCCTGGTATACATCCACCAGAAACTGTTCCTGAAATTCACCATTCAATATGCGATCACATGCCAGAATAATCATGTTACCAATCCTGCTATCGAGGCAACCGAGTTCTACGTTCACCATAGCAGTTGCCTTTTTTATATGAACAATGGCCAGGGTAAATACCGGCTGAGATGTTTGACCACTAATGGGAAAATTCTCAATAGCCCTGACAGTTTGGATTCCGTAGTAGACCGTTGCAGGAACGCGCATCTCGCCCAGGGTATCTTTTTCGGTACGGAATGAATCTATCTTTCTTTTGCTCATGCTTTTTTACTTACCATATTTACCCATAGATCATAAATACGTCCTTCGTTCCCGGCCTCCCAAAGCTCTGTATTCTCAAGATATTCAAGCGTATTTTTTAAAATAGCGCAATGTATCTCCTCCTCACTGGCAAGGAAATGATACACATCCTTTTCCCTTCTGTCATGCGCATCTTTAGCAGCTTGTTCATAAAATTTAATTCCATTTTCCTCTATCGTTATAGCCAGCTTCACAGCTTCTATATCGTTTGTGTTTGCATTTATCTTTTGTTTTAGCTCATCGCCCATATCCTGAAAGATATTCATGAGCCTCTCCCTGGGATTTATTGTAGTTTTTTCCCTTTCCTGAACAGCCTCTTTATGGGTAAACAATAAGGTTTTGATCCTTTTCGCATGCATTTTTTCATCTTCTATAAAAGATCGGAACATAGCCTTACCCATAGGATGAAAGGTTTTGGATGCCATATCAGTATAGAATTTTATCCCGTCTATTTCCATCTGGAGTGCAATTGATTTTATATCCTTTAAAGCCTCGCTCATTGTATATCCTTAAAATTGAAAATTTAAATTATTTATTGCGGAAGGGATTTTATTGAATAATCATTAGCTATATCAACAAGAGCAAATTTCTGGCAGCACAATGAACACCGTTCCTCATTTCCCACCGAAGGCATCTTCCCAAAATTAATCTCCCAGCCACACATAAGACAATAGAAACTCACATCATGATTATCAGACTCAATATCTCTGATAATTCTCCCCATAGCATCCCGGTGTCCCTTAGCTGCCCTTGCCAGATGTTGAAAAGTTTCTTTTACCTTAATATCTTTCGAAGCAACGGCAAGCTGGTTATATACATGTTCTTGCTCTTCCTCTACCTCTAAATTTTCCTCCAGGAATTCCAGTATAGATTTATACCCTTCTCTCATCTGTATCTCTCCTCATTATTTAAGATAATCTACTCAAATGGTCTTCCAGTTCTGCTTTATGCTGTATTTCGTTGTGCAGAATACCCTCAAGCAGGGCATTTATTTTAGGATCACGAAATACCTTAATCTGATCGCTGTATCTTTCAATGGATATATCTTTTTTTTGTATCGCCAATTTTATATTTTCAATATCTTTACTCATTTCTTCATTTCCCCTTCCTCCAAAAGTAATGTTTTTAAGTTACACTCATTTTATAATCAATTATTATACCAAAATGTTGCCTTTTGAAAATTACACTCAAATATATCCTACTTATAATCAATGCTTGTATTTACAAGAAATGTACAATCAAAAAAATTTAAATTCTCAAGCAACTTATTTCAAGAATTTTAGACCGAAAATCCATTTCTTTAGATTTTTATCCTTTGGTTTAATACATTTTTGAATAAAACTCCAAAGTTTACTTCAGCAATTTAACTGTTGACAATACAGGATTTCAATTTATAATGATTTTTAACATAATGGCAGCCTCCAAGTGGTTGAGAGGACAAAAGTAAGGGATCTTTAACCTGTTGTATATTCAAATGAAGTAACACAAACAAATACCATACATAAAGTTCTTAAGATAGCCTTACTGCCGAAGATGTTCTTTGATGAATATTTTCCCTGTAAGGTTTTTTATTTATAGATGGATATGAAAAAAAGCCTGCTTCGAAAAAAGCCCGTGTATTACTCAATAAAAATTTTTAGGTTAAAAATATGCGAAAACATGAAAGAATTATTCAATATCTTTCGCTGACTGCAACGGTAGTCGCTACATCCGGACTACTCATTTCCATACCCTCTTTTAATAATGTAAAAATCGAAAAATCCCTCCCTTTTTTCAACTTTTCCAGATTAAAAGGATCTTCTTCTGAATTGAATCTTGTTAGCATTTGCCGTACTGATGTAAGCGAAAATCAGTGGAAATATATTGTTATTCATCACAGTGCAACTGAAAAGGGAAACGCGGCTCGATTTGATAATTATCACAGGAATAAGAGAGGCTGGGAATATGGTCTTGCGTACCACTTTGTAATTGGAAATGGCTCATTCTCGGGAGATGGAGAAATAGAGGTTGCTGAGCGATGGAAAAAACAGATACATGGAGCACATACAGCAAATATGGCCTGCAATCGTGTGGCAATCGGGATTTGTCTGGTTGGTGATTTTGAAAATGGAGGCGCTCCTACCGGTAACCAACTCGAATCGTTAGTTAAATTAATCCAATATCTCTCAAGAAGATATACCATTTCTGTATCAAATATATTATTACATAAACAGGTACATCAGAAGGGCACAGCTTGTCCGGGTAAGAATTTCCCATTTGCCGAACTTAAGATGAAGCTTCTGCAAATGGCCTCAAATCCGACCAACCATATTTAGGAATACCGGATTTACCTTATTTTATTTGTGTCTTTAAGAGTTCAGCTTTCACATCTTCAATAGATGCGCCAAAGGGTTTCCCGTAGTGTTGTAATTTTTTATCATACTTATAATTTCTTGCAGCCACTAATCCCAGACTTCCGCCCTGAAAATATTCATAAACCATGATAATCTGTTCCTCAGTGTCCACAAGGTAAAATGGTTGTCTACTCCCTAATTGTCCGCCCACTACACCAAAAACCTGTTGCGCACTTCCGTCTCCCTGAGCAATAACATAATTTGTTGTATTCCTGAAAATCAGGATCATAAGCAACAAGGCAATAATAATAAGCAAGAACGTATTCACCTTATCCATTTTACGCATAAGACCTCCATGAATAATAACTATGTTATTTGTTTAACGAGTATAGATAACTTAAGGGTTATTTAAATCTGTCACATGAAACTTTTTATTCGATATGCTACTCAGAAAATCTGCTTCTTGCTCTTCTTTGATAATAATAGTTGGTTTTAAAAGAATGATTAAATTTGACTTTCTGTTATTCTTCAAACTTCGGGAAAACAGCCTCTTTAGCAGAGGTATTTTCGATAATACGGGAATGCCCGTTGTCTGATCATCCTTGTTAATAGAACCAAGTCCGCCAATAATAAGCGTGCCTTTGTCAGGCACACAAACTGTTACCGATACCTGGGAAACATTTATTGTCGGCAATTGAACCGTTGAGGTAGGAGGTATGTTAACAACCCCTGTGCCTCCAGTCGTAAGGGTTGTATCGGTGCCAACTCCGGTAAAAGTAAACGATTCTATTGTCTCAATTTGAAACACGGAAGGAGTTACTTCCAGATAAATGTACTTTCTGTCTGCACTCACAATAGGTCTTACATCAAAGGTTGTTCCTTCGGGAATTGTGCCAATAACAGGAGTTACGACACCTTCGGCAACGGAAGTACTTTGAATATAATTCGTGGTTTTAACAACAGCAATATTACCACGCTGGGTATTAGAGAGTGTTATTCGCGGTGATGTAAGTATTTCAGAATCTTTGCTTTCCTGGACAGCGCGTATAAATCCTTTTAGCATACTATTATGCAAGATGGAATAATTGAGCGAAAGCCCGCTGCCAGCGACTAATTCACTAATATCTGTTTCAGCGCCTGTATCGATAGAGGTATCATCACTAAAAAATTTACTGAAATTGCTGCCTATATCCTCAAGAAATTCATCGGTAACGGAAATAAAACGGGCTTCAATATTTACCTGAAGGTTCTGTGATGACCTTAAAGAAGCCAAAAGGTTCTCAATCTGCTTATGAGCGAATTTACTATTAACCACTACGAGGTCTCCCGGATGACCCGCCCTTGCAATGATACTTCCTTCACCCTGACCAGGAATATTCATGTGCCGTTGACCATTGGATGTAGCAGCGCCAATGACATGAGTACGATATGACCACGATGCTGGTTCGATAGTGGTGACAATCAATTCGATCAGGTCCGATACCCGTTCCGAAGGATCTTTTGTTTTAACCGTTTCTTTTTTTCGCATGCTCAATTGAGAGGAAGATGCTGTAATATCAAATTCAAGGGGATCTTTATCATCCAGATTGATTAATATATCCCTTACATCATAGACTCGTAGTTCCATTTTTTGTTTATAAATATGCAAGATATCCCCTTCAATCACATATTCATATCCCTTTGGCAGGATATACTTCAAAGCTACTCTTAATGGCACATCTTTCAGTTTTAAGGTAATAAGAACATCTCCTGCTTCTGAATCAATAATCATATTAATATTTGTCTTTTCCCTTAAGAAGATAATAACATCCTTCAAAGGTGTATCTAAAAACTCAAAGGAGATGATCATATTCAGGGCATCTTCAATTTCCTTTGGAGGGGCGCTTTCCACAGGATTGAGATTCATTTGAAGTTGTTTTGTCTTTCTTTTATTTTCTTTTACAATCTTATCTAAATCGGGAAGTATGCGATCTGAAGCATCTTTCCATTGTTCTTTTGCAGGAAATCTCAGGATTTCTTGGTGAGGGATGGATAATTCTCTCAGATATTCGTTGCTTTTCAACTTTTCTTGCGCATCGATAGTTTTTAAATATTCTGTAATATGCTCATGCCTTATATCATTTAGCTTTCCTTTTATATATAACACTT
The DNA here is from genome assembly GCA_005524015.1 of Candidatus Jettenia ecosi. Taxonomy (GTDB): domain Bacteria; phylum Planctomycetota; class Brocadiia; order Brocadiales; family Brocadiaceae; genus Jettenia; species Jettenia ecosi. Next base: position 14,340 of record SULG01000024.1, read on the forward strand.
TTTTATTCAGAGGGTCTATCTTAAGCATGAAATCTGATATTTCTGCAGCATCATCATATCGCCTCTCGTAAATGGCAGTGTACACATCCCCCAGTAAAGCTGATATATCTTTATGCGCAGGAGGAGGTGCAGCTATCGTTTCTTTTTGCGCGTCAATGTTGCTCTGTATTTTAGATAGCATCTTCTTTCCCTCAAGGCATTGTCGTGATTCTTTCAGTAATATTTGCGCCTCTCTATTGGCAGGTTCTAACAAAATAGCTAATTCCAGCGCCTCAATAGCATTCGGATAATCTTTTAGCTCAAAATATATTTTAGCAATCTTAAGATAGTGATTGTTGAGCGTCGTAGATTCTGTTTTTGAAGCATCCTGTGCGCCTATTTGATTCGATGCAGAGAGCAACAAAACTATGTTTAAGATAATGATTAAGATTATATTTACCATATTCTGCATGTGTACTCTTTTAAAATAACCCTGCCAAAAATGTCTCTCAATGAGTTAAAGAGGTATTCGTTAGCGGATGAACAATAACTGTTTCCGTCCCCAGATTTACAAATTCTCCTATCCACAAGTCATACGATTTGCCTTTTTTATATTCAAACACAATTTTTGAAGCTGAAATCATCTCTGCCTCCTCTGTAAGTGAGGTACCTAAGAAATTATTCTCTTTATCCCGAAGAATACTTGACCTTTTCATCATAAGCGGCTTTTGCGCAAAAGGAGCTATTTCGATCAACTTACAACGAGTATCAAAATCTATTGTTTCTCCTCTGATTGTCTTTTTCTCACCTATGGTTTTCCCCTTTTCGACGATAAAACTTTTCGTCCACCAGACATCCTTATACAATCTCCTGACCTGAATCAAGGCTAGTTCCGGAGTACCTCCTTTAAAGATAAATTCTCTATCTCCCGGGACATCAACCTTTAAATGCGGATAGGCTTGTAATTCTGCTTTCTTTAATAAGTCTTCCATTGTAATATCCGAGATTGATTCTCCTTTTGCTGGCTTACGAAAGACTTGGAACTGTTGCAGGAAATTTGCCTTGGGCGGCGTTGCGAATCGCAATTCGAGCTGCATTGCCTCTTCGAATTTTGTACTTATTGCCGGAGGTCCGCTCATCTTTAGTTTTCTTTCGATAACATCCGATAGTGATTGTAATTTTGTATTAACCTTATGCGTTTTTCTTTTTAATATCATACTGGCAGAGAACACCGTATAGATAAAATAACCTACCGCAATGCCGAGAACAAATTTCTCAACATATTTAAATAGAAAGTTCTTTGGGCTCATGATTCTATAAAAATAGCAATAAAAATTTATATTTCCTGCGGTAAGCACTCTTACTTATGTTTTATAGTCAATAACATACGCATCAATAGTAACACCAATCACGGGATACGATACGGAATGGTTAGCATCCTGGATTAAAACATCTCCATCTTCGTCTGGTGGATCAGGATTAAGATTTTTATCTGTACTTACGATACTAATGCCCTCGATAACAAACGGAATATCCGATTTAAGAATTTCATACAAGAGGAATTCTATACAATCTGCCCGTAACTCAACGGTAAGGGTAACAGGCACAACGGTATAAAGATGCGCAAAAGAGGGATCGTACGAGGATGATACTTCCCGGAAACGAATCTCTTTGATTCCGGTAATTCCTGTGGTATTTGTGGCAACATGAACGAGCGATTCTATGATCCAGAATTTTTTTTGTACTGGTAAGATAGTATCCCACACCGGGATATCATATCCCCAGCTTTGAAATGGCAAAACACCTTCACTCATAGCAATATTATGTGTTCGTATCTTTGCTAATAATGCGGAAGTTCTTTTTACATACTCATTCTTCCAGAGCGCCTCATCCTCTATTTTAGTAAAACCTTTTTCTGTATCTCCTATTACAAAAAGGGTTTCTAGCAGATCATCTCTTCCTTTAAGAAAGGATCTGCATTTTCCAATTTCTTCTTCATACAGATCTTTTTCTAATTTTTTTGATTCAATCCATGTATTGTTGTAAATATTTTTTTTTAAAGTATATTTTTCCAATGCAACGGATAAATCCTCCAGGGCTTTGTGACTTATTCTGTATTGATTTGAGAGTGGATAGATATAGACAAATAACAGAATAATCAAGCTAAGAAAACCCATGCTAATGGCTATCCAAAAAACTAATCGTCCGGAAAAAATACCCGAAAAGACATTCTTTAATTGTGAGAAATTCAGGTCTTTGCCAATATTCATACATTAGGCCTTCTATAGCTTTTATCTCTTATTAAATTAATATGCGGGACAAGGCTTTAGCCTTGCTTCTCCGACTGAATACATGCACCGGGTTAGTAATAAGGCCAGTACCAGACAGATACAAACCCGTAGAGGCGCAAGATTTTGCGTCTCCCCCGTATCTTATGATCTCTCAGAGGAAGTTGAAGTTCCAGGTACTGCTAACAGATTTTCCGTTTCCAACTGTATCTCATGGTATGATTTTATAATCCAACGTATTTCAAAGCTGATATAACCTTCCCGTCCATCCTTATGTTCTGTCTGACGACATGAGCCTGGAACAATTTCTACATTTTTGAATGCCGGAACTTTTTGATCAAAAAGGGTTACCCCCTGAAGGGGTTTCAGGATATGTTCTTCTATAAAACCCACACTCGGATCTCTGCTTTCCCCTTTTATATCCATAAGAAGCAGTTTTTGGGTAATTGCAGATTTTACCGGCGCGTTTATCTTTTTCGTTTGAAAAAATGCTGATGATGCCTGTTTCTCACTATTTCCAATCTTTACGGTATCCGCATCTATCCATGAGGATTGTATACTCGTTACGGATACATTATCGGGTATCAAAGCCAGTAAGGTATCCAATACTTCCATCCAAAAAAACCGGGAAGAATCAAGAGAGGAGATAAGATCCAGCGCAGATTTGCTTGTTTGTGCCTGGGCTTCAACATCCTTATATCTCCCTTCAAGCCCTTTTATATTTTGCAATATTTTTTGGTGATAACTCTGAGAGTTATTCAGATGATTAATTTGCATATGTAATCCACAGTATTGAACAATAAGTGATAAAGCAAAACAACCAATACTGGCTGCGGCATAAGGCTTTTTCTTAGATATCTCTACCGCTTTGATTAATTCTGGTGGTAATAAGTTTATCTGTATTCGGCCTAATTTTAGGCCTTGCAGCGCAAGTCCTAAAGCAGTGTTTAAATTCACCAGGTTCTCAGTAAAATAGGCAGGATTAATAGTATCTGATACTTTTAAATTATTCAGAACATTAAGAACTTTTACCTCATATTTAAAATTATCGGCTATAAAGTTTATATTGAGTGGATCTTTAAATTTGCTTCCCGTTAAGAGAAGAGTTTTAAAGCAAACAGTATCTTTCGTTAAGGATTTATAATATTCCATTGATCTCTGTATTTCCTTCACAAGATCAGTATTTATTGTGGAAAAGGAGACGCTTCTCAACCAAAGACGTAAGTTGTCAACAATGATCAAATCCGTATTTTCAGTTTCCCCATGTATGATTATCGTTGCGCCTCCGATGTGCTGATCAAAAAGAGCAAGGTTGTAGATAGCCAGGGGTGTAACCTGTAAGGCGTTTATCCTGGGTTTAAGGGATGCAATATTTGTCAATATATAATCAAGCGTTGTTCTTTTTGATGCGAAAAGTCCAATTTCCATGCTTTCCATATCAGGACTTATATCAGATAGCTGCTGGTAGTCCCATATAATATCTTTAAAATCAAAAGGAATTTGTTGTTTTGCCTCGTAATTAACAATATCTTTTACTTGCTTCCGGTCTACAGGGGGAATGCTGATAAATCGGGACAATATAAAATGTCCTGGGATAGATACCAGAATAGTATCTGACCTGGTAATACGATGCTTTGCCAGAAAAGTTTGAACAGCCTCTTGAATGTGTGTTGATTGTAAAAGATCTCCATTCGGCGGTACTGTAGAATATTCAATAACATCAAAGTCTTCCACCTGTAAACAACCGGATACTTGCGCAATCTTTACTGCCTTAAGAGCATAGCCACCAATGTCTAAGCCCCATGCAGTTTTTGTCTTATTCTCTTTAAAGGCCTGTGAGAATTTTCGAACCTGCGGCAGCTTCCGAATAGGTAAGCTAAACTTTTTGGAATCAATTCGTAAAGAAGGAAGTTTCATATTACTGTTATGAAAGAGAAAGATTTCCGTGCATCAGAGTAAATTCTATAAAAACAAAAAAGCCTTACTCCGAAAACGTGTATACAAACAGTTTCGGCAGTAAGGCTCTTGTTTGTTTTATCTGTATTTATCATGTTCGGTAGTAGGGCTATCTTTAATTCATAGCAGAGTGCATCCTTATGCGTCTCTGCCAGTATGGTTAAAGATCCTTTACTTTGCGTCCCCTGATCACTCAGGGTTTGCCTTTATCGTTCTGTATCTATGATCTAGTGTTTGCTTATATAACATCCGTAATGTTCCAAGTCAAACAAAAACTAGAAATACTTTAGACTATAAAATCTCCTTAAACTCAATTTCTCCAGGAAAACTGTCTCTTCGGGTTCATGTATTTACCTTACCGGTAAATTGCTCAAGTACCCTTTCTGACAGACGTGTTATATCATTATCCGGGGATACATGAATCCAATGGATGCCTGAAAAACTCCGGAACCAGGTCATTTGCCTTTTTGCAAACCAGCGCGTTCTTTTTTTCATTACCTCTGTAGCCTCATAAAGGGTATATTTCCCGCTGAAATAATTAATAATCTCTTTGTATCCAAGCGCCTGAGAGGCCTGTTTACTTAACCCTGATGGATTATGCAATAAAGTCCGTACTTCATCTATAAGTCCACGAAGAAGCATACGGTCTATACGTGCTTCTATACGCTTATACAAGATATCACGATCGTGTTCAAGAGCAACTATCAGACAATCGTATTTCGGATTCTTATGGCCAAATTGAGTTTGAAAAGAAGAGATGCGCTGCCCTGTCGTCTTATATACCTCCAGCGCCCGGATAACCCTTTTTTGGTCATTCGAGTGTAGCTTCGTGGCAATCTCGGGATCTACCTCGATAAGTATTTTGTGAAGGTAATCGGAACCTTTTTCTTCGGCAACAGATCTTAAGTAGTTCCGGTATTCCCAGTCCGCCGGCGGCCCCTCAAATAAACCGTCTGCAATAGCCTTTAAATAAAGAGCTGTTCCACCTACAACCATACATGGCTTGCTCTGTTGATAAAGTTTGGAAATAACTCCTTCTAAATCTTTCACATATTGTCCTACACTATATTCCTCCCACGGCTCTACAATATCAATTAAATGATGCGGAATGGTATTTCTTGCGATACGGGAAGGTTTTTCTGTGCCGATATCCATACCCCGATATACCAACATAGAGTCAGCGGAAACTATTTCAGCGCCAATACTCTCTGCAATCTTTAATGCAACATCCGTCTTCCCGCTCGCCGTAGGTCCTGTAAGTATCCAAATAGGAATAGCCATAAGAGTTGTACAAAAAGTATATTTTCTTTAAAAGAAAGGATTAAGAGCTAAAAATTCATCACTTTTGCTATTGTAAATAATTTACAGGGAATGTGCACGTATAAAAATAACGGTAGGAATGTACTCTGTGTTTTAAGAGTAAGGCAGGGCTTTATAGCCTTGCAAGGGCGAAAACTTGAAGATTTGCCATCCATTGGTAAAACTATAGTGATCAACGATTGAAACCAGACAGCATATAGCGGAGACAAAGTTTTGTAAACCACATGTTCTCCGGTATTGTGATCAATATATGTATGTATAGGAATTTCAATTCTGTAGGGCAGCCCTTTAGGGTTGCTATCCCCACTCACTCGTTCTGGCGGAGGAGCAAAGCTATAGCATCCAACATATGAAACCGAACAGAATGTAGGGAAAGTTGAATCTTTGGCTCATAGGTAAGTGTGTGAAATGGAGAGGATTCTTAACATGTCATTGCGAGGGTAGTGTCCGAAGCAATCCCTTGAATATTTTAGAAGAGATTGCTTCGGAAAATACCCTCGCAATGACAGACAGGGTAATCCTTCTTCAGTTGATGATATGTTCGGTTTCATCATTTGGATACTATAAACAGGCTGTCCGAGAATTACTTTGAGCACTAGATGCTATACTATATATTGACCGATTGTATTAATATTAGACAATAAATAGTATATGTTTAAGGTTGCCAATGAATTCTCGGACAACCTGTAAAGCCTTGCCCTACGTGTTGATAAGAGATAAAAGCGCCGAATGCCTAATTTATCTAATCCCATAGGGATGTCATGATTATAGAAAAAGCAGAAAAAAGCCCTTCAACCCCGAAGGGGTGGCATGGGATATCTGCGTTGAGATGTCATCCCTTCGGGATTTCATGGTAGGGTATATTGTACCCAGAATCATTTCGCACTTTCAGGGTTGAACGCCGTATGTTCGGTTTCATACAGAGGGTACTGCAGCTTAAACGTATGGTGCAATTGAAAACGATTGTACCAGCCTGAAAAAACCACTTACCTACTAATGAAAAATCCTATACCATCAAACTAATCCCGTGATTTTTCTTCGTGAAAAGAAGAGTATGTTATCCCGTTCTTATCTATGGTAAATGTTATAGCCCCTTCACGATGCGCCTGCAGGGTTTTGATATGATTCTTTTGCAGGATATTCAGCGTAGTATGAGAGGTAATAGTGTCACTTGAATTAATAAAGGAGTATACTGGTTGCACAGCCTTAATAAACAGTTCCAGGTTATGGAGAGAGGAACCATGATGAGGTATCTGAAGTATTGTCGACTTGATTCCTGCCGGCCTTGACAAGATCGATTCTATGCCCTGTTCCTGGATATCAGCACACAGGAGTATTGTATGTCCAAGGTATTCAATTTTTAAAACACATGAATGATCATTTATTGGGATAGTATGAGAATGAAAAGGCGGAGGATGTACTATTTTTACCACTGCAGGCTCAAAACCTTTTAAGTCATCGCCGGAAGAAAGAGCATCGGTACAAATATTCCTTTTATCAAGCATGGAGAGTATTCTTTGACCCACATTTGATGAGAAAAGATGGCGCTGTGAATAAACAGATTTTACAGAAAATCTTTCAAGAAGAGATGGCAGACCGTTCCAGTGGTCCTCGTGCCCGTGAGAGAGAATTATCAGATCAATCTCTTTGATCTTTTGCCTCCATAAAAAGGGCGCTACAATATATCTTCCCACATCATGATTTTGCCACGAGCCAACATCATACAAGATATTTTTCCCGTTTGGAAATTGAATCAAGGTAACTCCACCATGTCCTACATCTAAGCAAGTAATCGTTAAAGAATTTTTGGGAAATTTGAGTATGGTGGCGAAAATCAAAATATGAGCGATCAGAAGACCCCATATCACAATCCGGGCAATATCCAAAGACAGATAGTTGTGATAGAGAAGTAATACAATACCTGTGTAATAAAGAATAATTTCCGTCGGTGAAGGTCCAACAACATAAAAATACGAGTAGGGTAAGGATGCCAGGTTTGAGACAAGTGATTCTAATACTATATCTGTATGAGACGCCAACCATGCAGATGTCGCTGCCAGGGGAGGACATAGTATCCCCAGCGTCAATAGCACAATACCACAAACGATAATGACCCAGAAGAATGGGAATACCAGGATATTCGTGATGACGATAAACGGTGTAACAAGATGAAAATAATAAGCCGTGAGAGGTACGGTAGCCAGCCATGCAGCAAGAGAAATACAGATAGATTTACGGAGATATTTTTTTAGAAAAAACAACCGCCCCCGCTCGGTCTTTACTTGTAGCTTCTCTATAAATAAAGCAGTTTTAAATACTGTGCCTTCAATTTTTGATGGTCCATAAACAATACCCATCGTTGCCAGTACCGATAGCTGAAATCCGATATTAAAAAGATCTGATGGATTCCTTATGAGGATAAAAAATATGGCGGTAAAGATACCGCTGGTAATATCCCACTGCCTGCGTACTAAAAAGCTACAGAAGAAAATAATGGCCATGATACTGGCGCGCAGCACCGGTGGATTAAGTCCTGTTAAAAAGGCATAGAGAATAATGATAATAAGAATAATCCCTGTTGACAGTATTTGGTTGATCCCGAATAAACGTAACGGCAAAAGCACGGTAAAAACCACAATCCCCACATTAAAGCCGCTAATGGCTATGAAATGGATGATGCCTGTTTTCATAAAATTATCAATCACCTCGCCTGAGAGGTCAACCCTGTTGCCTAATAATATACTGCTGATCAGGGGCGCACTGTTACTGAAGGTATGGGTATAAATGGTATTATTCAGGTAATTGTTTAATGCAAAGAGAAAACTATATATCCAATTCGTATGATACGAGTCTTTAACTTTTATATTATTCGTATGTACCACAGTCATTAAACACCGGATTGATGGCATTTGCCCCTGCAAATATCTTTTGTAATCAAATTCACCCGGATTGGCAGGAGATTTTGGAAGGAATGCAGAACCAAAAAGCTCCAGCCTCTGACCATACACTAACCTGTTTAAAATAGGGAGGGGATTGTTCGTTTGTATAAGTTGATCTTTTGATAGATAGAGATTCACTTTGATAGCGCCGGATATGTTTTTCCATCCCGATAGAGTTTCTATTTTTTCTGCCTGGAGAGTAAAAGACATCTTATAGTCCGGTTTATAAAAAGTGTGTTTTGGTTGGAATTGAAGTAACCGCTTAGTTAAGGTATCCTCATCCAGGATAATGGGTGGATTTATAATAATTCCTGTAATGCGTTGCAGGGATTTCCGGGTAGTTAATACATGCTCAATATGATTGACAGGCAGAGATTCAGTACGGCAATCATAATATGCCATTGATAATGCAATAAGAAAGACTGGCAAACAGGGGATCAAGCATGCGGTAAGTTTATGGAAACATAAACAGAGAAGACAAAATATCCACTGAAGAAAGACTATACTAAATGTAATATAAATAGGAATCTTTATGAGATGTCCCAGATATATACCACATATAAATAAGAGAGTAATAAAAACAATGGGACGCTTCACGGTATAGTATTTGTAAATATTTTACAATAAAATTTTATTTAAACTATATGCTGTAAAACGATTATCTCTCAGTTCCTTTTTATGGAAGCAAGGAAGGTGTTAATCTGGTTTACAAATGCTATGAGATTATCTTTATTCTCTACCGTTATATTATAAAGCTGCTCATTATTAATAACCCAATATCTGTGGATAATGTTATTCCTTAGATCTACTATTTGACGGAGTTTATGAGTAAGGGAAGCAGATAGTATCCCTGCTTTTCCTGTTTTCACGATACAATCCACATATCCCTCACATGGTATTCCTTTTATCTTAGCTAAAAGAGCTGACATATATCAGCTATCGCTTCTACAGCTTCTATCAGTAAATATTTCAAAGCCAAGGGGCTCTTTGGATCTGAAAGAAACGCTTCTTTTTCTACCGTAACGAGCGTTCCTATCTGGTCATATATACTCAAGACATCTGCTTTTGCTTTTGCAATCCTGTCAACATCTACCATATATATCCCTATACACTCATCACAATATTTCTAAAATGAACATACTCCCGGTATTTTCTACCTACCTTTTCAATAAAATCAGTCCTCATATCTTCTGATCTGCTAAGGAGCACACTACCCTTCCTCAAGATTGCCATTTGAAATGCAACAGAAGCCCTGTTTATTATCCTGACTTCAACAGGATAGCCTGTCTTTTCCCTCAAATCGCATGATAGATCTGATTCAGTCTTCAACTCTTCAACAGGCTCTTTCATAAAGAGAGCAATATCAATATCCCTAAAACCGTTATCTTCCATAAAGGAACCGTGAAGATAAGCAAAAATGATATCCTCCCTTTCTAAAAGATAATTCGTGATTATCTCGGTCAGCCTTGCTTTCGCTTCTTTATCGATTTTATTTTCTTTTAAAAATCTTTTTTCAATCATAAAATGAAATCATTATCGTTAATAAAGAATTTGGACTACGGAGGAAAGAATACCACCAGATGAGAGGATAAAGCAAGAAATTTCTCAAGTATTTCAATGGGAGAATGAACTTCCTGAATATTTAAATTAGGGTGGGTTGTAAAAGGCAAAACTCAATGACTTTTCTTTTTTACCCCCTGCTCTCCCAGAATGGGACTAAGGGGTGGGTTCGTTCCCTTGTAGAGACGCAAAATCTTGCGTCTCTACAATCAGGGTTAGGGGTGTATTAACGGTATAATGAAAAACTTTGAATTTCTTAAACATTTAAATAAGGCCATAGGCAACTTTTATCTCTTATCAAACGTAGGGTAAGGCTTCAGCCTTGCCTCTCCGCCTGAAAGTGTACAGGGGATAGCAACCCTAAAGGATTGCCCTGCATGAACATTAACATTGGTTTTTATCTTTAGCATATTTTATTTCAAAGGCAGAGCAGAAATGTTATAATCATCACGAAAATCAATAGCTTCATGAACAAGACCTCTGAACAATATACAAAGTATTGAAACGCTCTTTTCACCCTCGATCTTAACCTCAATTTTTCATAACAATGCCTTACTGGAGATAGCCATGCTCAAAACCAGAATAACATACACCTACAACGATTATGCCAACATGGACAACGATAAAAGATATGAGCTTATTGAGGGGGAATTGTATATGGTACCGTCACCTGGTTTTTATCATCAGACTATCTCAATGAACATTTCTCATCCTCTGAAAATATTTGTTAAAGAAAACGACCTCGGTATCGTTCTCTACACCCCTTTTGATGTAGTCCTGTCAGAAACTAATGTAGTACAGCCAGATATTATCTTTATTTCCAAAGAAAGAATAGGGTTGATAACAGAAAAAAATTTACGAGGCGCACCTGATGTGGCTATTGAGATATTATCCAGGAAAACCAGAGAAAGGGATAAGTTAGTAAAAAAAAGACTTTATATGGATCACGGTGTAAAGGAATTCTGGATAGTTGACCCTGATAAGAAGACAATCGAAATTATGGTATTGAAAGAAACAGGTTTTGATACCGTTGGCATATACTTTATTGATGATGAACTTACTTCACCTCTTTTACAAGGTTTCAGGCTTAATCTAAAGGAAGTATTTTTATCATAAACATGATGTATCTAAAAATACCCTATGAAAATTGCCATTAATACAACCTCTGCCGTTGCAGGTGGTGGCATCACATACATAAAAAACCTTTTAACCTATTTATCAAAAATAGATACAAATCATCAATATCTTATACTGACGACATCTACCGGAAAAGAAAATTTCTATTTCCAGCATCCCAATTTTACCTTTATATCTTTTAGAATACCCTCACAAAATTCTCTTTTACGTATTCTGTGGGAGCAATGCATTTTACCATCCTTTTTAAAAAAAGAAGGAGTGGATATCCTTTTCTCTCCCGGTAATATATGTCCTTTCTTTACTCCAATCCGAAATGTAGTCATGATACAAAACGTCGAACCATTCAGCGACAATCTTTTGATAGAAAAAGGCTTAATCCAGAATGTAAGGCTCAAACTGTTAAAACGGTTAACTATAGTATCAATTAAAAGGGCACACAGAGTCATTTTTCCTTCAATGAATGCGCGTACCCTTATAGAGAAGATTGGAACTTCCGTTAAACATGCGGAAGTCATTTACCACGGCATTAACAAAGAAATATTTCGCCCTTATAGCGAAGACAATATACTGCATCAATTTAAAAAAAAATATGGTTTAGAAAAATTTATTCTTTATGTATCTCACATTCAGCGGTATAAAAATTTCCTGGAACTTATAAAAGCATTTGTATTGCTAAAAGGCAAAATAAACAATGAAATTCAACTTGTTTTTGCAGGGGAGTGTTTTGATAGAGAATATCATGATGAGATAAAGGCTTTTATAGCAGAGCACAGATATGAGAACCGCATTATTTTTTTAGGTAATATTCCTTATGAGGAATTACCGTATCTCTATTCTTCCTGTATACTATTTGTTTATCCTTCAACCTGTGAATCGTTTGGGATGACTCTGGTAGAAGCAATGGCCTGTGGCGCTCCAGTACTTGTTTCTAACAAAGAGCCAATGTCAGAAATATGTGGTAATGCAGCTATGTATTTTGATCCAGCCAATCTGAATGAAATAGCCGATGTAATATTGAGAACATTAAAGAATCAAGAGTTAATCTCTGCATTGAGGAAAAAGACACTAGAAAGAGCAAAAATCTTTTCATGGGAGAATACAGCTACAAATACTTTACAAATTTTTGAAAGCAGTGCTATATGAAATTTTGTAAACACCAGTATATCTTACTATTCTACAAATTTTCTCTTCAACAAATCCTTATCTATCGATAAATACGTTTCTTCCATAGATAACCTCTAAAAGTTGATAAAGTTCTTCTTCCAAAAATTTTTAAAATAATCTTTCTTAGTAAATACCGTACAAAGCTGTTTGTACAAATAATAGATTCGCTAACAACTGATGAAAGTTTATATGACCTCCGGATTGCCCAATCGTCGAAGTTAAAAGTTGTACCTTTTCCACCTGCTCGCATACGAACAAAGACATCGTCGAGTATAATCCATGGAACGTTAGCCTCAAGACATCTCAGTACAAAATCATAATCAGCACTGAATCTATAACGGGTATTAAAGAATCCTACGCGCTCATACACATTACGTCGTACGAATGTAGCTGGGTGTTGAATAGTCATATTCTTACGCAGGTAGAGTAAACTCGATCTCAAAACTACTTTAGTACCACCAGGGGAATCTTCCCAGACTTCTATCGATCCAGAAACGATACCAACATCTGGATTACGTAAGAATACAGAGTTAATCCGTTCCAGTGTACCCGGTAACCAGACATCATCGCTATTGAGGACAGCAATAACATCACCGGTTGCGCGTCTAATACCCTTATTCATGGCATCATATATGCCATTATCTGGCTCTGATTGCCAGCCCGCCATAGCTATGGGATATTTTGCAACGATAGTTCCGGTATCATCTGTGGATTTTCCATCTTGTATAATAATTTGAAGATCAGGCCAATCTTGGCTAATGACACTCTTCAGTGTATCCTCAATAGTCTTAGCGCTATTAAAAGTAGAAATGATTACACTAACTTTCATCTGAAATATCTTAGAGTTTTTTAATCATGTATATAGGGTTTATTAATACATCCTTGAAATACTAAGAATCTACTGGCAATAGCGAAAGCTCAAGCATTATATCAACAGATAATTTTCACGTTTTAATATCTTTATGGTTTCATCCCAAACAGCATTTACCGAAATTTTTGTTACGCAAGGCGCAGCGTTGCCTTTTGGGATAGGATAAATGCAATGCCAATTACATCCAAAACAATTCATCTTATGTACAACTGGTACGGGTAGTATCTTTTTTGCTTCCATTTCCAAACGATATGGCATAAACCGTCCAAAATGTCCACCTCCTAAAATACACACTGCTTGCGTCGATACAGCAGTCGCCATATGTATAGCACTCGTTTCGTTTCCAATTACTACACGTGCACCACGGATAATTGCAGCCAACTCTTGCAGAGAAGTGCGCCCTACCCAGTTCTGCAGTGGGACATCTACATCCTGTACCAACCTCTTACCCAGCAATTCCTCTCCATGTCCACCACATACAAACCCAACCCATCCAGTATTCTGATAAATTCGTACTGCTAACTCCTTGAATTGGGATAAAGGCCATTGCCTAATCTTTGCACTTACACCAGGAAACAATATATAATAATCCTTAAGGTTAATATCAACTGGTATAGTACAGGATGGTAGCAACTCAGGAATGCCAGCTCTGAAATCTGCCAAGCCAAGCCCACGCATGAATTCTGCATTACGCTCTAATTCCATGAGCGGTTCTTTGGTTGCTGGTATAAGCCGGGTGTACCAACGGTCGCTAATACGTTTTTGCCATGGATTTATATTTGAGTAATCTCCTTGAGAACCGATTCTCTCTTTTGCACCACTGATTTTTACTATGGCATCTCCAAACAAAAATTCACGTGAAAATACAGGCTGAATAACCATATCAAAACCAGCCTGACGGACTTTTTTCATCATCTTGAAGCGATAGGTTATGTTTCTCAAAAATTTGTGTCTATCAAGCAACCATACTTCTTCAAAATAAGGTGTTTTCTCGGCAAGGGAAGTCCATGCTCGGTTTCCTAAAAGCGTAATTTCATGCCCTCTTTCAGGAAATAACTCCCTAAACCTCTTCGCTGCATCGAGCCAAAGAATAAAGTCACCAATGGCATCGAGCCTAACCAAAAGAATATTTTTTTTTAATTTTTCATGCCTTTGGCTATAGAAAATCAAGACGAGGCTATCGATTAGCAACAGGAGTTTACAATAGACCAACCCCAAAATCTTTAGGATGAATTGCATTATTTTGAATTATTTTAATTCTACTCTAGTAACCTTCTTATAATCGGCTTGGATCAATGATTTCTGGTTAAAAATCATATTAACTAAAGCAGCTACCTTATGTCTGGATAGTACGTTGAATAAAAACGGCGAAATCTTTTTCTCAGCCAACAGATGAAAAGATCTTCCATTAGAGTATATATTTAAATTAAATTTTTCTGCTATAATAGACAATGACTTTTGGGAATAAAAAGATACATGCTGCCCGTGATCAAGACCATAATACCACCAGTCATTTGGCATTGGAGTATTTGCAGGGACTAACTGAGTAGTAAAAAGGATATTCCTGGAGAATGATAGCATTTCTTGTATTTCATCGATTGGGCTTGCCAAATGCTCAAAAACTTCAAACGCTGTAAGCAGCTCATACTGACAACTTCCATTACTCTTAGATTCAAAATCTTGAGCAAAAAGATTTGGGCAATATTTATCATAATGATAAAAATCAAATCCAATATCTCTCATCATACGGACAAATAACCCATAACCTCCTGCGTAATCAATGAATTTTACATTCCTGTTAAAAAAAGCAAACACAAGAACCTTTACTATTCTACAGAAAGTTATACTTCTGCTGACCAACCCTATATCGCTCCTATTAATTACATCAGAATATGCCTCATCAATCCAATACGGTTCTTCTGTTTGAATGAAACCACAATGGTTACATCTAAAATATTTGATATCGTACTTCTTCAGAACCTTAGCTCTTGAGAATTCAGGGGATTCTAAATCGCAAATTTTACAATTCATAGGTAAAGTATCGGATTTTAACTTTAAGAAATCTCTTTATAACTTATTTAAGATTTTCTTAAATTTATTTATCACTCTTATTGGTGTCGAGTTAATTGAGAAATGAACTTTTTCTGTATATTTATCTGCCATTGCATCATGTATTAAATATCGTGGGTGTAAAAGAGGAAACTCAAGGGATTCTGTCCTCATATTGGCAAAAGCATTTTGTCCAGATGTATGTGTTGCCTCTGTATTAAATCCTATATTTGATACCAGGTTTGAATTTGGTAGAATAGCTAATGCCCCTTGCATCCAGCAAGCAAAAGCCCATTGATAGTCCCACGTATTAATCTTGCCCTCAAATGTTGCTTGGAAAACCCCTTCCCAGTGTTTGGCTAATCTTGAATCTCCTAGGATATCTTCTAGCCATTTACCATCTCGAATTAAGGGCCATGCTCTCATCTCAACATCATAATATTGCCATGCCCTACTCCAAGAAGCCCAACCCCAGATATGGTTATATCGGGAAAAATAGTAACTATTGTTTGTCCGTTTTTTGCCAAATTGGAAATTTATACCGCCAATCATAGCAATACGCTCATCACTTCGATACTTTTCTAATAATTCCTCACAAAAGCGAAAGAAGGTTGGATGCGGAAGACAATCATCTTCAAGAATAATTGCCTCTTCAACGGTATCGAACACCCAATCCAATCCACTCGATATGCGTTGCTTGCAACCCATATTTATATCGGAGTAATTTTTCAACACTTCGCAATCCCAATCTACCCGATCAATAATTGCACGGACTGCTGCACACTTTTCCACTTCACCTGAGCGATCTGCACGAGGACCATCGGCAACGACCAATAGCTTTGGTGGCTTCGCTTGGCGAATAACCTCAAAAACCTTTTCTGTAGTATCAGGCCGGTTAAAAATTAAAAAAACGACTGGAGTTTCTAGCTTCCAATTAGGCATTCAAACACCGTTAATCATTCAACTCTATGTATATCTGGATTGTTAGCAATGATTTTTTTAGATAGGCAATTTATCCATCTTGAATCTTGGAGTATATAAAAAGTATGGTTTATTAAAGGTTTTATGGTAAAAACATCACCAGACTTAACAACCTTTTCATTAGGTTCTCCTACTCGTTTATCATTTTCAATTCTTTGTGTGATAACTTTAATCTCACCATCTAGTATTATAAAAATTTCTTCAGTATCTTTATGATAGTGATTCCCACGTATTGCCCCAGAAAAAGAAGTTATCATATTAAATTCTTTCCATTCTCCAAAATTAATTAAGCCCTCCAGCAATCCCCTTTCATCTCTATGGATAAAATATCTGTCAATTAGCTTTATCATCTGAAACCTCTTGTTTCATGTACTCATAAAAATTCTTTTTCTGATGAGACTTAGTAAAAGCAGATTGCACTAATGATAGATCTTTCTTCAATAAAGAACTCTTAAAATCCACTATTCCCGGAATTAATTTAGCTCTTCTCTCAGGTATAAAGCTACTTAATAATAGAGCTAAATCGTATCTACTTAATCTTTTCTCACCAACGATATGTATAACTTTATTATGTATCTTGTCATAATCCCACACCAGCCTTAGTATCATTTCATTTAAGAATCTAATCGGTGTTGGTGTAAAAAAAGTATTGTTAAAAAGTTTTACTTCCTTTTGATTCTTTATTGATTCCAGAAACCAATCAAAAAAAATTCCACCCCTCCCCATTACAGCTGATGGCCGAACAATTTTAAAATCTATATTTGATTGCATAAGTAATTGTTCAGCTAGTACTTTAGTTTCACCATAGTTAGTATTTGGTTTTGGATTATCAATATCTTTGTAATATCCCCGTTCTCCATCGAAAACATAATCAGAAGAAAAGAAAATAACCTTTGTATTAAGTTTATTAACGGTAACTATCTTTATAATATTCTCTACAGGTTTTGTATTAAGTGCATTTGCATAGTTAAAGTCTTCCTCACATCTCTTAACATCCTTGGTTCCCGCCAATAAAATAATAAAGGATGGTAGATTGATCAACAAATAATGTTCTATACAACTTTCATTGGTTATATCCAAAAATTCATAATGAGGATTTTTTTTATGTGAAAAGAAAGTTCCTTTTATTGTAAAATTTTCTTTGAGTTGTATATCCAAGAAATTAAATAAATAACTTCCAATAAACCCTGAAGCCCCAATTATACAAATGGTCTTCATATTCAGACCTTTAACTTGCTCATAATTGTATCCCTTCCACCATCATATAACTTATAATTGCTAAGTATCTCTCCTCTTTTTTCTTCAGCTAGCCGATTATACATTTCTGTACCTGGAAAAGGTACGCAAGTAGCTAACTGATAACTCCTCATTATACTATGCTTACTATATTCAAGGTCTTGTAATATTCTTATATCCCTTTGATAAATCTCATCAGTTTGCCCTGGTAAATCCTTCATCATTGTTAAATGAATCATAAGTTGTGGGTGTTTACTAGTAATGTATTTTAAAGTCTTTAAAAAATCAGTTCGCTCTAAACCTTTTTTAATATTCTTCAAAATTCCCAAATCAAAAGTTTCAATGCCAAATCTCATTCCTACGCATCCGCTATTTACCATTTTATCATATAACCAATTGGGTGAACAATCTAGACGTCCCATCATAGTCCATGGAAGTCTTATCTTTGCTAATTCACCACATAATTTGCTTATACGCTCAGTTCCTAAATTAAATGTATCATCATCAAAGAATATACTTTTATAGCCATATTTTCCAATAGCCTCTTTTATCTCTTGTACTATCTTCTCGAGTTTTCTCAGCGATACTTTTCCTTGATACATTGTCTGTGGCCAGAGACAATAAGTACATTTGAATGGACATCCTTTACCGCCCCATATTTGTAATTGTGGCCGTACTGTAGGCATTGTAGGATCATAATAATTTGTTGCAGACCTGTAGTCTCTAAAAGGAAATGGAATAGAGTCTAAATCTGTTACAACGGAAGATTCATAAATACCAGGTTCTTTAGTACGCGCCATTTCCAAACTACTTATAATATATTCTCCTTTTAACAAATATTTTACAAATGGATATTCACTATTAATTTTATCGTAACTTGAGGATACATGCGGGCCTGCCATTGCTACATCAGCAAAATCAGATATTGTTTTTGCTATCCAGATATCAATATCGAAAGTAGGTGTAGATGTTTCAATCACAACAATATCTGGTGATTCGTTCTTTACCTCTTTAATAAAATTATTATAAGAGTATTCCTCCTCTGCAACTGAATCAATGATATTTACATCAATCCCATTGGATTTTAAAAAAGCGGCAGAATAACCCATAATAAAAGGGTAATGGGGACCTCCATGAGGTTGATCCATAGTCCAAGGCCATCTTGAACCAGCTCTTACTCCATATCTAACGCCTTTTCCTAATCCAATATACTTATGTAAGATGGTAAATATTCTACTCATTCCCGGAATTTTTCTATATTCAGGTTTAAAAACAAATCCTTCAATTTTAAAATCATTTTCAGAAGACGAATTCTCAGATCGTATAACAGGTGGATTAACAAAAAGAATTTTCATATTATCTCTTCTATATAGGAATATAACTCTTTCACTCTCTTTTCAATGGAAGCATGTTTGATAACATATTCATAGCCATTCTCTGCTATTATCTTCCTCTCGTTTTCGTGAGATAGATAATATTCAATTTTCTCGGCTAAATCCTCATCACCCTCTGTAAATACCATACAGTCTTTCATTGTTTCTTCAGCAACTGCAACTCTATCAGTAATCAAGAATCCCTTACAGGCTAAAACCTCAAATGTTCTAAGAGTAATTACATCCCAATTAACACAGTCCTGGGCTGTACAGTTTAGATTTATTTTCGCATTGCTATACAGAACAGGTACTTTTTCTTGAGGGATCTTACCTTGAGATATCTTCTGAAATATTCTTTTATATTCGGAAACTTTTCTCCAATTTTTCCAGAATCTTAATCTTGCTTTTGGTATTTCCCAGTTGCCAAATAATCCAAAATTATACTTCACAGCAGGGAACAAATATTTAGTAGTTCTACACTCACCTTTAATATCATTCCCAATATATGCAACCTCAAATGTATATTTCCTTTCAGCCTTTCGTGGATAAAAGGTATCCAGGTCAACTCCAAAAGGTAGAAAAATACCTGAAAAACCCGAATTTTTATGCATGCTTAAGAGTTTTTTAGATATAAAAGCATAACCGTCATATCCAATCTTCTGGAATTCTTCAAGAACCTTATCTGATCCTTCACCATAAGCATTTTGCATGTAAGAAATATGCCTCTTTGCCCAATTGTCATTAGGTTTTGTACCATTAAGATAAATCATTACATCTAGTTCTTCATTTGGTAGATAATTAGGTGCGTAGAGTTCTGCAAACTTTATTCCCTTAACTTTTCTTAGAGCATGGCATATGGATTCTCCATAAAGTTCATCACCTAGAACATTACTGTTTGAGTTTAAAGATCCTTTGCTCCATTTTATATAAAATCCAATTTTCATTTTATTATTTTCAATTAAGGCTACATCTATGCCTTATTTAGGAATTATTATGTACCCTTTAATAAAATGTAATTTATAGAAAAAAGCTACTGAAGGAAGTTTAATTTATAGTATCCAAATGATGAAACTGAACATATCATCAACTGAAGAAAGATTACTCTGTCTGTCATTGCGAGGGTATTGTCCGAAGCAATCTCTTTTTGAGATACTGGAATTAACAACCCCCTGGCCCCCTTTGATAAGGGGGATTCTTCGGATACTACCTCGCAGTGACATTGTTAAGGATTCCGTATGTTTCATACATTTACATACAACCAAAGATCAACTTTCGCCACATTCTGTTCGGTTTCATCTGTTGGATGCTATAACTCCTTATCTGAGATTTATAAACTACTCTTTAATTTTTTGATATACACAGAGAATGTCTATAGGCCCAGCTCGATAAAGTAATTTATATTTTTTAGTCAAAAATCCTCTTCCACCTTTTAGATAAAAATTATCAGATGCTTCACCAATATATGTTAGTTGTCCCCTCCATGGCGCCTTGAGTCTCCTGAGCTACATGCTGAATAATTCCCTGTCACCAATATGTGTTAGTTGTCCCCTCCATGGCGCCTTTAGATATAAAAGGCCATTTTTTCTAAGTAAAGGATGTATATTATTAATAAATATTTCTGATGAATTCTCTACGTGCTCTAAGACATCGATACAGTATAATCCATTAGCTACATTCCATCCTTTAAAAGACATTACATTATATAATGAGATAATATCTTGTAATTGGTGTTTTTTTATCCTAAATCTGATAAATTCGTTTATGTCATTTTCCACATCTAGTAAAATTATTTTAGAATTTATCAATTTCTCAATGGCAAAAGCAAAACTTAATGAACCCGTACCACAACCATAGTCTATTAAAGTATCTTTATTGTAAACTTCTTTAGTAAAGTATTTATGTATTATCTGAAAATTTATGGTATCGAAATGTTGGTTCAAAACATTTGCACATATATTATATTTTGCGTAATCATCTTTCCAATCTGTATAAAAAGATTGGACATCCTTTTTATTTTTAAAGAGTAACATTTCTTTTTCAGCCCAGAGTTTAGCAAAATCAATCACATCATTGGTTGTTATACCTAAATATTCTTTTACATCCTCTATACTCATTACTAAGCTTTTCGTCATCAAGTATCTGAAATTGAATACAAATGATTTTACACATCTAGATTTTAATCGATAATTTATTAATGCAATCATATCATAAATTTTATCAATTTTTCTAAACATGTTTGTGTTTTTTTAATAAATAATAGATAGACTCAACAAAAGCAAACAAAATTCTTTTATCCACAAAAATTCCAAGAAAGATAGTCGGCAACAGGTAACTAATTACCGTCGCAATAGCAGCGCCAGCAGGGCCATAGATTTTAATAAACCAGAGATTTAAAACTATGTTTGATATTGCGCCAACAATTGTACCAATCAGGCTAACTCTAACGGTTCCGTCAATTACATATTTTTGACTGAAGACAATGCTCATGCTAACTATAATACTTGAATAAATATGTATAGATAGTATTTTTGCAGCCTCTGCATAGCCATCACCGAATAAAACATGAATGATACCTTGGCTAAAACTTGCAATAATAACACTCAACAGTAGAGCACCCCAGAAAAAATATCCCATTACAATTTTTAACTTATGATAGAAATTTTCTTCTGATTCATGATAAGCCCGGATCAAAGTTGGATAAATGGATGATGCAATTGCCGTCGGTATAAAATACCAAAGTTCAGATATTCGAACGGCAGCAGAATAAGTTCCGACAGCCTCATTCCCTACCATATTGCCGAGCATTATCTGGTCGATTCTCATATAAATTGCTATTGTCGCTCCCGATAAAACTAGTGGCCAACTATCACTAAGCAGCTTCTTTGCCCATGAAAAATTTCCCCACCAGGTTTTTGGTGTATAGCCATGTAATTTATACGCGATTGTTAGCCCTATTGCACCAAGGATGATTTCTGCTAATCCAGCGAATGCAAAAGCAATTAATGGTGCCCTAATGAAAATTAGAACAACTTTTAAGAGAGCAATGAGTAAGAAAGCCGCATTCTTTGCATAAACAGTGTATTTTGATTGTACCTGCGATTGAAACCAGAAATCAATCGTATCAAACGCCTGGAAAATCATCCCGAACGCTATAATACCAGCTAGCCAGTGGATTAGATCATCATGATGATGAAGAAAAAAAATAGTTCCTATTATCAAGAGGAATGTTACTATCCCTCCTATAAGTTTGAGTATAAAGGCAGTGCCAAGTATTTCATTCTTACAAGATGGATATCGAACAATATCCCGTACCACAATTCCATCTAATCCTAACGTAGCAAATGCACCAAATAATGAGACAAAAGCGATTACATAGCTGTAGAGTCCAAATTGCTCTGGCCCAAGATACCGCGCAATCCATACTCCAACAAACAACCCAACACCCATACGTAGTATCTTATCAATAAATAACCAGCCGGTGTTTGCTAGTATATTTTGTAAATTAGCACGGCCTTCTAACCTAATACGAAAGAATGATGGCAGGTATTTAATTAAGGTTTGATTCATTTCTGCAAGGGGAAAAATGTTAATTGACGATTTTCTGTATTTTGCGGGCTTATTATCTTGGTTATAATTACTTACCTATATTTTCTCTATACCATGTAATTGTTCGCTTCAATCCTTCCTCAAGAGGTATCTTTGCCTTAAATCCGAATTCTTCATAAGCCCTGGAAGTATCCAGTTTTCTTCTGGGTTGACCGTCAGGCTTCGATGTGTCCCAGATAATTCTTCCCTTAAAGTTCATGAAACGCGCAATCAGATCCATGAGATCTTTTATGGAAATCTCAAACCCTGCCCCAAGGTTAACAGGTTCCGGCTTATTGTACCGTTCAGCAGCAAGAAGAATCCCCTCTGCTGCATCTTCCACATATAAGAATTCTCTTGTAGGTTTGCCTGTTCCCCAAACAATGATAGAAGGTTGAGGTTGAGGTTGAGGTTGAGGAAGTGCAGGTTCAGAGGATTCAACCTTGTCCTTAACCTCAGCCTTAACCTCAGAATACCTTGCCTCTGCACATTTTCTTATAAGCGCAGGAATGACATGGGAAGTATCTAAGTCAAAATTATCCCCCGGCCCATAAAGATTAACGGGTAAAAGGTAGATAGCATTAAAACCGTATTGCTGCCGGTATGCCTGTGATTGTACTAAAAGTATCTTCTTTGCCAGGCCATAAGGTGCGTTGGTTTCTTCCGGATATCCATTCCATAAATCCTCTTCTTTAAAAGGTACAGGGGTAAATTTTGGATAGGCACAGATAGTGCCAATGGTTACAAATTTTTCTATCCCTGAACGTCTTCCCTCTTCCATCATCTGAACCCCCATCATCAGGTTATCATAGAAAAACTTACCCGGGTTTGAACGATTAGCGCCTATACCGCCAACCTTTGCTGCGAGGTGAATAACAATATCCGGTTTGGTATCTTTATACAGCCTTTTGCATGCATCACTTTCAACAAGGTCATACTCTTTGCTTCTTGGTATACCTATATCGGTAACGCCTCGTGCTTTTAATTTTTCGACGACGAAGGAACCAAGAAACCCGGCGCCGCCGGTAATTAAAACTTTTTTGTTTGTCCAGAAACTCATCTCGTGTCCATTTGGGTTGAGGTTAAGATTAAGGTTGAGGATAAGGTCAAGTTTTCTTTTCTAAAGAGTTAATGAGAGAATTTAACTCTTTCCATATTTCCTCAACAAGGTTCGATGAACCCTCAAATTCTGTCTTAGGAAAATATTCTACACGATATCCATAAATTAAGTGATTCCTGGTCTCGGTTAAAAAGGCACGGGAGTTATAATAAAAGTTTAATTTATCTTTCATGTGCTTTCAGGTTGGGTTATTTGACCCTAGCCTAAACCTCAACCTCAACCTTAGCCTAATATAAACTTATTCTCCGTCCAATGTATCCCTTTCTCTTTTAATGCCCTCTTCCCTTCACCGGGGGTATTCATGCCTATAAGCTCCATATCAGAATCAACCATGATTTTAATAAGCTCTTCAAAGGTAACTTTTGGCACCCAGCCTAAATTCTTCTCTGCTTTGATAATATCAGCCCGTAAAAAATCAACCTCTGTCGGCCTAAAATACTTAGGGTCTATTTCAATAAGCGTATCTCCAACTTTTACATGGGGAGTTAAAGTTTGAAGATGATAACTTAAAGATTTTACTATACCCTTTTGATAAACCTCCACGCCTTTCCATTCTATTTCGATTCCAGCATATTTGAAGGCAAGCTCCACAAATTCCTTTACTGAATGGCTTTCACCGGTGCCTATTACATAATCATCTGGTTTATCCTGCTGAAGCATTAACCACTGACATACCACATATTCGGGAGTAAAACCCCAATCTCTCTTTGCTTCGAGATTTCCCAAATACAACTTTTTCTGTTTTCCCGCAATTATATACGCAATTGCCCTTGTTATCTTCCTCGTTACAAAAGTCTCGCCTCTTCTTGGCGACTCATGATTAAATAGTATCCCATTACAGGCAAACATATGGTATCCATCCCGATAATTGGCCGTCATCCAGTAAGCATAGACCTTAGCCGCAGCATACGGACTTCTTGGCCTGAAAGGCGTTATCTCGTTCTGAGGAGCCGGGGCATCCCCAAACATTTCACTACTGCTTGCCTGATAAAATTTGGTTTTAATACCACTTCTCCGGACAGCTTCCAGTATCCTGGTAGTCCCTAAACCGGTAATATTTCCCGTAAATTCAGGCATATCGAAACTCACCCGTACATGGCTCTGAGCCGCTAAATGATAAATCTCATCAGGCTGAATATTGTAGACAAGATTCGTTACCTGACCTGAATCAGAGAGGTCTCCATAGTGGAGGAAAAGACGTGCCTGGGGGTCGTGAGGGTCGAGATAGAGGTGATTAATCCTGTCAGTATTAAAGGTACTGGAACGACGAATAAGACCGTGGACCTCATAGCCATTCGACAGGAGAAACTCTGCCAGATAAGAACCATCCTGGCCCGTAATCCCTGTTATCAATGCCCTCTTCATACTATTTTATATTTTCTCTAAAATTTTTTGGTAACAATTTCTCTTTTTGAAAAACCCATATACTTGGTGGAGAAATGGAGAGTAACGCACCCACGATTCAAAACTTCAATCTTTTAAATATTTTTGAACAAACTGTCAACAAAAATTAAAATTTCTATAGCGATTTAAGTCATAGAAGAATAAAAAAAGCTATCTTATAGAGTCAAAACGACTACGCTAAGATAGCTTTTTCTAACCAATAAATATCTACTGATTGGTTTTCTAAAAAACGACTTTTTATTTACGAGATACAAATACTACTTATACTTTCCAACTCTTCTACCCTTGCATCCCATTTTCCCATGGTTTGCTCGCTTACTACGCCATGTTAATCTTATTCTTCTCTTATCTCTCATGTTAATTACCCCTCATTTTACCTTTCTAAAATTTCAGTATTGTACTATCTTTTTAACCATGCTGACTTATATAACATGAACCATCTTGTACAAAGGATAGTTACATCAAACGTCCCCCGTATAAATTAAAATATAAAAACGTAAAAGTACCCTCAGTATACATATTTAAATCATTGAGGATATTTTTTCAGTTATTTCTCAAGAGGTTTTAGACTTCTTGCTTATTTTCCTGTTTGGCAACTTCTTTCTCAAGAGTTATCTTTTGCGCACTTTTACTGCTAGACTCTTCTACATCTTCCTCGACTCCCTTTACACCTTTCTTAAACTCAACAATACCACGCCCCAGCGATTTCATCACCTCAGGAAGTCTCTTACCAAAAATCAGCAGCGCTACAATCAGGATGATAAGCCATTCCCAACCACCTGGCATACTAAACATATACATGCCTCCTTATATAAAATTCTAAAAACAACTATTTGTGATTATATCCGTAGACCGATAAAAATCAATGAATTTTCAAAAATAACCTTTCACTGGTTCAATCGTCTTCGATTGAATCAATCCGGAAATTTAATTCTTAAGTAGGGCAGATTAAGCGATAGTGAATTTGCCTTTTCTGGAAATAGTAGTGGTGGATTTGGCGTAAAAACCAATGCCTTAACCCACTCTCTACTCATACCTTGTGACTGTAACTGCATCTCTCAGGTTAAGCACTGAAAAACAGAGTTTGTCAGTGCCACCCCCCGAATATCGCTTAAGTTACGCTTA